>NCGC01000028.1 GCA_002281475.1 Methylophilales bacterium 28-44-11
AGGCCTTTAGCTTCTAAGGATTTTTGCAGCATCTTACCTGCAGTTTTGTCCAACTGACGTTCCAGCAACCATTCGTTTTTATGCACGACGGTGACATCCATGCCTTGGATTTTAAGACCGTTGGCGGCCTCTAACCCAAGCAAGCCACCCCCAATGACCACAGCATGCTTATATTGTTTAGCTGCTTCAATCATGTCATTGGTATCTTTAATATCGCGATAGCCCAAAACGCCCTGTAAATAGGCACCAGGAAGCGGCAACATGAATGGTTTAGAACCTGTGGCGAGCAACAAGCGATCATATTCAGCGCTGGTGCCATCTTCCGCGTACACAATGCGGTTCACGCGGTCAATTTTATTGACGCGCGCGTTAGTGTGCAGGGTGATATTATTTTCTGCATACCATTCGCGTGTATTTAAGATGATGTCATCGATGGTTTGCTCGTTAGCAAGTACTGGTGAAAGCATAATACGGTTGTAATTTGGGTAAGGTTCATCACCAAATACTGTGATGTCGTAGATGTCGGGTGCTATCTTTAATAGCTCCTCCACCACACGCATCCCTGCCATGCCATTGCCAACTACAACTAAATTCATTTTTTTCATATTGCACCTAATTTATCTGGTTTACCCCATCTAGCAATATATAAGCCATCTATATAAAGCCAATTAAAACATGATGTTACTAAAAAAGTACTGGTCATCCGTGTTAAGAATGACCATTTATAGTGCATGTGCACTAAGACCGGTTTCATCTTGGTGCATATGCAGCACTATTTATTTGCACATGAAATACGTGCAAATTAAGTATCGTTAGAAGGTGTACATGGCAGTGAGCCACAGTTTTTCAGTATCGCGAACACGTCCACGATTCCCTGCAACGTTATTGGCTACATTGGGTGTGGCTGCGTAATGATCATCTTCACTAAATTTGCCATACTCTAATTTAGTCATGATGTTTTTATTCACGTTGTACATCACCGATGCATTCCATTCTTTACCATACCTGCTACCTTTAGTGGTTGCACCTCCACCTACCGTATTAAAGTCTTCATCAGCATCAATGAGGTGATAATCAGCAAAGAATAAAAAGTCATCCCATTTGTAAGTGGCAGTCACAAACGTATCTTTGATGCCCTGTCTAGGCGTTGCCAAAAACTTATCTACCCAGCCTTGAAACAAGTGATTAGTGCCATAAGGCGTTTGAAATGCGTACAAACTATCATTGCTAGACAGCAACTCTTGGTCGATACGGAAGTTAAGGTTATCGAAACCTAAACCACCGCCTACTTTGTAATAGTGTGCATCAATGCGTTTGTCACCATCCGCATAGTCGGTTTGCTTGGCATACTCAGCAGTGTAGTGCGCTCTAAAGTTAGGATTAAACGGATGTGTGCCATCCAAACGTACACCAAAAGTTTTGTTTGACTGGTCAGCCGTTAAGTTAGGGCGACCACTATTATTGAGGGTGCCGGCACCAAACCATGCATTGCCAAAGCCTAAATCACTCACATTTGAAAAATAACCATATCCCACCAGAAATTCTGTTGGAGAGATGCGATAGCGCACATTGGCAATGTCCAAATCTCCTCCACGCTGTACAGACGTGATTTGTGTCACTTCTTCAAAGTGGGCTGCAAATATTTCAGTCTCGGGTAATGATTTATTTAATACCGAAACGCCATCAAACACTTGCATAATTTGGCGGAAGGCAATGTCGCCGATAAAACGTACATTGTCTAAATTCACTGCTTGGCGACCCAAGCGGACACGTGTATTTTTAATACCTGTCCAATCAATATAGAGTTGATTGATGTCTGTGAAGTCAGGGTCAACTACTTTAGCGTATTCAATTTTTCCGGCTTGGTTTGTACCGCCGTTGATTAAAATGCCATTGGTGCCATCATTGAAATCATCGATTTGTTTGCTGACATTGATCAATTGCGCCGCAAAGCTAAAGTTTTTATAGGGGGCTGTTTGCCAGCCAATTAAGCTACGAAGTGTGAGCGCTTCTGCATCTTTTATGTCTTGCGTTGCCGTTGGATTAGCAGTGCCATTTGGCAAGGTAGGCGGCTGTAAACCATCTTGTTCTACATGCTCATAACGCAATCTAAAATTCGTCATATTTTTGCCGGTTTTAATGGCGTCCATAAACGTGTATTCGGGAAGTACTTCTTCCTCTGCAATCGCGCTAGTAGATATTGCTGCAAAACTCATGAAAACTGCAAATGAAACTTGACTCAGCTTAGACTTGGTATTACTTTTCATTCTGTTACTCCTTTTCTCAAGATGGGGTGATACGTACTTAGGTACGTGGGTCTGTCCTGGCCGACAGACCCTTTTTTATGCTGCTTTTTTTGCGTGACGTTCGTACAAAAATTTCAAGACTTCACTGCGTAGATGGTTGTAGTGCGGATCTTCTGCTAACTCCAAACGTTTTCTTGGGCGCTCTAAATCCACAGTCAGCACTTCACCAATTTCGGCGGCGGGGCCATTGGTCATCATGATGATTTTGTCTGAGAGCAATACGGCTTCATCAACGTCATGCGTCACCATCACTGCAGTGCAACCAGATTTCGCCATGATTTTCATCAGCTCGTCTTGCAAGCCAGCCCGTGTCAACGCGTCCAACGCGCCAAAGGGTTCATCCAATAACAGCACTTTCGGCTCCATTGCCAGTGCTCTGGCAATGCCCACACGTTGTTTCATGCCACCAGAGATTTCATTGGGACGCTTATCCATAGCATGGCTTAAACCGACCAATTCCAAGGTTGCTTTGGTGCGTGCTTGCAACTGACTTTTGCTTTCCTTGTCACCAAACACGCGGTCAACCGCCAAATAGACATTTTCAAAGCAGGTCAGCCATGGCAATAGCGAGTGGTTTTGAAACACCACAGCGCGTTCTGGGCCTGGTTTGGCAATCTCACGGCCTGCACAGAACAGATGCCCGCTGCTTGGCGTGAGTAAGCCAGCAATTAAATTGAGTACTGTCGATTTACCACAGCCCGAGTGGCCAATGATCGACACAAATTCACCCTCTTGAATGTTCAGGTTGATCCCTCTTAATGCTTCAAATGTCCCTTTTTTTGTTACGAAAGACATATGCACATCTTCTAGTTGCACGTATCTTTCTTGTAAGTTTTTTTCCATCATATTCTCCCTAAGGTGCGTGCGTTATTCGTAACTAAAGCGTTTTGCAAGCTGGGTTAAGGCAAGCTCTAAAAGTAAACCCACCACACCTACAATCACAATCGCAATGATGATGTGCTCTACGTTAAGGTTGTTCCATTCATCCCATACCCAGAAGCCAATGCCTACACCACCGGCGTACACCTGTCATCATGTAAGGCAACACATACGGAAACAGGATTTTGGTCACGACTTTCCACTCAGATAAGTTCAATACTTTGGCGACATTCATATAGTCTTGCGGTACTTTGCTCACGCCCACAGCGGTGTTGATGATCATCGGCCAGATAGCAGAGATGAAAATTACCCAAATGGCAGCTGGATCCGCAGCCTTAAACACCAGCAAACCAATCGGGAGCCAAGCCAAGGGTGAAACTGGTCTAAGCAAGCTGATGATAGGTGCTGTCATGCGTGACATAAAATCATAACGGCCAATAATGAAGCCTAATGGAATTCCAACGAGTGCTGCCATCCCAAACCCGGTGGCCACACGTTGCAGAGAGTTGAGTATGTTCCAACCAATACCCACATCGTTTGGGTTATTGATGTAGAACGGATCACTAAACAAAATCACTGCAGCTTTAAAGGTTGAGACAGGTCCAGGCACGCCTTCCGATTGGTAAGAGATCAATGTCCACACCGCAATCATCAGCAACAAACCAATGGTGGGCGGTATTAGCCATGCAAAAAATTGGCGGACATGTTGAAGTACAACATTCGGTTTACTTGGCGAAGGTGCAAGTGCCATGTTGTCAGCATTGGCCGCTGGCAATGTCACACCATCAGAAGGTTGTTGGTCCATCGTGCTCTCCATACTTTCTGGTAACGGTGTAGGTGTATCGCCGGGGACATGCGCAATACCCCCATTGAGCGTGGCGATATTCTTAATAGTCAGTGCAGTCATAAGGATTCTCCTTGGGTTGTCTGATTACACTGTTAGCGTAAGCAGCTGGGTTAGAGCCATCCCACACCACGCCATCAATCAGTTTGCTAGAGCGCATTGGGCTACTAGGTACGCTGACGCCTAGTGCTTTGGCTGCTTCTGTGTAGATGTCAATACGATTTACTTTTTTGGCAACGGCTAAGTAGTCAGGATCCGTTTTCAACAAGCCCCAACGTTTGTGCTGTGTGAGGAACCACATGCCATCTGATAAGTACGGGAACGTAACCTTGCCATCATTGAAGAATTTCATGTAGTTAGGGTCTTTCCATTTTTTGCCAATACCGTTGTCGTAATCACCAATAAAGCGACCAGCAATCACTTCTTCTGGTGCATTCACATAGGCTTTGCCTGAGATCAATTTAGCAACAGCAGCACGATTGGCAGTCGCGTCTATGTAGCGACATGCATCTAATATGGCTTTGGTCATGGCTAATGCAGTGTTTGGATGTTTCTCCACAAACTCTGCGGTACAACCCAATACTTTTTCTGGGTGGTCTGTCCAAATGTCTTGCGTAGTAGCGACAGTGAAGCCCACTTTGTCGTAAATAGCACGTGCATTCCATGGCTCGCCCACGCAGTAGCCGTCCATGTTACCAATACGCATATTGGCTACCATTTGTGGCGGCGGCACCACGATGGTTTTCACGTCTTTCATTGGGTTGATGCCATACGTAGCTAACCAGTAGTACAGCCACATGGCATGCGTGCCGGTCGGGAAAGTTTGCGCAAAAGTAAAGTCGCGGTTTTCGTTATCAATCAAACGTTTAAGCGTTGGGCCGCTGGTGACGCCTTTTTCTTTCAGCTGGCTAGCTAAGGTAATGCCTTGGCCATTATTGTTAAGCGTCATCAATACATTCACATCTTTTTGTTTACCACCAATGCCCAGTTGAACCCCGTACATCAAGCCATACAATACGTGTGCTGCATGCAGTTCACCGTTGACTAGTTTGTCACGTACGCCTGCCCATGAAGCTTCTTTGGAGGGGGTGATTTTAATGCCATATTTTTTATCAAAGCCCATCTCGGCCGCGACAACAATCGGTGCGCAATCAGTGAGTGGAATAAAGCCAATTTTGACTTCTTTGAGCTCTGGCTCATCACTGCCTGCTGCCCATGCATGGGTGCTGACAGATGGCGGGACAATGTTCATCATGGCAGCAGCTCCTAATGTACCTGCAACAGCATGTTTAAAAAAGTTACGACGGCTTGCATTGACTGACACGCTCGAGGTTTCGGTCACATTCGTTGTTGAAGTGCTAGTGTCAGGCTGTTCTATTTCAAACTCAGAATTACGCATTACAACTCCTTCATCCGGATAAAAAATTCAATAAAAAAAGGCGTCTACTGCACAGGATAATTCCTGCCAGTAAGACGCCTTTGTCTTTAGTTCACTACAACAGCGATACCATCATTGGTAAGCTGTGTTATCAAAGCCTGTTCCGCCGTTGGAGCAAACTCGTTTAATACTTAGGTACTGCTAATTCAGTGTTGCTGAAACTTGGTAATACTTATTTTATTACTGCTTAATTGAGTAATGACTAACCGTAAGATTTTTAAATAATTAACATTTTTGCAGCTTCAATCAATTGGCTCGATAAATCTGCCAATTTCATGTTTCGTTTCATCGCCATCTCACGCAACATTGCGTAAGCTTGCTCTTCATCTAAATTGCGTTGACGCATCATAATGCCTTTGGCGCGTTCTACCAGTTTGCGTTCTTCTAATTTCAAATTAGCGACACTCAGCTCATCTTTCAGCTGTTTTGTTTCTTCAAATCTGGCAATCGCTGCATCAATCACTGGTGTTAACCTTTCACTCGGTATTGTCCCTACTACGTAAGCACACACGCCTGCTTGCGTAGCAGCTTTAATCTTTAACTTGTCCCCATCGTGCGTAAACATCACTACTGGCCTCGGGTTATGCTGAGACATCACACAAATATTCTCTAAAGTGTCTCGATTGGGTGACTCAGTATCAATAATGACAATGTCTGGTGAAATCTCACAACATATATCATGTAGATTTACGTCATCTTCAACATGAGCAATGACATCAAACCCATTTTCAATTAGTGATTGCTTTAATGGTTTGCTACGCGATAAATCATTATCAACAATCAATACTTTCAACATGTGTCACCATTAGCAAAGGTTGTGCCAATAAAAATAATTATTTTAACGTGTTGATAAATAACAACTTTAGTAATCGTATGGCCAGTTTTATTGTGCGCTAATCATTTTATATTCTGCACAATCGCGGTGCATATGCACCAAATATAATTCAAGACTATGCACCAAATCTGAATTTTAAAAACATAAGTCAAATGCAAAGTGACTGAATGTATTTCCTCATAAAATAACTAGCGTACTAAATGTTCACGTGGAAACCGTGTGAGATTGTATGAGTGAAATTATTATGAAATATGAACAGCTTTACAGCTTCTAAAAATCAATAGACACCGCCACCAATTGGCTGATAACAACCAATATTTGGTTGATATGCTTCATTGAAATGGTTGATATGACCCTCTAAATGAAAATAGAGTTAGTGTACTAATAAATAATTAGTAAACAATCAGTGACTTACGGATTGAGTGGTTGGACGGTATATAACTTGCAACAGGGAATAATTCCTTTGCTTAAGGATATTTTTCCCCCTCATTAGTGGGGTTCCAAAACCACTTAAGGAGCAGTTGCATCATGTATGCATTTCCAAAATTAAAAACTATCGTCGCGGCAGTTTTATTTGCCAACGCCGTACTCCCGCCCCTTGCATTTTCTGAAGAGACAAATATAGATCTTGATAGAATTGATGTCACAGGAATTTTGCCTGATCGTTTAGAGAGTGTGCCTGGTTCATTTAACGTGGTGGATGAAGAAGACTTAATTCAACGTCGCCCATTTTCAGTTAGAGAAGCGCTGAATAATGTACCCGGCATTAATATTGTCGGTGAAGATGCGTTCGTCTTATCACCTAATATCGGCATTCGTGGTTTAGATCCACGCCGTACCTCCCGTACACTTTTGCTAGAAGATGGCATGCCGTTATTCTTGGCGCCCTATGGAGATCCATCGGCTCACTATTCAACACCGTTGCAACGTGTGAACCGTATTGAAGTCGTCAAAGGTTCTGGTCAAATTTTATATGGTCCACAAACCATTGGTGGCATGATTAACTTTGTCACCAAGCCAGTACCTAAAAATGGCTTTGCAGGCAGCGTGCAAGCAACTGCTGGTAATAACGACTTTACTGGATTGCATGCTAACGTAGGTTATGGTGGCGAGCAAGGCGGTATCATGTTTGATGCATTGCAAAATAAGGGGGATGGCATTCGTGATAACCATGAATTTGATATGCAAGAATACACACTTAAAGGTCAACTCAATCTAACAGACCGTCAAACCTTGATTGCTAAAGTGGGTTACTACAAAGAAGATTCTAATATTTCAGAAACTGGCTTAGGTGAAATTGATTACGCACGTGATAAATTTCAAGCACCTTCAGGCAAGAATGATAGTTTCAAACAAGAGCGTAAAACGCTGCAGTTACAACACATTTTTAAATTTGACGAGACAGCAAAATTGTCTACGCAGGCCTACTATTCAGATACTTATCGTTCCTCATTCCGCCAAACCGATGCACCTGGTGGATTTGATGGAGCGGATAATGCAACAGGCGTAACCGTTTTAGAGCGTTGCCCAGGTGACGATACTGCGATAGAGGCCAATGCAGAAACCTGCGGCGGTCGTCATCGTCCACGAAGTTATCAATACTATGGCTTCGAACCGCGTTTGGATTTTCAACATAATCTGTTCGGTATTCAGAGTGATGCAGTGCTAGGCTTTAGAATTCATAACGAAGATATTAAACGACGTCAATTCCGCGGCAATGACGCACGTGCCCAAAGTTTATCTTTCTTAAAGGCCAATGCAGAAAGAGCAGGTATACCAGGTGCAGTAGCTGATTTCCGTGAAGACATTCGGATTGATGTCGAGGCTAAATCTTACTACGCACAAAATACGTTTTATGTGGGGGATTGGTCATTGACGCCTGGTGTGCGCGTTGAAGATTTAAAAATCAAAACGACAATTTTGCAAGCGGAAGGCGATGCTGGCTTTGCAACTCTGACCAATCGCCAAACTGAAGTGTTGCCTGGCTTTGGTATGGCATGGAATGGTATTGCCAATACCACGGTTTTTGCAGGCGTACATAAGGGCTTTGCGCCCCCTCGACCTGACCGTGATATCGATGAGTTGAGAATTGATAAAACCGATTCAGAAACAAGTATTAACTGGGAACTGGGTGTGCGTTCTACTTTCTTTAAAGGCGTAAACTTCGAGTCAACCTTATTCCATACTCAAGTGAATGATGTGGTAATTAACGCTGGTGATGGTACTTTTGTAAACGGAGGGGAATCTGAGCAAACGGGTGTAGAGTTGGCTGGACGTGTTGATTTTGGCACCATTTATGACACGCCACATAATATTTACTTGCAAGGTTCTTATACCAATGTGTTTACCGCTGAGTTTACCAAAGATGGTTTAGATCCAGACAGTGGCATTGTGGATGGTGACCGATTACCCTATGCACCTAAGCACATTGCCTCCTTTAGTTTAGGTTATCAACATCCAATTGGCCTGGACGCGCGAGTGGGTGTTGATTATGTCAGCCGCCAAGAAGCGGATGCATTCACAAGGGCTTTAGGGCCTACTGATGCAGCGCTATCCGGTTTATCAGGTGACATTCCAGCTTATACATTACTCAATGCATCCGCAAATTTTAAACCAGCGGGTTCAAAAGCAACGTATTTCTTAAGCGGTTATAACTTAGCTGATAGAGAGTATCTTGCAAGCCGCGTTGATGGGATGGCTGTAGGTCGTGGTCGCCAAGTGATTGCTGGTATCCGCTACGATTTTTAACTTAATCATTTATCATTATCATCGGGCTGGAAGCCTTTAGCGAGTGCGTAAGTGCTCGCTTTTTTTTACCTTAAATGATGTGCAAACTGCTGCATTTAAAAATCTCATACAGCTTTTATAAGGGGTGATTTATACTCTGCTTTTATCTTTTCGCGTTGTTTGAATTATGACCATCACTAAAAAAATAATATGGGGTTTGCTCGCAGTACTTGGTGCCTACGCAGTGAGTGTCATCGCATTGCACCGTGGTGAGAGTATTAACGCGTTATGGTTGATTACAGCAGCCTTATGTATTTATGCCATTGCGTATCGTTTTTATGCGGCATGGATAGCGGCAAAAGTGTTGGTAATCGATGAGACGCGCGCCACGCCTGCTGAGCGTTTAGACAATGGCCGAGACTTTATTCCTACTAATAAGTGGATCGTATTTGGTCACCACTTTGCCGCGATTGCTGGCCCGGGACCGTTGGTTGGTCCAACGTTGGCTGCACAGTTTGGTTACTTGCCTGGCACGCTATGGATTTTAGTGGGTGCTGTAATAGGCGGTGCTGTGCAAGATATGGTGACGTTGTTTTTCTCCATGCGCCGCAATGGCCGTAGCTTAGGGCAAATGGCGCGAGATGAAATTGGTGTGATTGGGGGTACAGCTGCCTTGGTGGGCACTTTCCTTATCATGATAATTTTGATAGCAGTGCTTGGATTAGTAGTGGTCAATGCTATGAAGCACAGCCCTTGGGCCACCTCCACTGTGGCAGCAACCATCCCAATTGCCATGATTGTTGGCGTTTACATGCGCAACATTCGGCCTGGCCGCGTGTTAGAAGCGTCGGCTATTGGCGTTGCACTGTTGTTATTTTCTGTACTGGCTGGTGGTTGGGTCGATCACAACGCCACATTAAGGGTATGGTTTGATCATGATGGCTTGCCCTTAGCCTATGCCATTATTGTCTATGGATTTGCCGCAGCAGTGCTTCCGGTTTGGCTATTGCTGGCACCACGGGATTACCTGTCTACCTTTATGAAATTAGGTACAGTGTTATTACTCGCAGTTGCCATTGTGATTCTCAGACCAGAAATCCATATGCCTGCGGTGACACAGTTTACCGATGGCACAGGCCCAATCTTTGGGGGTAAGCTGTTTCCATTTGTATTTATCACCATTGCTTGTGGTGCGATATCAGGCTTTCATTCACTCATCGCCTCAGGTACCACACCTAAATTATTAAGTAATGAGCGCGATATACGCATGATTGGCTATGGCGGTATGTTGTTAGAAAGCTTTGTCGCGATTATGGCAATGATTGCCGCTACCGTCTTAGAACCAGGCGTGTTCTTTGCCATTAATAGCCCAGCAGGCGTGGTGGGTAAAGAGGCCATCGATGCTGTGGCCAAAATCAATAGTTGGGGCTTCGCAGTCACTGTCGAACAAATGGAACAGCTCGCCAAAGACATGGGTGAAAGTACTTTGTTTGCACGCACGGGAGGCGCACCAAGCTTGGCAGTCGGCATGGCAAGTATTTTTGGCAATGCCTTCGGTAAGCATTTGTTAGCCTTGTGGTATCACTTTGCCATTATGTTTGAGGCCATTTTCATCTTAACTACGTTAGATGCAGGCACGCGCGTTGGACGTTTTATGTTGCAAGACATGCTGGGTAACTTCCACAAAAAATTGGGCGAAACTTCGTACATGCCTTCGGTTATTTTAACCAGTAGTCTTGTCGTGGCAGGTTGGGGCTACTTTTTATATATAGGCGTCATTGATCCCAATGGCGGTGTCAATATTCTTTGGCCTTTATTCGGTATTGCCAATCAGATGTTGGCGGCGATCGCATTGTCGGTTGCCACAGGTATTTTGGTGAAATCGGGCAAACTCAAGTATGCTTGGATTACAGGCGTGCCACTTACATGGCTAGTCATCATTACCACGACTGCTTCGTATCAAAAGATTTTTTCTGAGGATGTGCGTGTGGGATTTTTTGCAGCCGCCAATGATTTAAGCGCAAAACTAGCCAGTGGCGTTTTACCTCCAGATAAAGCGAGCGTGGCACCACAACTTATTTTCAATCAACACTTAGATGCCTACCTAACTTTATTCTTTGTAGTGGTGTTGTGGGTGGTAGTGTTGGATATGCTACGTATGTGTTGGCGCTATCAAAACACAAGAGGGGTGTTACCAAGCAGCGAAACAACTTATATTGCGACACAGTTGTAAGTGACATTTGTGTCGATATGGAAAAAGCTTATTTAAAATGTTGGCGGAAAAAGTTAATTTTCGTAGAGCATTAAACTTAATGGCTATTCACTGATTCAAACAAATGTGAGTTAAGAAAAAAACTAAGCAGGTCGAGTGGTTTAAAGGGGTTCGTAATGTTTAAACAAGTATGGCAACGTATACGCGAGTTATCAGGAGATGATGCTTACGAGCGCTATCAAAGCCATTATGCTGTGCATCATGCGCAACAAATTGATGCGCCGCCACTTCTATCCAGAGAAGACTTCTTTAAGCAGTGGCAAGATAATCAGTGGAAAGGTGTCAAAAGATGCTGTTAACAGAAGAAGATATTTCGCGTGTCATTGAAATGGCGTGGGAAGACAGAACACCATTTGAAGCGATTGAGTTACAGTTTGGATTGAATCAAGATGGTGTGATTAAACTCATGCGTGCACAATTAAAGTCTGGTTCTTTTAAACTTTGGCGCACCCGAACGCATGGACAAAAAACCAAGCACCTCAAACTGAGATCATCACAAATCGTCAGACATCAGTCAAAAGAACACAACAAAGCCAATCGGGTGTAAAGATTCATTTGACCTAGTTGTTTTGGTGCAAACGATCAATTTGCATATATTCACCTGTGGCATTTTTATCATTTTCAAAGTCGTTCTCTATCGGATCATCCCTGAGCGTACGTCTCTTTTTACCCGCCTGGCTTTTGGTTGCGTGGTACTCAGCAACCACATAATTCACCTGATCCTCTTGATCAGTCAATTTTTGTAACGTATTTTTTAGCCAGTTTAACATTTTAGTGCACACGCATTCGGTTGTAGATGATTCATTATGTGCAACTTACATGCCAGCAATAAACAAGAAAATACGAAAAAATAAGTTTGATAAGCTGTTGATTCTATGTGCTATTCAATTCACGTCAATGTGCGTTGAGAAAAACTGACGTTGGTAAATGAAGCATGTCGTCAGCTTTTCAACAATGGCATGTTATCTATTTGACGCTTTGTCATGACAATGCCAAAAAAGGATAAGGCCCACTAGTATCATCGGTAAACTCAACCATTGGCCCATGCTTAATCCCAAGCCAAGTAAACCTAAGTGCGCATCTGGCTCACGTGTGAATTCCACAATAAAACGGAAGCTGCCATATAGGATTAGAAATAACGCAGAAACGCTGCCAGTGGGTCTAGGCTTACGTGAAAACCACCACAACACTGCAAACATCACTAAGCCTTCTAGAACAAATTCGTATAATTGCGAAGGGTGTCTTGCTAATTGATCCACTTGCGGAAAAATCATGCCATAGTCGCTTCCAGTTGGGCGTCCCCACAGCTCACCATTGATAAAGTTTCCCATACGACCAGCGCCCAAACCAAGTGGCACCAGTGGCGCAACAAAGTCCATGATTTTTAGCCAAGGTTGTGGATATTTTTTAGTAAACACCACCATCGCTACTAATACCCCGAGAAATCCACCATGAAAGCTCATGCCACCTTCCCAAATTTTAAATAAATGTAAAGGGTTTGCAATGAAGTCTGGAAATTGATAAAACAACATGTAGCCCACTCTGCCGCCAAGAATAACGCCAAGAGCGCCATAAAAAAGCGCATCGTCCAGCATCTGCGCATTCCATTTAAACCAAGGTTTATGTTGAATTTGATATTTTCCAAGCAACAAAAATGCAACAAAGCCTATCAAATACATCAATCCGTACCAATGTATGCCAAAGCTATCGGTGATTTGTAACGCTACGGGGTTAAATTGTGGGTGGGTTAACATGAATCGCCTTAGAATGCGGTAAAATAAACGCTATTATACGTTTTAATTGCTTTGAGGTTTAACCATGCCAGTTTATCGTTCACACACCACTACACAAGGTCGCAACATGGCCGGTGCACGCGCATTATGGCGCGCTACTGGCATGAAAGATGATGATTTCTCCAAGCCTATTATTGCCATTTCCAACTCGTTTACGCAATTTGTACCTGGGCATGTACATTTAAAAGATTTAGGTCAATTGGTTGCACGTGAGATTGAGCGTGCAGGGGGAGTGGCCAAAGAGTTCAATACCATCGCGGTGGATGACGGTATTGCGATGGGACATGCTGGTATGTTGTATAGCTTACCGAGTCGTGATTTGATTGCTGATAGCGTGGAATACATGGTCAATGCACATTGTGCGGATGCCCTAGTCTGTATTTCTAACTGCGACAAAATTACTCCCGGTATGCTCATGGCAGCACTGCGTCTCAACATTCCTGTAGTATTTGTCTCAGGTGGTCCGATGGAGGCTGGCAAAGTCAATTGGCAAGGCACTTCACACAAACTCGATTTAGTGGATGCTATGGTGGCTGCGGCGGATGACAAAGTCAGTGATGCCGAAAGTGAAGCCATTGAACGTGAAGCTTGTCCAACTTGTGGTTCTTGTTCTGGCATGTTTACTGCTAATTCCATGAACTGCTTAACCGAAGCGCTTGGTTTAAGTTTGCCTGGCAACGGCTCCACTTTGGCAACGCACAGCGCCCGAAAACAATTGTTTTTGCAGGCGGGTCGATTAATTGTTGATTTGGCCAAACGTCATTATGAACAAGATGACTACAGTGTTTTACCACGTAACATAGCTAGCTTTAAAGCGTTTGAAAACGCGATGACGTTAGATGTTGCCATGGGCGGCTCAACTAACACAGTATTGCACTTGTTGGCAGCAGCGCATGAAGCTGGGGTAGATTTCACAATGAAGGACATTGACCGTATCTCACGACATGTTCCATGTGTATGTAAAGTTGCGCCAGCGACCGCAAGATACCATATGGAAGACGTGCATCGTGCGGGTGGTGTCATGGGTATTCTTGGTGAATTAAATCGCGCAGGTGTGATTCATGGCGACGTGCCCACTGTTCATAGCGCCACCATGACTGATGCGCTTGCAAAATGGGATATTGCGGTATCTAAAGATGAGGAAGCGCATAAACTATTTGGCGCTGCACCTGGAGGGGTAAGAACGACAATTGCGTTCTCACAAAGCATGTTGTGGCCCGAACTCGATACCGACCGCGCAGAGGGCTGTATTCGCGACAAAGCGCACGCTTATTCGCAAGATGGCGGTTTAGCAGTGTTGTATGGCAATATTGCGCAAGATGGATGTATTGTCAAAACTGCGGGTGTGGATGACAGTATTTTAAAATTTACTGGCCGTGCGCGCATATTTGAATCACAAGATGCTGCAGTCGAAGCAATTCTTGCCGATAATGTAATAGCAGGGGATGTAGTCGTGATTCGCTATGAAGGGCCGCGCGGTGGACCGGGCATGCAAGAAATGCTCTATCCCACTTCATACTTAAAATCTAAGGGCTTAGGCAAAGCCTGTGCATTGCTGACAGATGGACGCTTTTCTGGCGGCACTTCAGGCTTGAGTATCGGTCACGCTTCACCAGAGGCGGCTGAAGGCGGCGCAATTGGTTTGGTGGAAGAGGGCGATACCATTGAAATCGATATTCCAAATCGCACCATTCATCTTGCCGTGAGTGATGCGGTGATGTCAGACCGTCGTGCGCACATGGAGGCCAAAGGCAAAGAGGCATGGAAACCAGTCAATCGTGAGCGGTATATCTCACCAGCACTACGCGCTTATGCGGCAATGAGTACGTCTGCCTCAAAAGGTGCGGTACGTGATGTGTCACAAATTGAAAGAAACTAAAACGAATGACCACTAAAAATAGTATTGAAAATATTTTGTTAGAAACGCAGGCAAACTTAGATGGCATCATTGCGCATCCTCATTTGACATTTACTGAGGATGAGAACGGCCTGCAATATATCGAAGTGGATAATCAATATGCCAAAGCAAAAATTGCGCTACAAGGTGGGCAAGTCATACATTGGCAACCTAAGACAGAAAAGCATCCTGTATTGTGGTTGTCCGATCATGCTAGATATGTGAAAGGCCGCTCTATTCGTGGAGGCGTGCCAATTTGTTGGCCTTGGTTTGGTGCGCATCCTACAGATAGCACTTTGTGCCCACACGGTTTTGCGCGCGTGATTCCATGGCAATTTATCGATGCGGATTCTACTTATACAGGCGCCACACGTATTGCGCTACAAATGATGCATACGCCAGAAGCTCAACGTCAATTGTCTTATCCGTATGTGTTGACGTTGATGATTACCATTGGCCGTAGACTTGAAATTGATTTGGCGACCACCAATAAAGCAGCGCATCCTTTCATGATTGGCGAAGCATTTCATACTTATTTGAATGTCAGTGACATTGAAAAAATCAGGATTACCGGTTTGCAAGAGTGTTTATATGCTGACAAAGTCAGACAGTACGAACGTCATGTGGAACATAGTTTGCTAAAATTTAATGGAGAGTTTGACCGCGTATATCTCAATCACAGTGCTGATTGCATCGTGCATGATTCTGATTTTAATCGACTTGTTCGTGTGTCTAAGTCTGGAAGCAATACCACAGTGGTATGGACGCCATGGGAAGAAAAAGCGCATGCATTAGGCGATATGGGCAATGGAGATGAGTGGCGTAAAACGATTTGTGTCGAGTCTGCCAATGCGATGGAAAACTCAGTAGTCATTAATCCAGGTCGCACGCATAACTTCTCAGTGGAATACAGTGTAGAAGCGCTATAACTTTTTTTTCTCTTTCAATTGAAAATGGATGTGATTGGTCAACCTAATATGGCAATATCACGTTATGTACTGGCAATTCAGATATTCAATGTGTACTGCGGCTTAAGGTTAAATCGGGCTATTGTGGATTTTTAAATAATAGGTATGATGCTGCATGCAAAAAATATTGCTGAAGTTATATAATTCGACGGTAAATCAAGGAGATAGCATGAAAGTTTTATTATCAACAATTGCGGCGGCCACCATGTTATTAGCTGGCCAAGTCAATGCTGCAGATGCAGAAGCTGCAAAAGCGCTTGCACAAAAAAATGGTTGTTTAGCTTGCCACAGTATCGATAAAAAAGTGTTAGGCCCATCTTACAAAGATGTTGCTGCTAAATACAAAGGCGATAAAGCAGCAGAAGCTAAATTGATCGAAAAAGTGAAAAAAGGCGGAAGTGGTGTTTGGGGTCCTATGCCAATGCCAGCCAACAGCCCACAAGTCAAAGATGCAGACATTAAAACAATCGTTCAGTGGATTTTGACAATGTAATTGAAGTGTGAACATAACGAAAAAGCCAGCTTAATCGCTGGCTTTTTTTTGCCTGTTCTTTCGAATTGATTGGCACTATTGGATGTAAACAATGGCTTGTTACACTTATCCTATCAGGCCTAATAAATATAAAAATATTAGCAAAATAGCCATCGGCGCAATGATATTGTTAGTGATTTTCCAAATAGTGTAATACCGTATGCCTAAGTTAAGTTCATCCTGACGATGATGTGGCTTCATCACATATCCAGCAAAAATGGCCATCAACAGCCCTCCTAACGGAAGCATGATGGTCGAAGTTAATTTATCCAAACTATCAAATATCCCGAATCCAAACATGATGGTGATGTCTTTCCATACACTAAATGAAAGTGAAACGGCAATCCCAATAAGCCAAATTACAATACCTAAGCACAGTGTTGCGAACGGTCGCTTCACCTGTGTATTTTCGACCACCCAAGCAATGGTGGGCTCTACGAGTGAAATAGCCGATGTCCAAGCTGCAAAAGCGACTAAGGTAAAAAAGAGGGCGGCAAATACATTGCCAAATGGCATGTGACCAAAGGCAATCGGCAGGGTTTGAAAAATTAAGCCCGGTCCAGCATTCGGGGTGAGATGGTTTGCAAACACGAGGGCGTAAATGGCAAGTCCAACGAGTAAGCCTAATAAGGTATCGACCAACGCGATACAAATCGTGGTGTTGGCAATGGAGACATTCCGTTGCAAATAAGAACCATAGACCATGACGGAGCCCATGCCTAAACTAAGTGAAAAAAAGGCATGACCCAAGGCAGACAGCATTGCGACAGGGGTAATTTTAGAAAAATCTGGTGAAAACATAAAATGATAGGCTGCCTGCATGTCGCCAACCGACATGCTATAACCCAGCAATATCAACAAAATAGCAAATAATGCAGGAATCAGAATATTGTTGGCTTTTTCTAAACCTGAACTGACCCCACGAGCGACCACCCACATGGTCATCACCATAAACACAGTATGCCAAGTGATTAATAAATAGGGTGACTTGAGTAAGTTGTCAAAATTGACACTCGATTGTGCTGGGGAGATGGCAGTAAAACTTCCTTGTAATGCGAACGTAATATAGCTCAGCACCCAACCGCCAATGACACTATAAAAACCTAATATCAACACGCCCGCCACCATTCCCATTGCGCCAAGGTATTTCCAAAGAGATGACGCATTTGCTTCAGCAGCCAATTGTTGCATGGCATTGAACGGGTTTTTTTGTGCTCGACGACCCAACATGATTTCGGTCATCATCAACGGAATGCCTACAAAGAAAATACAGGCAATAAACACCAATACAAAAGCACTGCCACCATTGACGCCAATCATATAAGGTAGTTTCCAAATATTGCCTAGGCCAATGGCAGAGCCAGCAGTCGCTAACATGAAGGTCCAACGATTTTTCCATGCACCACGATGCTGCGACATTAATAGGACTCCTCGTTACTTGGGGGTATTTGAAAAATAGCGATTTGTTTCTTGTTTAATGATCTTGGATAGCAGCAATAATCCAATCAAATTGGGGATGGCCATCATGCCGTTCATTAAGTCGGAAAAATTCCACACAAACTCTAGGCTAGTAAGTGCGCCCACCATGATGGCCATGGTGAATACCACACGATAAGCATTAATTGCGCGCGGGCCAAACAAAAACTCGATGGCTTTTTCACCATAGTAATTCCAGCCTATTACAGTTGAATATGCAAAAAGGGCAATGGAAATTGCGACAATCACATTGCCGATGGGACCTAATGTTTCTGCCATGCTCATACTGGTTAGCTCTGCAGCGCTAACGCCTTGTGTCCACCCTGTAGCTGTTAAGATCACCAAAGCTGTCATCGAGCACACTACTAAAGTATCGATAAACGTTTGCGTCATGCTGACTAAAGCTTGTTTCACTGGATCGTTGGTACGTGCAGCAGCTGCAGCAATCGGTGCAGAGCCCAAACCAGATTCATTGGAAAAGACTCCACGCGCTATACCAAAACGCATGGCGGCAGCAATGGTTGCTCCTGCAAAGCCTCCCGTTGCAGCGGATGGATTAAATGCATGATAAAAAATGAGACCAAACGCATGTGGAATTTCGCGGATATTCAGTACGAGGACATATAAGCAACACCCTACATATACAACAATCATGATGGGGACCAAAATTGAGGTAAATTTACTGATGCTTTTGATACCACCTAAGATGACTAGTCCAGTGAGTAGTGTGAGCACAATACCGGTGTAAAGGACGGGAATGTGAAAAGTGGCTTCGAAGATTTTGGCTGTGGCATTGACTTGCGTCATGTTGCCTATACCAAATGCTGCACACGCCGTAAATACCGCAAACAATGTGCCCAACCATGGCAGCCCAGCGCCCGTACTTAAGTAATACATGGGGCCGCCGCGCATGCCATGGGGCCCTTTTTCACGATATTTAACGGCTAAAACCGCTTCGCTATATTTGGTCGCCATGCCCACCAATCCGGTGACCCACATCCAAAACACAGCACCTGGGCCTCCCAGCGTAATGGCGGTGGCCACCCCCACAATGTTACCGATACCCACGGTTGCTGCTAATGCTGTCATCAGCGCAGCAAAGTGGCTGATGTCGCCTTCATGGTGGTGATCTTTTTGAAATATAAGCCGAAACGCATGCGGTAAAGCACGAAATTGCATGCCTTTAAGTAATATGGTGAGGTACAAGCCAGTGCCAACCAGTAAAGTCAGCATGATGGGGCCCCAAACAATACCGGAAAGTGTGGCGACGAGTTGTTCGATGGCTTGCATTGGAGGCTCCTTTTTAAAGGATTATAGCCACAAACAACGCAAAAATTTGATAGTGGGCGTGTATTTATGATTGAAAGTGCTGTTTTAATACTTTTATCATGGATAAATGGTCTTCTACACCAGCACTTTCACGCACACTATGCATTGCCCACATCGGGTTGCCGACATCTACACTGGCAACCCCTAAGCGTGATGCAACGATAGGCCCGATCGTGCTGCCACAGCCTAAATCGGTACGGTGTGCATATTGTTGATAAGGCACATTGGCTTTTTCACATAATTGAATAAAGCGTGCAGCAGTATCTGCATTGGTGCTATAGCGCTGATTAGCATTCGTTTTAATCACAGGGCCTTGATTCACAGTGACATGGTGGCAAGGCTCATAGGCGGTGGCGTGATTAGGATGAAATGCATGCGCCATATCGGCACTGATGAAAAAACTATTGGCCATCGCACGAAGTCGCCCTTCTTCATTGGTGTCGGTGACACTACAAATGCGTTGAATCATGTCTTGCATAAAGCTTCCACCTGCACCGGTGGCACTTTCGCTACCAATTTCCTCATGATCAAATAGCGCGCATACCGCAGTGGCGTCTTGCTCACGCGTATCGAGTAAAGCAGTCATCGCGGCATGGCAAGAGGCTAGATTGTCGAGTTGGCTATTGGCAATAAAGGCCTGATCCACCCCCCAGAAATTGCCCTTTTGGATGTCGTACACATTCAAGTCCCAAGTAAGAATATCTTGCACTTGTATAGATAACTGTTGCGCAATTTGCGCAGAAAATAAGGCATATGCGGTTTCATGGTTAGGTGCTACCCCAAAAATTAAGGGCAGTCCCGTTTGCTTGTTCAGCAATAACCCTTTGTCATTGACTTCACGATTCATATGAATCGCGAGATTAGGTAAACGCACCACAGACTGGTCAAATTTGATTAAATGGGTATCGAAACCGTTACCGTTTTTCACGGTAACGCGGCCAGCCAAACTTAAATCGCGATCAGTAAAAGTCGCCAATATCGGCCCACCATACACTTCTACACCCAGTTGGGCGATGCCGTGGTTACTTTGGGCCGCTTTGGGTTTGATGCGTAATCCAGGCGAGTCGGTATGTGCACCGACCATGCGAAATCCTGCATCAGGAATGGCTTGATTACCTAGAATAAATGCAATGAGGGAGGCGCCATCACGTATGGCAAAATAGCGGCCATTTTTTCTAAATTGCCATGGTTCGTTTTCACGTAAGCACTTAAAACCGTTGGCTTTCAGCATCGCAGCGGTGGTCGCCACCACATGCCAAGGACTGGGACTGACATCGATGTAATCAAGCAAGCTTTGCGCAGCGGAATGGGCTTCAGATGAAATTGGCTCGGACGATGACATGGTTAAACCCAATCTTTGTCGATTAAGAAATCAGTATAAAGTTTAGCTTCTGGTGAGCCGGCATTTGGTTTCCAATCGTACCGCCATTTCACAATGGGTGGCATGGAGAGTAGGATGGATTCAGTGCGACCATTGGATTGCAAGCCAAATAAAGTGCCACGGTCAAACACCAAGTTGAATTCGACATAGCGCCCACGCCGATAGGCTTGAAAGTCGCGTTCAATTTCACCGTAAGGTGTATCTTTTCTTCGTTGTGCAATAGGCAGGTAAGCATTTAAAAATGCATCGCCCACCGCTTTAAGCATAGCAAAACTTTGTTCAAAGCCCAATGCATGAAAATCATCAAAGAAAACACCGCCAATGCCTCGCGGTTCTTTACGATGTTTTAAGTAGAAATATTCATCACAAGCTTGTTTGAATTGTGTGTAGTAATCATTGCCAAAGGGCGATAGAGCCTCTTTATTGGTACGATGGAAGTGCACGCAATCCTCTTCAAAGCCGTAGTAAGGCGTTAAGTCCATGCCGCCGCCAAACCACCAAATATCTTCATCCTTATTTGTGGCTGTGCCGGTGTTGGTTTCATCCATATGCGGTGAGGATATTTCTTCTGTACTCTTTGTTGCCTTCGCCACAAAAAACCTAACATTCATGTGCACGGTGGGAATGTACGGATTGCGTGGATGAAACACCAGCGACACGCCCATGGCTTCCCATGGCCGACCGGCGGCCTCTGGGTGCGCCACACTGGCGGCGGGAGGCAATTTGTTGCCAATGACATGGGAAAAACCAATGCCCGCGCGCTCAAATACGTTGCCATTTTCTAGCATGCACGATGTGCCGCCACCGCCTTCGGGACGTTGCCAGCTATCTTGCAAGAAATTTTTACCATCCACCAATTCAATGGCTTCTACAATTTTACTTTGAAGGCTCTGTAGGTATTCAAATACAGCTTGTTGATTGATCATCTTGAGGTATTTCTATAGGCATTTGAATGGGGTTGGTGTTTGTGTAGCATGCGCAAAGTTAATGCTAATGTATGCAAATAAAATGTTAAACAAGCCTTCCATCTCAACCTTTCACTGCGCGGTAGCCAATGTCTTTTCGATACTGCGCACCATCAAAATGTATGCCTTCTGCAATTTGATAGGCACGTTGCTGTGCAAATTTAACCGTTTCGCCTAATGCAGTGACGCATAATACGCGTCCGCCACTAGTGACGGCGACACCCTCTTTTAGGGTGGTGCCTGCATGAAACACATAAGCATCTTCAAGTTGTTTAGGCAAGCCAGTAATTGCGTCGCCTAATCTTGGGGCATCTGGATAGTGAGCACTTGCCATCACCACGCCAAGTGCAAAACGTCTATCCCAATCTGCCTCTGCTTGATCGAGCGTGCCATTGATGGCATGTTCTGCAAGTGCGACAAAATCAGATTTCAATCGCATTAAAATAGGTTGGGTTTCAGGGTCGCCCATTCGACAATTGAATTCCAATGTTTTGACGTCACCGTTTGGACTAATCATTAAGCCCGCATACAGAAAGCCTGTGTAGGGTATCCCATCTTTTGCCATGCCTTCTACTGTGGGTTTAATGATTTCTCGCATCACCTTGGCGTGTATCATTGGCGTCACCACGGGGGCGGGTGAGTACGCACCCATTCCGCCAGTATTCGGACCAAGATCAGCATCTAATAGGCGTTTATGGTCTTGGCTGGTGGCAAGTGGTAGGATATTTTTGCCATCGACCATCACCATAAAGCTGGCTTCTTCACCCACCAAAAATTCTTCAATCACCACCCGCGCGCCCGCAGCGCCTAATTTATTGTCACCCAACATCATGTCTATGGCCGCATGTGCTTCCTCTTCCTGCATCGCCACCACCACACCTTTGCCAGCGGCCAAGCCATCGGCTTTGATGACGATAGGTGCGCCCTGCGCACGCACATAAGCATGCGCTGCTTCTGCGTCAGTAAATGTGCCATACGCCGCCGTGGGAATGTGATGGCGCATCATAAACGCCTTGGCATAATCTTTAGAAGACTCTAATTGCGCCGCAGCCTTGGTTGGCCCAAATATTTTCAGGCCTTTGGCACGAAAGGCATCGACTACGCCTTGTGAGAGCGGTGCTTCTGGACCGACTACCGTCATGGCA
>NCGC01000146.1 GCA_002281475.1 Methylophilales bacterium 28-44-11
GATTGCTTGCCTTATGCAGATGCGAGTGAGTTGTTATCTGAACTCAATATACTCATCACCTCACTCAAAGCTAACAAGGGTGAAGGACTGATATATCCACGCTTAGGCAAATTGACCAAAGCCATCGAAACGTTTGGGTTTCACTTGGCGACCATTGATATTCGTCAATCGTCCGATGTGCATGAAACCGTGATTAAAGAATTGTTCCACAAAGCGGGTTACGATTTTAATTACGACGAACTGACCGAAGAGGAAAAAATAAAAACGCTGTTGGATGAATTGAAACAACCAAGATTATTGTTTTCAGCATTTCAGCAATACTCCGAATTAGTCCACTCGGAAATTGGCGTGCTAAATCAAGCGCGCGAGATTCGCCAGCACTTTGGTGAACAAGCCATTCGCCAATACATCATTTCGCATACTGAAACATTGTCCGATTTGCTAGAAGTCGCTTTACTACAAAAAGAAGCTGGCTTATTGCGAGGTATCTGGGGTTCACAAAAAATTCAGTTAGATTTAAACATTGCACCACTTTTTGAAACCATTGCCGACTTGCGTCACGCGCCCATGATTATGGGGCAGTGGCTCAGCCTACTGGGCATTCGCCATGTATTGCGCTATCAAGGCAATGAGCAAGAAATCATGCTGGGATATTCAGATAGCAACAAAGATGGGGGCTTTTTAACCTCCAACTGGGAACTCTACAAAGCAGAAATCTCACTGGTAGAGCTATTCCATCAGGCCAAAATCAAGCTTCGTTTGTTTCATGGACGTGGAGGTACGGTTGGGCGTGGTGGCGGACCAACTTATCAAGCCATCATGGCACAACCGCATGGCACTGTGGATGGCCAGATCCGCCTCACCGAGCAAGGTGAAATTATTGCCAACAAATATGCCGACCCAAAAATTGGTCGGCAACATCTTGAGACACTGATTGCAGCCACCATTGATGCCAGTCTTTTTCCGCAAGATGAAATTGAATTGCAAAAACGCCGCACATTTGAAGGCGTGATGGAAACGCTATCGACAACAGCAATGACCACTTATCGAAGTTTGGTGTATGAAACCCCTGGTTTTGCGAATTACTTTTTTGGCGCCACGCCGATAGCTGAAATTGCAGAACTTAATCTCGGTAGCCGCCCTGCCGCACGTAAATCAACGCGCAGGATTGAAGATTTGCGTGCCATTCCATGGGGATTCTCTTGGGGACAATGCAGACTGCTACTACCCGGCTGGTATGGTTTAGGCAGTGCGATTCATCAATATATCAATGCAGATGAACACGCGCGAGAAACGCGAATTCAAACACTGAAAGAAATGATGGCATGTTGGCCATTATTTAAAACACTGATTGCCAATGTCGATATGGTGCTCGCCAAAACTGATCTTGTGGTCGCAAGGCATTATGCGCATTTGCTCGAAGATAGAGAGTTACGTGAGAGCATTTTTGACAGGATTAGTAACGAACATGCGCTGACCACTGAGGCTGTGAACTTGTTACAAGACACCACTGAGCGCCTAAGTGGTAATCCAACGTTAGCAAACTCTATACGTAATCGCTTGCCCTATTTAGATCCACTGAATCATTTACAAGTAGAAATGATTCAGCGTTATCGCAATGGCGAGACAGATGAAAAGCTTAAGCTGGCTATTCATCTCACCATCAATGGGATTGCGGCTGGATTGAGAAATACAGGGTAAGCGTTATACGCCCTGTTTTAAACTCACTTGTATAAATGGATCAAGATCGCCATCCAACACACCTTGAGTATTGCCAATTTCCACATTGGTACGCAAATCTTTAATACGGCCTTGGTCCAGCACATAACTGCGTATTTGATGACCCCATCCGATATCAGTTTTTGCATCTTCAAGTGCTTGCTTGTCGGCGTTTCGCTTGTTAAGTTCTAAGTTATAAAGCGCGCCTTTCAACATATTCATCGCTTCTTCACGGTTGCGATGTTGTGAACGGTCGTTCTGGCACTGCACAACTACGTTTGTGGGTAAGTGCGTGATACGTACGGCTGAATCGGTTTTATTAATATGTTGACCACCGGCGCCACTGGCACGATAGGTATCAATACGCAAATCGGCAGGATTAATTTCAATTTCAATCGAATCATCGACTTCAGGGAAAATCTGTACGCTAGCAAAGCTAGTATGGCGTTTAGCGTTTGAATCAAACGGAGACTTACGTACTAAACGATGTACGCCATTTTCGGTACGCAAAGTGCCATACGCATAATCACCCGTGACTTTAATGGACGCACCTTTAATACCAGCCACATCGCCCTCTGATTCTTCCAGCACTTCCACCTTAAAGCCTTTGCGCTCGCAATAACGCAAATACATGCGTAGTAACATTGCCGCCCAATCTTGCGCCTCGGTACCGCCTGAACCTGATTGAAACTCAATAAAGCAATTGTTAGCATCCATTGGGCCTGAAAACATGCGGCGGAATTCCATTTCCGCAATTCGTTTTTCCACTTCCAATGAATCAGCATCCACGCTCAGCAATGTGTCATCGTCATTTTCATCGCGTGCCATCTCAAACAAATCCAAACTGTCTTGAATACCCTGTTCCACGCTGGTCAACGTATTCACCACCATTTCAAGCTCGCGTTTTTCTTTGCCTAATTTTTGCGCTTTTTGTGCATCATCCCAAACTTTAGGATCTTCTAATAAACCATTCACCTCTTCTAAACGCTGCGACTTGTTTTCAAAGTCAAAGATACCCCCGTAGGGCAAGGTTACGCTGGTTTAAATCAGATAAACGGTTGGCAATTTGATTGAGTTGTTCGGCTTCCATAAATCTAGCAATATTAAGTAAAAACACAATTATACAGGAAGCCAGAAGCGCACGTTGCTGCTAACTAGATGGCTGTTTTGGCGCGTGAACGACTTCACCATCTTCTTTCACAAAGTCGCCAATATAGGGGTTATCTAGTATGTCTAACACCACTTCAGACGGTCGACAAAGTCGCACACCTTTAGAGGTGACTACAATAGGGCGATTGATTAAAATAGGATGTGCCAACATTGCATCAATCAGTTGCGCGTCTGTTAAATCTATATTGTCCAATCCAAGCGATGCATACGGTGTCCCTTTTACCCTTAATAACTGACGTGGCGCTATGCCCATGTCAGCAATTAATTTGCAGAGTGTGGCTCGGTCTGGTGGCGTTTTTAGATATTCAATCACCTGCGGCTCAACGCCACTGGCACGCATCATAGCCAAGGTATTGCGTGAGGTTCCACACGCAGGATTGTGATAAATAATTGTCTTCGTCATGCTGAAGAAGGTTTTCTACAAGGGCAAATATAGTCCTGTGCAATTTGTCATATTGTTGTCACAAATCTTTCATAGACTTTCATCAACTTACTACTGAAAACGATTTGTAGTTTTCAAAGTAATTCATTTTAATTCGGAGAGACATTAATGCAAACACTGTTTGTTAAATCATTAAGTATTGCTGCATTGGTTACTGCAGCATT
>NCGC01000029.1 GCA_002281475.1 Methylophilales bacterium 28-44-11
CTAGTCGTGCGCTTCCACCACTGCGAGAACTTAAATATCGCTGCATCATGCAGTGTCATTTCATGATCCAATCGCCACACATCATGACCTAGTTGACGGATACGAATGCAAAGTTCTGGCTCTTCTCCAGCAATCAATTTTTCGTTAAATCCATTGACCTGCTTGAATACGTCTACTCGCATCATCGCATCACCACCACACGCTTTGGCTTTGCCAGTGGGAGTGTTCCACTCAATATCACATAGTTGATTGTAAGTGCTGGCTAGCGGATAACGCTCTCTTCGCCGACCGCATACTACTGCAACCTGAGCATGCATCTCTAAAAAGGCTAGTGCATCTGTGACCCACTCTGCGTTCACAATACAATCACCATCTACAAAATGCACATAATTAAGCTCAGGGTAATGCTTGAGCAATAAAGCAAAGCCCTCATTCCTAGCACGCGCCGCTGTAAACTTAATCGTCATATCCAATTCAAGCACATGCACGTTTTTTGCTAGCGCTTCTTTTACGGATTGATCCGTAGATGCGGAGTCAACATAGACGATAGCCGGCGCATAGTGCGCAATAGAACGCAAACAATCCACTAAGCGTGGACCTTCGTTTCTACCAATTACTACAAAGCCTATGGATGTTGTCATCTGATATATGGTTATTTACATTCGAATATCATAGTGAATCGATTGTCTTTTTAGGTTTAATGATGGCTGGCACGCCTACAGCGATGGAGTAGTCTGGCACATCTGTCAACACAACAGCATTCGCCCCAATCGTGACATGACTACCAATTTTGATGCCTCCTAAAATTTTAGCGCCTGCACCAATATCCCAGCATTCGCCCCAATCGTGACATGACTACCAATTTTGATGCCTCCTAAAATTTTAGCGCCTGCACCAATATCCACATAATCACCAAATTCGGGTGCGCAAGGATTATCCACATTTTTCAAGCCCACCACGACACCATTTCTGATGCGGCAGTGGTCTCCAAATTTTGCGTAGCCACTCACGACGATACCGCCAAAATGATCTATCAAAAAATGTTCACCAATAGTCACTTCACATGGAAATTCAATACCCGTCAATATCTGCACCACTTTATACAAAAATTTATAGATAAATGAACAGAATTTTCTTAGCAGCACATTTTTAATTTGATAACGCCATCGCCCAAAACGATATACCAGCATTACCCAAAAGCCTTGCGCGCCCCAGTCATGATGATAATTGGCTAAATCTGTACGGATATTATTAAACATATAATTTATATTAGTTTAACGCGCTTCAGCGTAAAGAACGACTGCCCAAACGGGTCAGGAAGGATAACTTTAAAAACAAGCCAAGTGCCTTAAAGTTGAGTATTTGAAATAGTTTTGTTGGCGTTTTAAGTAATTGTTTAATGACTAAAATTGCTTCAGCCACAATAAATAACACCGCATGAATTAACACCGCCATCAAACCTAAGTTCTTTCGAAAATACAATAGCTCACTTTCAATTTGTAAGGCACTCACTTGCCTGCTCACTGATGAGATTGCATGGTCTGTTTTGGCACTTTCCCCACCAATGTGCACAACAGGCGCATCTGGGAAATACGTCACCTTCCAACCCGCTTGTTTTGTCGCATAACAATGGTCGACTTCTTCGTAATACAAGAAATAACGGGGGTCAAATAATCCGACACGCTCGACTACCTCTTTTCGAATTAAATAATAACAGCCTGGCACCCAATCACATTCGCGCACCGCGTTATGATCCCATGTCATATCATCTACAAGCTGCACACTAGGCAGCCATTTGAATAGGCCAGTTTTATTTAGGAAGATATTGAAGGGGGTTGGGAAGTAACGACATGAAGGTTGCAATACACCATCTCGACCAAGTAGCTTCACACCCAAAATACCAGTATCTGGATGTTGCTCCATAAACTCAAATGTTTTTTGCAGCGTATCTGATTCCACAAATGCATCAGTATTTAATAACAATACATATCGCCCATGATAATGGGGCAATATTTGATTGTTTGCGCGTCCAAAACCGACGTTTATCTGATTTGAAATTAAATGAACGTCTGGAAATTCCTCCGCAACCAATCTACTTGACTCATCTCTAGACGCATTATCAACCACGAAAATTTCTATCTCAAGGTCATGCTGCGAAGCCTTGACCAAATGGATGGCTTTTTTTGTCATGTCAGCAGTGTTATAGCTCACAAAAATGATGGAAACGTCTACCAAATTTAATCCTATCTAGCTTAATTTATAAACTTTACAAAAAATTTATATTTAAATTTTATATGCTTGCAACACGAATTAAAAATTAAATTAACTATCGCGCCTTAATTGTTATAATCATTGCACATTTTATGCTAACGCTATGCATTCACACTGATTTTTATATACGAATTCCAATCACATGCCTGAGAATATCAAAGCCTACATTGTTATTTTAGTTTTCTCATCAATCGCTTTTCATTTTGCCAAAAAAGCAACCGCAGAAATTTTGCCCGTAAACCAATTTAAACAATTTAAAAACAGTTGGTTAATACTCACCAGCTTTGCTTTTCTCACTTTTAATTATTGGATATTCTTATTTTTATCGTTTCTGTTTGTTGCATATCGGGTTAAAAAAACCAGCCATCCAATCGGCTTATACATGGCCGTTATTGCAGCTGTTCCCCCTATCTCTGCTCTGATGCCAGGGTTCGGCATCATGAATCAATTGATGCAAGTCGATTACCTGGTCATACTATCCGCTGGATTATTACTAGTAGCTTATTTTACATTTAAATCCAATGACTTAGCTTTTGGGCGGGTCAAAACCGATTTATTTGTCGCCAGTTATTTGCTACTTAATCTCATATTAAATATGGGAGCTACCACTGTGACAGATATTTTACGTCAAGCGGTGGTACTCTACCTGACGTATTTCGTTCCCTATTTTGTAATCAGTAGATTGATAAAAGATAAACAATCGCTAAAAATTACTTTTGCCGCATTTATGATTGCCTGTTTCCCAGCAGCATTAATAGGATTTTTTGAGGCAATCAAAGGCTGGTTAATGTATTCATCCCTCCAAAGTGCACTCAAACAATACTGGAGCTTTGGAGGCTATCTCAGTAGAGATGGTGCATTACGTGCAACTTCATCATTTGGACACTCTATTGCTTTTGGTTATACCATGACAATTGCACTTGGTATGTACTTATTCGTACAGAACACTATCAAACAAAAAATGGTTAGGTTCGCTGCTTTGGGCATCTTAATGTTGGGAATGATTGCACCCATCTCCCGAGGCCCATGGGTGGGTGCAGCACTGTTAGTGACCGTTTATTTATACTTAGGAAAGAATGCTATCTCCAACATACTTAAGTTGGTCATGGCAAGCATGGTGGTTCTTGCATTTACCATTGCACTTCCTTTTGGGGACAAAATCATCAATTTAATTCCCTTTGTGGGGAAAACAGATTCTCAAAACCTTGATTATAGACAAAGGCTTTTAGATGCTTCTATTATCGTGATTTCCAAATCTCCGTTATTTGGCAATAAAAATTATGCTGCCGAACCTGAAATGATCAAAATGATTCAAGGTGAAAAAATCATTGATTTGGTGAATATTTACGTATCAGTATTATTAAATAGTGGAGTGGTGGGTTTAACTCTCTACGTGAGTATTTTCTTTAGTGCAGGACTCATGACGTATAAAGCTATGCGAAGAGTTAAAACAGTGGATTATGAGCTTTTCCAATTAGGTAGATCGTTGTTATCAATTCTGATTGCAATCATGTTAATGAACTCAGCTACCAGTGAAGTGCTAATTGTGCCTTACCTATATTATGCTGTGATTGCCATGTGTGTTGCTTATACACAAATTGTAAAAAAGCAATTGTTAGTCAATCAATTAAACCCTAATTAAAATCACATCATCCTTATAAGCAGCTAACTTAATTGGACGGATGAATAATATGATCTAGTGCTTGCTTAAGGCTGTTTTGTTCGGCTAATTTAGAATATCGATCTGCCAAACCTTCTCGAATAGACTGACATTGCGTGTCGTATACTTGCGATTTGGATTCTAACAGTTTGATACTATCAAGTACTTTAGTCACAAAGTTTTTTACATCCCCGCAATCGATCAGGTTGAAAACCGGTGGCGTCCAATATTCACGTGCACCTTCACCCGTGTAACCAATCACTAGATTACCTGCCAAAGCCGCTTCTACTGGGGGTAATGGGCAACCTTCAAACTCACTAAATGATAGAAATATTTTAGATCTAGATAACAATTCCGCTACACCATCTTCATTTAAACCATGCACTGGTGCTAAGCGCCACCCAGAGGGTAAGTTGTGTTCTAAAAAAAACTTTACCAAATCAGAATGTCTTGCCAATTTTCTTGGCATATAGGTTATTAAATTTTCTTTTTGCGTATGTGGCTTAAATTTACTACTATCCACAGAATAAAAAATGCGCTGAATTTTTGAGGCTTCCGAAGGAAAAGCGAGCGCAATACATTCACTAGTATCGTCTGAAATAGACAATATAATTTCAGCATTTCTGTAAGCAGCATTTAAGTCTTCGTCGCTTCCCACATATAAAGGGATACTTGCTGAATAGCCATTTTGCACGTAAATGCCATAACGTATACCTAAACTTGCTAACATTTTGGCATGTGGAATAACCATCACTTCTGGAATGATCACAAAATCACTATCCACAGAAAGTATATTGCTCTCTTTTAACTGTGCATTGTGTTCGAACCAAGTGTGTTTAAACCGATGGTTATCTGGATGAAGTATTTGTGAGGTTACACCATGATAAGACATCTGATGTATGACTTCAGATTGCTTATAAATCACCTTATCCCCACCCGCTTTGTAGCCCTCTATGGCAGGGTCAATAAAGACAATATTTAGTGAAGACTTGCTTGTTACGCCAAGTTGATAAACATTCTTTTCCTTCTTGCTTGTTAACACGCTACGCATATTTACGTATACGCGCTTGAAGGTTGGCTTGAATAATTTGAGCATAACTATATTAAATTAAGACAGATGAATAAACGTTAACAGGAAAAAGCTTACCTGACTAATTTTTTACGGAAATATATAAATTGAAATGCATATCTGACATTATTAGGTGGATGAAATTTAAGAAAATCAGCTGAAGTCTAAGAATTTATCAAGCTAGTCAGCTAACCGTCATCAGTTCAAATCAAGTAAATTCTATGAGTTTATGATACTTTAATTACATGTTTTAGTGGATCGAAAGCTGGAAAGTGCAAACGATAAACAAATCTGATTATACAAATATGTATAAATACTGAGCGCCCAAAATGCACATGGGGGTTGATAAAACTCTGCAATTATTTAGCAAAGGCGAACACCAAATCAAATATTTTTTTATAATCCACCTTAAAAAATTGCGATAATTTAATTAAATGTCTTTTTAGAAGATTAGTAATAATAATCTTCAACACTCACTTCAGCTTTATTTAAAACAACACCCAACAGTTTATCCTTCGGTATGTGGTGCATCGCCTCTTCAATTTCCGTTTCTTTTACCATGCCATTACCTACAACCAATAGAGCACAATCAACCTTTTTAAGCATGATTAAGGCATCATCCGCATTTAAAATGGGTGGCAAATCATAAATCACTATCCGTGATTCGTAACGTGTAGAAATCTCTTGAATCAGCGCATTTACTCTCGCTGAAGACAATACCTCCGCTGGGTGACTAACAGGTTTCATGGTAGGCAATATCACGAGTCTTGGCAGACCAGGATTCACCAACACTTCATGCAACTCGGCACGTCCTTCTAAATAATCGTTTAGCGATTTTTCACAATCTAGACCTAAGTATTTTGCAACCCTAGGTTTTCTTAAATCAAAATCGACTAACATTGCTGTTTTTTGAGGTTGGTTTGCGATACTAATTGCAAGATTAATCGCCACAAAAGACTTTCCTGATGCAGGCGTTGGAGACAAGATTGCCAGTGTTTTCCAATTATTCTCATGCATTTTCTGCAATACTTGGGTACGCAACTTATCAAAAATCCAAGTGGCAGACTCACTCTTGTTATAAGCCACAATGCGATTTTTTTCTAAGTGCTGTGAATTAAGTTCCAACGTTTTTGTGTTGGTATAACTAATCGCATTGATATTGGTTTCATTCGCTTGTTCCAACACATTTTCAGGTGTTGGACCCGCGGGTTGATATGTACTAGCCTTGGTAACAGGATTAACCTCTGTTTTACCTCTGGCTTTTTCTAACGCGTCTTTGATTTTTTCCATACATTACACCTTATGCAAATCTATTCAGTATTTTTACAACTAACAAATCCAACGGCATAATAAGAAAGTGCACAATCATGGAAGAGATTAGAATAAATGCAATCACACCTAAAAACAAATATCTATAAAAGTATTTTTTTCTATTAATCTCTGCTTGCGTGTAAATATAAGGTAATGTAACCAACGTACGTACTTTGGTAATCGATTCCAAAGCATCCACACCACGAACACGCGCATTGATTGACTCAAGTAAAAATACCAAGCCAAGTGCAGCTGCAATGCCCCCAAAAAAACCTAATCCAATGACTTTTTTACGATTCGGCTTGATAGGTTTATCAGGAAAAATTGGTGGTTCCAACATGGTGAAACGCTCAGCTTTATTTTCTTGTTCCAAATTTTCAGCAATTTTTGCATTAATCTGCTTAGATTTTACTTCTTCATATTTTTCTTTAGCATTCTCATAATCGCGCATCAGCTTAAAGAGACCTTTTTCAACCTCAGGGCTTAAAGAAATTCGAGCTTGAAGCTGATCCACTTTTTTACGCATTGCAATCTTCTGCTCTGCTAATGACTCTAGTCTAGCCTTGGCTGCCTGAATTTGCGCTTGTACCTTGGCCACCATCAAATCCGTTTCGATATCACCACGACGCGCTTTGGTTGCGTCTTCAGGATTACTGGACTTTGTACTTGCTACCGCTTCTAGTTTATCTATTCTTCTTTTCAACGCTTTAACAGTGGGGTGAGAATCGCTATACAGAGCTTGAGCGCGCTCAAGCTCTAATTTCAACTTGTCGATTTCTGCTTCACTAGATAGAACAACTGGCGCATCTGCAGTCCTTCTATTATTGATTCCTGACTTAGCAGAAGCTAACTCCACATCTAGATACCTGAGCTCTTCTTGTGCGGCTTTGTAGTCACGGTCAATTTCTTTAATATCCATTTCTGAACGCTGCAACATGGTCATATGCATATCCATATGTTCAGGTAAAGCACCAGAGTATTGTTCTTTAAAAGTAGCCACTTTACTTTCAGTCGCCTCGAGTTGCTTCCTCAAAATTTCTACTTCTTGACTTAAAAACTCTGTAGTTTCAGTGGCTTTTTCAGTTCTTGATTTCACATTTTCGTCAAGGAATAACGTGACGAGTTCATTCGCAACTTTGTGCGTAACGTCAGGGCTGTTGTACGAAAAAGACACATTAAAAGCAATAGTCGCTTTTTTCTCCCATGGATTTCCAGAATCAGTACTGAGCAACTCAACAGCAATATTGTTGCGCAACTCATTCAACAATAGCGAAGTAGAGTCTTTATCAAGCCGGTCTGAATACAAACCATATTTTTGCATGATTTTATAAAGGTTTTCACGCGTCATCACGCGTTGTTTAATCAACTCAATACGCTCATCAGCGACACTATTTACACTGGATTGAATGATATCTTTTGATATTTGTTGTGACTCCACTAGAATCGTGCCAGTGGATTGGTAAACGGGAGGAAGTAAAATCGCGACGAGTATCGCTGCAATGATAATCGTGCTTGCAACTATTACAATTTGCCATATTCTGCGCTTAAAAATAGACAAATAGTCATTAAACGTGAGTTCGTATTCAGCAGCCATGCATTACTTCTTTAAAATAGGTTGGGATTATTAAAACTGAGGGAAACGCCGATGAGATACGCATCAGCATTAATGTTGGTAGAAGCCTTTAAAGTACGATATTGCGCGTATGTTCTCAAACCCCAGTCTTCATTGAGATCGTATGTATAGTTCGCACCTAATTGTTTATAATCAGAATTATTTGCATCTCTTGTAATTGTCCAACTCGCGTCTGCACCTACGTGGTTTTTTTGATTAATATCATATACATAGTTCAAAACAAGATTGTCTGTTTTAAGAAATCCACCTAAACCTGAAGGGGCCACATTACGTGCAACTGTACCTACGAGAGTGGATTGTTCATCAATAGTGTAGTTGATGCTTGCATTGCCAATCCAGCCATTTCCTACCGAGCTGATATGGTTGACACCATATGCTACGCTGTAAAACAACTGTGGGCTTGTAGTATAAGTAAAACCTCCTAATAAATTTTTAGAGATACTTTTACCACTTGAATTTGTATTATTTGCTAATAAATTATTAGCGAAAACATTTGTCACAGTGTTCGTTTCATTTTCAAAACGGCTAATAGAAAATTGTACAAAAGGTGTTAATTTTTCACTGTAGAGATAATCCAACTTACTATTAAAAGTCTTGGAATTGAAATCATTCAAGCCAGCACCTGTAAACCTAGTTTGTTGGTAATTTAAACCTGAAGATAAATTTAATTTCTGAGAAATTAAATATTTTATTCCAGCATCATAGGACCGGCTAATCACACTACCATCATTAAAAATTAACCCTGTTGCGCGTCGCTCCGTCACACGTGAACTATTTTTATTGTAATTAGTTGAAAGTGAAAACTCACCTCTTTCGAAACTCCGCACCCAACCCAACCCTAATGACGGATCTTTCCGGTCCTCACTGATTACTTCATCGGAGGATCTCTGGAAAAGCACACTGCCGATGAAGTTGATGGTGTTAATGCCATCACTACCCAGCACCGTTAAACGTGGATTAACATTATAGAATGTGACAGACTCTTCATCTGTATTTGTCATTTGTATATTGCTGTCGTAGTTGATGGATACTGGCAAAAACACGCCAGTAGTAAATTCCATCGCGCTTAGCGAACCTGAGGACAATAGCCATAACGCAGCAATGAATACACTGGCAAGATGTGTAGGTGACTCGGATAGATTTCTTGACATACTTCTTACCTAAATAATTTATTTTTATTAATTATGGCACAAGAATTGTATCACCGGGTTGAAGCAATAAATTACTTTCTAAATTTTGCCCTTGAATTAATCTTTCATAATTGACAGAGGTGACGGTTTGCTTATTATTCACTGTACGCAATACTTTAATTTTGTTTAACTCCGCAAATTTATCGAAACCACCTGCCAAACTGAGTGCTTGTAGAACTGTAGTAGGTCCCGTTAAAGGGATAGCACCTGTTTTCAGCACTTTGCCAATCACATAAGCTTTATTGCCCTCAACACTGGTCACCACTACTGTTACTTGCGGATCATTTAGGAATACTTTTAATTTATCAGTAATTCTTTTTTGTGCTTCCGTGGTCGTTGCGTTTTCGACATCTACACGTCCAGCAAGTGGAAATGTAACACTTCCGTCTGGCAATACTTTCACTTCCTTCTGGAGCGTTTCTTCACCCCAAACAGAGATAAATACGGCATCGCCGTAATGTAATCGATAATTATCGTCCGCCAATGCATTGAAAGTTGTTAGGAAAGTTACAAGACACGTGGCAACCATTAGAAAAAAGCGATTAAATTTCATAAAACTCCTCCGTATGACAAATCATAATACAAAGATAACACACAAACCTTATTATTGTATTAGTCCATACGGGTAACTTTAGAAAAAGCGCCTAATTCGCTAATTTTGCAACAGTTTTTTGATTTAACTGATATTTAATTACCCTTGTATGGTGCTAGCTTTGCGACTGCCTGTGCACGACAAGAGACGTCTAATTTTTGGAAAATACGCTTTAAATGGTTTTTGACTGTATTTGAGCTGATGGAGAGAATCATCCCAATTTCAATATTGGTTTTACCGCTTCTCACCCAATGTAAAATTTCATGTTCACGATCACTCAGAGAACCAAGTGCGATACTTTCTAGAATGTCCTCATCTGACATGGTGGGTTCGATGTATTCAACACGTCTTAATGCTGCATCAAGATGAGGCATCAACAACCCTAATAAGGAATGTTGAATATTAAACACATGCGATTTATCAAAAAACACATAAATACAATCATGCTTTCCACGTAAATCTTTGACGCCATACACTAACAAAGAGTGCATTTCGATTAAATTATTGGTAAAAGGTGTGGGTGACTGTGCATGAATACCAGCAGCATCAAAACTATTGATGACAAACCATTTTTCATCATTATCAATCCAGCGTTTGTGTAAGTTTGCCATTAAATAAGAAACGATACCCGGCGCATCAATCAACCGTTGTGTGGTTAATCCTGGAACGTTGGATGCAACATCATAATTAAGTTCACCACTACTGAAATCACCCCATGCAGCAAGTAAAACGTCGTGTGGCAATACGGGGTTCACATCGTCTTTGAGCCAGTTAAAAAAATCTACGTGTTTCTCGATCGCGTAAGATTTCTGAATGACTTCAAAAATTGCTTCCCAATTTTGTTTTAAATTTACCATTTGATGACCCATCTCTCACAATAATTGAATTGCTCAGATATAGTCTTGCACAAACAATACCAACTTATCATTCAACAAAATTACTTTATTATTCATATGGTTAGACCAAAGTGGATGTGGAAAAATAGGTGACCAATGATTTAATTATCAACACTAGTGTCACAATTTTAACAGTTCATTATGTTAATCACGGCATTTCATCTATTTCATTTAAGCGCACGTATTTCAGATAAATTTCGCCACCATCCGTGAGCATCCATACCGCAACCGAACACAAACAAGTTGGGTACAGTAAGTGCAACGAAATCTGCTTGAATGGGCTTTTTCAACTGGTTTTGTTTATCTGCAAGTACTGCTGTCATTACTTGTTTTGCTCCCAATTCAAGGCACTTGTTATGCACAGCTTTTAATGTAATTCCTTCATCCAAAATATCATCAACAAGTAATACTATTTTTTGCTGAATATCGAGTGATGGAGGCTTACTCCAGACCAACTCACCTCCAGTTAAATGCTTTTGATAACGATTTGCCTGCACGTAATCAAGCTCTACAGGCATCGTTAATTTTGATAGTAGTTTGCCAGAAAAATACAAACCACCCGTCATGACACACATCAATACTAATTCAGTATTTTTAAACTGTTGATTAATCGTTACTGCAAGCGCATCAATGGCAAAGTCAACCTGCTCGGTTGAATATAGCAAAGTTGAATTTGCCAGAAGTAAGTCAGGCGTTGCAGTCAATCTACTTACTTAATCCCTGAAGCAATCGATTTCAGATATTCGGCGAAGTGCTCTGCAATCTCGGGGTGTTTGAGTGCAAGTTCCACATTGGCTTGCATAAACCCTATTTTGCTTCCGCAATCATAACGCTTACCTTCAAAGCGATAGGCAAGTACTTTTTCATACTCCATCAACATGGCAATGCCGTCTGTTAACTGGATCTCACCACCTTTGCCTGGCTGCACTTTTTCTAAGCAATCAAAAATTTTTCCACTTAAGACGTAGCGCCCTACAACTGCTAATGTAGATGGTGCATCCTGTGGTTGTGGCTTTTCTACAATGCCTTTTAATTGCAAAATATTCTGTTCGATCTGAAACGCATCCACAATACCATAGCTTGCTGTCTCAGACGGAAGCACATCTTCAACGCCAAGCACTGAGCTCTGGTGCTGATGATAAACATCAACCATTTGTTTAACTACGGATACATTTGAATCAATCAAGTCATCGGCCAAAATCACAGAAAATGGCTCATTGCCAACGACGGGTCTTGCGCACAATACTGCATGGCCTAGGCCTAATGCTTGTGGTTGGCGAATATAAATACAAGACACTTTTTTAGGTAAAATGCTTCTGAGCATTTTAAGCACATCATGCTTATTAGATGCTTCTAACTCTGCTTCTAACTCATAGGATTTATCAAAGTGATCTGGAATAGAACGCTTATTTCGGCCTGTAACGAAAATTAATTCAGTTGCCCCTGCATCAATCGCTTCCTCTACCGCGTATTGAATAAGCGGCTTGTCGACAACGGGTAACATCTCTTTAGGACTTGCTTTGGTTGCAGGCAAAAAACGGGTGCCTAATCCCGCGACAGGAAATACTGCTTTGGTCACTTCTTTTTTCATATGTACACGCCTATTTCTTATATTTTTGTTGCATTAATTGTTTAAATTTTGGATGTAATTACGTTATTTTTGATAAAAACATGATGTATTTATGACAATTATGGCACTAAAACTTCAATCCAGTAAATTTTTTTATCTCCCGTAATTGTCGTTTTGTGGGTCTGCCGGCACCCCGTTCACGCGCTGCGAATGCATTGTCTTGCGTGATCTTAAGGGCTGCTTGTTTCTCTTTGCTTGCTTGTGTTTCTTCATAAAGTTGTGCTGCTTCAGGTGCGCCACGCCTCACATTCGAGAGACCTGTCACCATAACTTCAATCTCAATGTCTTTATTTTTAATGTCAACCAGCATACCCAGTTTAACTTCTTTGGCATTTTTGGCACGTACACCATCAACTCGTACTTTTCCACCATCCACTGCATCAGCCGCAATATTGCGTGTTTTAAAAAAACGTGCAGCCCAAAGCCATTTATCTAAACGGCAATGTGGGTCTTTATTATCTTTGGATACATCTTGCAATATCAGATATTCCTCACGCTATATCTTAAACTTGAACATGACAATGAAGATCTACACAATGTATGACTCTTGTTTATCAGTGATGTTATAACTACGAGCATAGGCAATTGGTTGGCAATATTGACTAATCAATCAAAGGTAACTGGTGTGATTTGGCTTGGTTGCTTTCCAGTGTTTTACGGTAATTAGCTAAGGCTTGTTGGGCATAGCCTAATACTGTATTTTCTGGGTAAGCACCTAAATGATTTTGAATACCGGCTTGCAACCCAGTCAAATACTCAATCCCTTCTAACACATGATCAATGACGATGATGTGAAATTGCTTGGCTTGCACAGCCGCTATTACCTCTTGATCAAGAAGCAAATGGCGTTGATTACGTCTAGGAATAATAACGCCCTGTTGACCATCGAGACCGAGTGCCTGACAAACGCGGAAATAGCCTTCAATTTTTTCATTGACGCCACCAATCGGCATCACCTCCCCAAATTGGTTTAACGCACCAGTGACTGCAATCCCCTGTTTGATTGGTAAGCCTGCTAACGCAGATAACAATGCAAATAGCTCGGCGCAAGAGGCAGAATCCCCTTCGACGCCATTGTATTCTTGCTCAAACACTAATGAGGCATTTAAACTCAGGGGGGCCAATTGCCAAAAGCTCGCACTCAACCAATTTTGTAAAATAAAAATGCCTTTGTCATGGTTTGGCCCACTCATGTTCACCTCACGGTCAATGTTGATTAAGCCAGTTTTACCAGGGTAACAACGCGCAGTAATTCGAATAGGGGAACCAAAACTCGCATCTCCAAGTTCAATATGTGTTAGTCCGTTGACCTGCCCTATCACTTCGCCATGTACTTGGATAAGCAATTCGTTGTCGATAATTGAATCACGAATTTGCGACTCAAAATATTGATTTCTTTGCGCTTTTGCTTGTAATGCAGCATTTACGTGCACCTCAGTGACTAGCGTTGCACTACCTGCAAAAGCGACACTTTCTAACATCAACTGCTCTAAGTAAGCAAAGTTTGTGCTGATACGTGTTTGATCTTCTTCGATGCGTTGCAAGGCAATGATCAAAGTGGCAACGGCTTGACTACTAAAGTGCGCACATTGGTGAAATTGGCATTTTTGTGCAATGTACCCTGCGATGGCAGCGTAATTGTCTTTATTGGCTAGGATTCGTTCTGCAAACTCTACCTTAATTGGAAAGTAATCAAAAAAGTCAGGCTGTTCATCTAGGCAATCGTAAAAGTCTTCACGGGTTGCAATCATCACCAGCTTTACCTGCACTGGCAATAAAGTGTCGCTCGCCAACACAGCACTGCTCTGTGCACTGCTGGTGACATCTTCGATTTGCAATGTGCCATTTCTTAAAAATCGATGTAATTTTTCCAGCATTTGTTGGCCATTTTGTTCATCATTTAGCAAATCCCTTAAATGAATCAACAACATACCGCCATCTGATTTATGCAGATTACCTGCCCGCAAGCGTAAGAAATCAGGCATGACTGCAGCATCGGTGATGCTTTCAATTGCACCAAATAATGAAGATAGACTTGGGTCATTATCGTAAATGAGTGCTTGATGAAGACCTGCGGTTTGCGCACTACGATTGTCCACCAACACATTGATGCGGAAACGAGCAAAAAATGCTTCGTTAATCAAACCATCGAGAGGACTCTCTGATTCATTAGGCGGTGGTGGCTGCCACGCTTGTAAATAAGCTAATACTTCTGGTGAGATACATTCCAAATAAGAAGTTAATGCAGGATACACCTCCAAAAAAGCTTGTTGCAACTGTTGAATTGTTTGCTTTAACCAATCTTTCATATGCTCAAGCATTTTGGACTGGCTGTCGATATTCACCAGATTGGTAAATTCTGTCATCAGTGCGCGAGCAAAACCATCCATTTCAGCGCGCAGTTTAACGCCTTGACCTACCGGCAACTTCATTAAAGTGGGTTGCGTGAACTGATTAAAATCGTAAAGCGCAACCAAGTCTTGCAAAGGCTGCGTCTTAGCAGACTGCTTGGCCACCTCTTGCATTGCACTTTGCATTAGCGAGGTACGACCACTGCCGTGCGCACCCAATACCAATACGTTAAAGCCACGTTGTTGAATATTCAAACCAAATAATGCAGCCTTTTTGGCTTCACTTTGAGCAACCCAAGCATGCGCATCAGAGTGATGGCTTAGTTGAGTTGCGATGATTTCCGCTGTGGAATCAAACCCTAAACTGTCTTGCGTGATGGTCGCATTGAGCGACTCTTGAGTAAGTATGTGCATCAAATATATCTTCTATTGAGTCCAACGTGCTTGCGCTTCATCGTCTGAGGTTTTTGCCTCAACCCAGTGCGCACCTTGGGGACTGGTTTCTTTTTTCCAAAATGGTGCCTGCGTTTTTAAATAGTCCATGACAAATTCGCAAGCTAAAAATGCGGCTTGTCGGTGCGCACTGGTGACAACCACTAACACAATTTGGTCAGTCGGTTTTAATGTGCCCACACGATGAATCACAACGACATCCAGAAGTTCCCAACGATGCTTTGCCTGGTCTACTATAGCTTGCAACGATTTTTCGGTCATGTCTGGATAATGTTCCAACGTCAAAGTCGTCACTGAAGCGTTGTCGTTTAAATCCCGCACCAAACCTACAAAACTGACCATAGCGCCAATACTGGGGTTGCCATGACGCATTGCCGCAAGCACCATACCTACATCAAAATCCTCGGTTTGTACTTTAACCATAGTTAGCCGCCCGTGACTGGCGGAAAGAATGCGACTTCATCGCCGTCATCAAACGTGGCCAAATCATCCACCAAGTTATGATTAATCGCGGCTCTCACCACAAGTTGGCCACTGAATAAATTTGCCCACACTTCCCCACGTTGCGCTAACCAATGCTTAAGCGCAGTAATAGACTCCACGTCATCTGGCAAATTTACATCCTCAGAAGAATAATTGATGGCCTCTTTAATTCTGGCGAAATACAATACTTTAATGTGCATAATTTGGACTTAATTTAAAAAGCTTTTCTCTAACTCTATTCATCCACTTCATCGAGCAAATCAATGGGCTGATCATTCAACTCGACACGCTCTATTTGCGCGAAACGTCGTGTAATTTTTTGACTGCTCACATGAACATCCTGAGCGTTTTCATGCGCTTGACGAATATTGTCCGCTAGTTTTTTCATGCGCACATCAAAGCGTTCAAAATCTTTGCTCAACTTGCCTAATTCATCCTTAATAATATGCACCTGTTTGCGCATCTCGACGTCTTTTAATACTGCCCTGGCCGTATTTAATACCGCCATTAACGTGGTGGGCGATACTACCCACACGCGTTTATTCATTGCATAATCAATGACTTCAGGGTGATAAGCATGTATTTCTGCAAACACCGCTTCTGCAGGAATAAACATGACCGCGCCATCTGATGTGACATTAGGAATAATGTACTTTGTAGCAATATCATCCACATGTTTTTTCACATCGGCCTTAAACTGCTTTTCTGCTTGCAGTTGTATTGCTTCAGACAAACTGCTGTCGAACATACGATGATAATTTTCTAATGGGAACTTACTGTCCACAGCGACTGTTCCAGTGGGGTCGGGCAAAAACAATGCACAGTCCACGCGCGTGCCATTTTCAAAGCTATGCTGCATTTTAAAACTGGAGGTTGGCAATACGTTGCGCACCAGACCTTCCAACTGCACTTCACCATAGGCTCCACGGCTACGTTTATCGCCCAGCAACTCTTGCAGACTCACCATATTGGTGCTCAAGCCATCAATTTTCTTTTGCGCTTCGTCAATTGTAGCTAAGCGCTCCATCACACTCACAAAAGTCTCGTTGGTTTTTCTAAAACCTTCTTCCAATCGTTCAGACACTTTTCCACCGATTTCTTCCAAACGAGTGTCGACAATTTTACTCAATGTATCAATCGTTTGAGTCAGTGTGGTAGTGGCTTTTAGCATCGTGTCATGCATCATCACTTGCTGCGCTTTACCCTGCTCGCTTAATGTTTTATGGAGCGTTTCTAACACAGTTTCTCGCGTTGCTGACAAACTGGTATTTTGTGCCAATTGCAACGCTTGCATCGCTTCACGCGTGGTTTGCAACTCGTAAGAGACCGCTGTTTTCAAACGGTCACTATTGTCTTGAGACGCTGCATTAAGACGATCGCCCAGCTTGTTTAAACCATCGTTTAAGTCCAATAGCATGCCGCGATGTTTTTCTTCTAACTGTTGTAGCAATAATGTATTGGATTGTTGTTTGAGCACACGCAATAAAAGCCAAACGACAATAGCTAGTAGGCAAAGGGTAAATATGAATTGTAAGGTGCTGATGTTCATTAATAAGATTATAACGGATGTAACAAACTATCACGCACTTGCAATAAAAAAGCCCTTAAGTATGACTTAAGAGCTTCGATATTTTTTAGGATGTTGAATATCATCAACATCCATGACCAACATTTAAAATGAAGGGATGAGAATTGTTAACCGATGGCCATCATTGCGTCTACACCACCGACAATCAATAACATTAAAAAGCTAAAAAATACTATTTTTATATTTAAACTCATATAGTTAAGCCCGATAAAGAATGTGATACATCATGTTAGTGATGCAAATCATACATCCAATCAAAAATAATTGCTAACATTTTTTCACTATCTTATTCATTTATAAGCGTTTTCATGCAATTAAGTTTATTTATTAGAAAATAACTTTATTTTTGTATTGCACGCTAAATTTATTTGAACATTTGTGAGCAATGATTACCCTGTGGTAGAGTCAATTGATTGGAAACAAGCAAGCGAAAATCACTATGATTAAGTTCAAATTATTACTAGGACAATGGTTAGCCAAACTCACCCGAAAGCTAAACAATAATTTTTATATTTATCTGGCAACCGTATTTACCTTGCTAGTATTGCTCGATGCCAGTGTGTTTCATGTGGGTTTGAACATGCGAGACAAAGCGTTTGACTTTATGGTGAAATACCGCGTGATTCAAGCCAGCGCAGATCCACAGATTGTCATTGTAGATATTAATGAAGCGAGTTTAGCCGCATTTTCAAAGGAGTATGGACGTTGGCCTTGGCCACGCCAAGTATTAGGTGAGTTTGTAGAAAACATACAAGCTCAAAAGCCCAAATCCATTGTGTTTGATATTGTGTTTAGCGATGCAGATATTTACAACTCTGATAGTGATGCTTATTTTAATGATGTGATTGGCGCAAGCGATAATGTCTTCTTCCCCATTTTAAGGCTAGACCCTTCGCAGGATAAGCTGAGTCAACTCAAGTATGCACAGATTCCTGGGATTCGCGCGCATGCAGATCACAACCAAAACGCCACCATTGCTGCCATATTGCCATTTATTGAAGGCGCACGAAAACCGGGGCGTTTAGGGACGCACAATGTCTATCCTGACAATGACGGCATTGTGCGAGAGTACCGCGTGTATCACGAAGAAGAAGGCTGGCGCTTGCCGTCGCTCCCTGCAATCGTGGGCAAGCATGCTGGAGGTTCGTTAACTCACCTACCCCAAAATATGTTGATCAATTGGCGTGGCAAACCTTTTAGTTTTCAATATGTATCATTTAGCGATGTTTTTACCGATTTAACCAGCCAGCGTAAAACACGGCCACAAAGTGAGTTCACCGATAAAATAGTGATTATTGGTTCTACTGCACCTGGCCTGTTTGATATTAAACCGACTGCTATGGATAAGCAGTTTCCTGGCGTCGAGATATTGGCTACAGCGATTGACAACGTAAAACATGGCGATTATTTAAAAGTTTGGCGCGGTAAAACGCCCTATATTATCTTAAGCTTGGTGTTGATTTGGGCAACTACTTTGGCATTTTATTTTAAAGTTGACCGCGACAAATTCAATTCCATTTTCACAGGTAGTCAAGTTGGCTTACTTGCATTATCCTACATCGGCATTAACGTCAGTAATACCTACCTAGACTTAACTGCCCCCATTTTATGGGCAGTGGCATTGTTTGGCATTGCTAAAATCTATGCATTAGCGACCGATAGAGCATTACAACGATGGCTTACTTTCGGCATTCAAGCAGATGCTGATCATTCTGGAGTGCTGATGATGGCAGCCTTGATTGAAAGTGACGAGCCCTTAGGCGATGTGTTCATGAAAAAGCTGAAACATAAGCTAGAGCTTGCGAGTGGCACGCCTAATACGATTGAGGTATTGCTAGGCACACAAACTGGCATATGGGGCTTATTTGGCGACATGGTCGTTGTCAGTTGGATCTATTCTGATGAAAAACCCGATTACAAAACCACTGCTCAGCAAGATGCACAACATTTAATGGATGGATTTTCTAGTCATATAGAAGCGCTCGGTCTGCCAAAACAAACAGTCATACGTTATGCGATGCATGATGGAAAACTGTTGCAATCAAATCAGCCAGTCAATAGTCAGCTACTCGGCGCACAATGGCGAACTTTGTTCGCACAACTCATTCTTCAACTCGAACTTGGTCAACCACAAGATACAAAGGAAAGTGTATGAAACAACGCAAGTTTATTCACATCATTG
>NCGC01000147.1 GCA_002281475.1 Methylophilales bacterium 28-44-11
TCAAACATACGTAAGCCCATCTAACCCCACCGTTAAACCACATGTTTGGGTAGATAAAAAAGCCATGGGGCGCTGGTTGCCCATGGCCGTGATTATTGCTGAAGATGCGCAGTTTATGCATCACCAAGGCTATGACTTTGCAACACTCAGCTACTTACTTGCACAAGAGAACCCCAACAAAAAACTGGGTGGCAGCACCATTAGCCAACAACTGGCAAAGTATATGTTTACGGGCGGTGAGCGCCAATGGAAGCGCAAAATTGAAGAACTATTATATGCCGTTGAAATGGAAAGCACGTTAGGTAAGCAAGGTATCTTAAATTTATATCTCAACACCGTCGATTGGGGGCCGGGCATATGTGGCGCGGCTTCTGCATCACACTACTACTTTGGATTACCCCCAAAAAAACTATCTATTACTCAAGCTGCATGGCTTGCTGGGATTATCAAAAACCCCCACCACGCATGGCAACAGCAATATTTAGAAAACAAACCAGACTTAAATAGAGTTGCGGCAATTACACGCTTTATGTCGACCAAAACCAAACACGTGCCAACTGAATTAGGATTTAGATACTAAACATGCATTGAACTGATTGTATAAAAATATCTAGGTAAGAAAATATTTCACTTTAGCCAATTTTCAATTTTATCGCGATTAGGTATAGAGCCTGAATGCACCAGTACTTCATCAAGCACAACCGCTGGCGTACTCATCACGCCATACCCCATGATGGCTTCTATATTGGTTTCTTTTGAAACTTCAACAGATACATTTAACTCTTGAGCAATACGTTCGAGCATTTCTGCTGTTTTAACGCATTTAGCACAGCCACTTCCCAATACTTTAAATTTTTTCATGTTTTGTTCCCTTGTTAACTATATGCCATATTTAAAATCCAGCCCACTAGCGTAAATGAAACTAAGAGCATCAAAAATAAAATCACCAATAGCTTCCATTGCATTACTTGTTTGAGCAGTATAAATTCTGGAAAGCTAGCGGCCACGGTGCTCATACAGAACGCTAAGGTTGTACCGATAGGCAAGCCCTTGAGGATTAAACTTTCCATAATTGGAATAACACCAGTTGCGTTAGAGTAAAGCGGGATGCCAACCAATACAGCAAGTGGTACTGACCACCATTCACCATGCCCTAAATGTGCGGCAAACCAATCATCAGGCACAAAGCCATGTAATAACGCGCCTAATCCCACACCTACAAACACCCATATCCAAACCCTTTGCAAAATATCCTTTAACTCAGAAACTGCAAATGAATGACGCTCGTAAAATGTTAGTTTTGCAGATTGCGTTAACGCAACATTTGCATTTGGTTTGCTTTCATAAGCTTTAAGGGCAAACGGCTGTAACATCTTTTCGGCATGGATAAAGTCCAAAAATGCACCACCCGCAATACCCACCACCAACCCAACAACAACGTAGATTAACGTAAATTGCCACCCCAACAAACTTAACAGCAACAGCACTGCCACCTCATTTATTAAAGGAGATGTCAATAAGAACGCCAAACTGACACCTACGGGAATGCCTGCAGAGGTAAATCCTAAAAATACGGGAATACTCGAGCATGAGCAAAAAGGCGTGATTGCACCAAAAAAAGCACCTAAGATATAACCAACAACTTTATTTTTTCCAGCTAGGTAAGCGCGAATTGTCTCAATATTAAGAGAAGACCTTACCAAAGCGATCAAGTAAATCATCACCACTAAAAGCGCAAATATTTTAGTGGTATCTTCGATAAAGAAATGCAGTGCATCCCCTAGCTTGGTGGATGGTGAAAACCCTAAAATATCGTAAACGACCCAACTTGCTAAATGGGTAAATATTGAAAGCAAGTGCTGCCTCTATTCTTTATCAATTGTATGAAAAACCCGTAAGCATCTGATTGTAAGCATTGCCATCACTTACTTCATTCAACCACACAATCACTAGATCAAGTTGATAAAAATCAAAGGTAGGCTTTTAAGATATGTGCTTGCAAATTGCACTAGGATTGGATTAGTGAGTAGCGATTCTGACATCCTAGATTCGAGGCCTAGCATTTGTGGCGCGGATGCGGCATCACACTACTACTTTGGATTCCCCGCCAAAAAACTCTCTTTTACAAAAGCCGCTTGGCTGGCAGAGATTATCAGAAACCCCCACCGCGCATGGCAAGAGCAGTATTTAGAATAACAAGCCAGACTTGAATAGAATTGCTACATTTACAAGCTTTATGTCGACCAAAACCAAAAATGCTCCTACCGAGTTGGCTTTTAAATATACTAAAAACGCGCCATAAATGTTTCATACATTGATAAGGTGATTATTTTTATATTTAGCTCACTTTATTAGCTTCGAGCCATATTTGACTCACCATATCTGAAGAAAACGAGAACTGGTTTTATCATATTTTATTGACAGCTAAATCCCCGAATCCGCAGAATCCCCAAAGCTGCCATTCATAAAACCTTAATTTTCTATTTTAATAAGCTTTTATTAGAATAAAGTTGATTGAGCTCTGTCTATAATTTACTGTTTAAATTTGAGTGGCTTTGGCTAGTCCACTTGAAGTGTGTTAGGTAGCGAGATATTGCATAACTTTTCGTCTAGGGAATGCGACACCTACCGCCAAAATTAATAGGCCCACTGTATTAAGTGCAAACAATGTTGGCTCTGGAATTGGAGAAGTAGAGATGAGGTATCCAGAAATGGTATCGCGTGAAAAGCCTGGATTGGTAATCTCATTCGCGGCTGACCAGCAAGAATAATTGACGCAAAAACTTTCAGCTCCCACATCTAGCCATTGGTTCGCAACATAGCCTGGAGGCGCATTGAAGTTAATGTAGGCATCAATACGAAACCAACCTGCCCCTGTGAAGTCAGGTCCATCAACGTCACTAAAAGCTAAGACACCGTATTGTGGTGAATTGCCCCAGTCTCCAGCTGTGGAAATAAAGTGCCTTCCGTTAAGCAGTGAGCCACTGGTTGTGAAAATATTAATATCAGAAAATTGTTGAGTATCGCTGTCGAAAGAGAATGATCCAAATGCTTTTCCACCATCGTTAAACTGAAAATTCACTAACTCCCAGCTTACAGGTTCAGCAATCGCTCCCTGAGTGGTTAAAGTAAAAAAAATAGTAAGTAGCAATTTTTTCATATTGTTGACCCTGAAGTTATGCTTGAATAAAAATGTATTTCATTGAGTTTCTTTTTGCATTAATGAGCTTTAACTCAAGATATTTTTTAGCCAATATTTAGGATTTTTATATCGATTGAAATGCAATTTTTTTAGAGTGTAACTCCTAAGCGGGTCATAAATATTACAAAGAACTAATATCACTAACGGTTCTGTAATCACCGCTCCGCTTGCCAGAGATTGAGGCTAATATCCCCAAAGCAGACGTACTGCACACTTGAATGTCCGAAGAGTTTTCCAATTGACTAGTCCTTT
>NCGC01000148.1 GCA_002281475.1 Methylophilales bacterium 28-44-11
AACACTTTGCCCATATTTTTCCTCAACAAGACAATACCTTAGAAGCGGCCATTCAATATCGCCATTTTATCGCCACCCGCGGCGCAGTCGACGATGAAGGCGTACATGTACACCCGTTAGTCGTTCAGAATGATGAAGAAAGTGCGCTTGCAAACGCTTATGAAGCACGCTATGTCGCAGAATTAATCGATCAAGAGCAACGTCAAAATCCACAACAATCCATTGCTGTACTGGTGCGCTCTCGCACGCATTTGCATGATTTGGTCTCAGAAATTCGGCGGAATTACCCGCAACTTAAATTCCAAGCAGTGGAAATTGAAGCGCTACACACTCGTCAAACGGTGCAAGATGCACTGTCTTTGACACGTGCGATGTTGCATCGGGCTGATCGCGTGCATTGGCTCAATATATTGCGTGCTCCATGGTGTGGTCTTACTTTAGAAGATTTGCATGCGCTGTGCGCACACGACCATCAAGCCACCATTTGGCAACTGATGCATGCGTGTGAAGGCTTATCGGAGGATGGCAACATGCGATTACAACATGTTGCCGCCATTCTCGCGCAAGCCTTTTCGCATCAAGGCAGGATGCCGCTTCGGCGTTGGATTGAAAGCACTTGGTTACAATTGGGTGGGGGCAATACACTTATCAGTGCAGGCGACAATCGTGATGTACAAGCTTTTTTTGATTTGGTAGAAAAATTAGCTAACGGCCATGCATTAGATTTTGTACAACTGGAATCAGCCATGCAAAAATTGTATGCAGAACCAGACATAACGGGCAGTGAACAATTACAGTTTTTAACGATTCATAAATCCAAAGGCTTGGAATTTGACTGCGTGATTTTACCTGCTCTCAATCGCAAACCACGGCACCCAGATTCACCTTTAATGCTATGGGAGGAAGTACAAGCCGATGGTAAAACCCAATTATTGGCTGCGCCGTACAGCAAAAATAAAAGGTCGGACGCGCCTAACATTTATGATTATATCAAGCAGTTGGAAGCCACGCGCGCAAACAATGAAACTACCCGTCTACTGTATGTTGCAGCCACACGCACCATACGCAAGCTGCATTTGGTCGCCACGGTTAAACGCAAAGACAATGATGAAATTACCCCAGTCAAACAATCCTTACTAGAACTATTATGGCCCGGGGTGCACCAGTTTTTTGCCACAGCTCAAGCTCGGCCACTTCTTAATAATGGTACAAGTACATTGGCTGAATTTACTCCGCAACTCATGCGGCTTGCGAAATTGAGTGTGCCACACCTATTACAAGCAACGCAGCCAATTAAAACAAGTGTCAACCCTACTCACGTAAAGACAGCAGAACAAGATATGACGCAGGATGCACTTGCTGCAGATAAGGGCACACTTGCCCACTTATATTTGGAGTTGATTAGTAATACTGGCCTAGCGAAATGGTCTGCAGAACGTATTGCTACTTGTAAACCTGCGATGGAGCAATGGATACAACAACAGGGTCACCATCATGCGTTTAGTATAATAGCCGCGGAGGATGTGATTGCATTTTTGCACACCACCATGGCCAGCAAGGATGGGCAATGGGTGTTACAAGAGAGAGAGAATGCAACAAACGAACTCTCGATAGCCACTATTGCAGAATTGCAAGTGCGCAAAAAAGTCATTGATCGCACATTTGTGGAAAATAATGTACGTTGGATTGTGGATTACAAATCTGAGCCCATGTCAGCTGCTGCTAGCCATGATGAACTTTTGCTAAGGGCTGAAGCCTATCGAGCACAACTTGAAAGTTACGCCACGCTCTTTACCCATGAGGCTTGCCCCATTAAAAAAGCAGTACTGTTTTTAACTTTGGGTAAGCTGGTGACTATTGATTAATAAATCAAACGTAAAACAGGATGCAATTTAATGCTCGTTTTTAAAATGTCTATGTACATACCAAGCCGCAAACATTAGCCCTAGCGCGGCAATGACATAGTGTGATTCATGAAAATACACTTTCAACTCTTCCCAATTCTCCCCTGCTTTCATGCCTATGTAACCCAATGCATAACACCAGATAAGTGACCCAATAAAAGTATAGCCAATAAATTTAGTCATATTCATGCGCGCAACACCAGCTGGAAAAGCAATAAAAGTACGCACTGCTGGCAATAAACGTGCAACAAAAATAATGATTTCACCATGCGTTGCAAACCAACGGTCAGCCATGTCTAAATCTTTTTTGCTGATCAACACATACTTACCGTATTTTTCAGCCAATGGTCTACCGCCAAACATTCCCACATAATAGGCTGGGATAGAGCCTACTACACAGCCAATAGCGCCAGCAAAAGCAACGCCCCATAACGTCATCTCGCCCTTACTTACTAAAAAACCTGCAAATGGCATGATGATCTCAGACGGCAATGGAATACAGGCTGATTCGATGGCCATCAATAACACGATGCCACCATAGCCCATCGTGGAAATAACCGAGATAATCCATGCAGCTATCATGGCCAATGCTTTTTCTAACATGCTAAATTTCTCTCAAAAGTAATTAAATCGAATATACCACTATTTTATGTTGAACCACTTGCACACATGCGTCATCGCAAATTTCTGTTAAAAACCAATACAAAACACTAAGCAAACTCTTTTAATAATGACTTAACAAGTTCTGCACGATGATTGACGTTACCCAACTGCACCGACACCCTTAATTTATCTGGGCCATTCATGCGACAACGCCGATCGCGTTGCAGTAAATTTACTAACTTCATTGGGTCAATATCGGCTTTGATATTGAATTGCAATTGAATCGCAGCATCAGATGCATCAATTTTAATAATACCCAGCGGTTTGGCTGCAATGCGTAATCGATGGCATGCCATTAATGCCTCACCTGGTTCTGGCAATAGGCCAAAACGGTCTATCAGCTCTTCTTGCATGGCATCTAACGCATCATCGTCGTTACAATTGGCAAGTCGCTTATAAATCACTAAACGCTCATGCACATCTGGGCAATAGTTATTGGGTAGCAAGGCAGGCGTATGCAGATTGATCTCTGTGGTGACGCCTAGGGGTGCATCTAAATCAGGCTCTTTGCCAGCTTTGAGTTGTTTTACTGCATGATTGAGCATATCAGAATACAAGCTAAAGCCAATTTCTTGCATTTCGCCACTTTGGCTGTCACCCAATAGCTCACCTGCTCCGCGAATTTCCAAATCGTGCATTGCCAGATGAAAGCCTGCACCTAAGTCTTCTAGCAATTGAATCGCATCCAAACGCTTTTGTGCTTGTGCCGTAATTTTGCGATGTGGATCGGTAAGCAAGTAAGCATAGGCCTGATGATGGCTACGGCCTACTCTTCCACGTAGTTGGTGCAATTGCGCCAAGCCAAACATATCGGCTTTGTTCATGATGATGGTATTGGCGGTGGGCACATCAATCCCAGTTTCAATAATAGT
>NCGC01000149.1 GCA_002281475.1 Methylophilales bacterium 28-44-11
AATTGATGACTTAATGAGTTTGCTTATACAGATGCTTACATTTGAATAGTGACGTTGAAAACGAAAAAGGGCTGCATTTCTGCAACCCTTTATTTTTCTGGCTCCTCGACCTGGGCTCGAACCAGGGACACACGGATTAACAGTCCGTTGCTCTACCGACTGAGCTATCGAGGAATCGGTAGTACTTGTGAAGGCGTGATAATACTGGCTTAGCCCTTTTTGGTCAATCGTTAGATGAGAAAAATTAGGTAATTTATTGAAAATAACTAAAAAATCATTGGTTGGCTTGATTGGCGTATTCGCGTTATTAATTGTATTGCCATTTTTAATACCAACCGCCAGTTATGTAGCGCAATTTGAGCGTCAAGCTTCTGAAGTATTGGGGATGCCGGTTGATATTGCCGATGCACACATCTATTTTTTACCCACCCCTCGTTTGACAATTGAGGACGTGAAAGTGGGTAAATCGCAAGAGGTCAAGATTGCCTCTATGGAGATTATTCCTCGCATGTTGACTCTATTTTCCGAGCCGCGTTCGATTGAAGTGAATATCAATCAACCCGTAATCAAAGATTCGGCATTGCCTTTGATAGCGCATTTAATGGGATCAACATCAAATAATAAAGCACGTCTTTCTGTGGAGCTAACGCAAATACAAGTGAAGGAGCTTGAGTTGCAATGGTCTACGCTTAAGTTGCCAATGTTGAATATACAAGCCAATTTTACGCAAGGCATGCAATTCTTGAGTGCGGAAATTTCAAGTGACAACGGTCAAATACAAGCGAATATTCAACCTGTTGAACTTGGGCAAAGCATTGTATTGAAAATGCAAGCTTGGGTGATGCCTTTGTCTAATCCGTTACTTGTAGACCAGGGCAGGGTAGAGATGGTGTTGTATAACAATCGTTTGGATGTTTCTCAATTTGCATTGCAAATGTATGGAGGCACAATAAATGGCAATGCTAAGCTTGATTGGCGGAAATTGTGGCACCTTAATGGTCAGCTATTTGTGAAAAACATGTCACTGCTAGCCCCTACAAAATCGATGAGTTCTCGAATGTATTTAGGAGGCAGTTTAGAAGGTAATGGTAGGTTTAGTGCTAACGCAAAAAATGCTCAGCAATTGATAAATCAGCTTAATACTGAATGTTCATTTAGCGTAAATAATGGCGTGTTATACGGCTTGGATTTAGTAAAGTTGGCAAGTTTGTTGGTTAAACAAACAGTAAAAGGTGGGCAAACTCAGTTTGATACATTGACGGGGCAACTCGCTATTTCTGGCAAACGTTATCATTTAAAACGTATGGTGGTGAGTTCTGGATTAATTACTGCTAAAGGGAATGTCAGAATAAATGAGCAAAAAAAGCTAGATGGCACCGGTGAAGTGGCGCTTAAGCAAAGCGCGGGTTTAGTGTCTGTCCCTTTATCAATATCTGGCACATTAAGTAATCCGCAGATATATCCATCTAAAGCGGCGCTGGCGGGCGCGGCTGTGGGCACCGCAATTTTGGGCCCTGGATTAGGCACCAGCCTTGGTTCCAAGGCTGGTAGTGCCATTAGTGGGATGAAAGATTGGTTTGGCGGCAGTGATTAACTTAAGTTAGCACAGTGCTTTTTCGATGCGATCAAGGGCTTCGCGCAGATTGTCCATGCTGGTAGCGAATGAAATTCTGAAATAGCCTTCTGCCCCAAATGCAGAGCCAGGTACAACAGCCACATCAAATTTTTCCAATAGATACTCAGCAAACGCCATGTCTGTAGTCTCTGTAATTTTGCCAGCATTGAACAAATTGGCAATCGCAGCTCGGGCATCGGGAAACGCGTAAAATGCGCCGCCTGCCATTAAGCAACTGAGTCCTGGCATTGCGTTAAAGCGATTCACCACATAGATGTGGCGTTCTTTAAATGCCTTTACCATAGGTTCAATACAAGCTTGGTCGCCACTTAATGCCGCTTCAGCCGCGTATTGTGAAATTGAGGTAGGGTTGCTGGTTGATTGGCTTTGTAATATCTCCATTGCTTTGATGATATAGGCAGGACCAGCGGCATATCCAATACGCCAACCTGTCATTGAATAGGCTTTTGACACACCATTTAAGACGATACAGCGGTCTTTTAACGCAGGGGCTGCGTTTAATATATTGTGGAATTTTTGGCCCGTGAGATTCACATGTTCATACATGTCATCAGTCGCAACGAGTACATGTGGATGTTTTAACAGCACTTTTCCTAACGCAGTTAACTCTTCAAGGCTATAAACCGCACCAGTTGGATTTGAGGGTGAATTAAACATCACTAATTTGGTTTTTGCTGTGATTGCGGCCTCTAATTGTGCAGGAAGCAACTTGAATCCTTGTTCGATACCACATTCAATAATCACAGGCGTGGCTTCTGCCACCATTGCGATATCTGCATAAGAGACCCAATAAGGAGCAGGTATGATGACCTCATCGCCTTTATTAAGCACAGCCAAACATAAATTAAATATGGTTTGCTTGCCGCCAACGCCCACAATCACTTCATTGAGTTGATATTCAAATCCGTTTTCTTGTTTAAATTTCGTAACAATTGCTTTTTTAAGGGCAGGGATACCACTGACAGGCGTGTATTTAGTATAGCCAGCATCAATCGCTGCTTTCGCTGCGTCTTTGATGTGCTGAGGCGTATCAAAATCTGGTTCGCCAGCGGCGAGGCCAATAATCGGTCTGCCTTCAGCTTTATATTTAGCTGCTTTAGCGGTAATGGCCAAAGTAGGAGATTCTTTGATGGATAGGACGCGTTGCGATAAAACGGTTGATGCAGAATTGCTCAAAATAACTTCCTTAGGCGTGCTTAATGAATGATTTTTATAGAAAAAACGTCATTTTACGCAAAAAACTTCGCTTGTTACAGAGAAATTTCGCTTAAGGAAGTGTATGGCGATGTGTACTGATCATTAACAGGATTTACTGCAACCAAGTAACTCAGCATACTCATTAGCTAAATCTTCATTAATATTAGCTAAAGCAACTTGAACACGATGCATTTCAGCAGTGTCCCCTTGGCTTTTGGCAATTAAACCAATATGCACAAGCGCATCATAATTATTGGCATCTAACGCAAAAGCTTGTTCAAACGCTTTGGCCGCCAAATCAGCTTTGTTTAATTTCTCCATTGCGATCCCTAGCGTATAGTGTGCCTCTGCAACCTTTGGTTCTGAGGCAGTCCATTTTTGTGCGACCTCTGCAAGTTTTGGCCAATCTTTACGTGACTCTGGCACAGCAGCCTGCATATAAAATGGTTTTTTATCTTCATCTTCCTCCCAAAGCGCTTTACCTTGAATCGGAAACTCAGTGATCTCAGGTTGCTTCTCTAATGATGCTAACCATTCAATGGGTAATGCAAAATGGATTCCACCACCTATACCAGCAGTTATTGATCCCTACCAGATGTCCATCCATATCAAATAAACCACTGCCACTGGCCCCCATCAAGAATTTCGCACTGGTACGGATGACGTAGCCGGGGCTATCAGGATACAAGCCTTTGACATAACCGCGCGATGTTAGCGGGGCGGGTACGCCATTTGAATGCCCAATGCCGGCTACTTCTTGTCCTCGTTTGAGATTGGCACTGCTGCCAATTTTGGCTGATTTAAACGGCATGGTATGCGTGGTAACTAAACATAAGTCATGCCATGCATCAACTTTCACAGAAGTAATGGGATAGGTATCTTCACCACGAGACACCCATGGTTGTTTGGTAGCACGCAACACATGGCAATTGGTAATGACTTTATTGTCACCCACCACCACACCAGAGCCATAG
>NCGC01000150.1 GCA_002281475.1 Methylophilales bacterium 28-44-11
GCACTATCTGTGATTTCACGTTTGCTCACTAGGCATACTTTTTTGGTGTCTGCGACTTTAAGTGCGAGGGTAAGGCCGGCAAGGCCACTTCCAATTATAAGCACATCGAATTGATTAATCATACTTGTTAACTTTAATGAACTATTGGAAGTTTAACTGTGTCTCTATAAGAGAGCTAGGAATGCATGATACATCATGTAAAAATTAGATAGGGGAAGAAAACATGTTACAAACAGGTAAAATGGAAGCATTAACTAGAACAGGCTTCGTAGAAAGCCCAGCTAAAGCGTATACTAGCGGATACAACAAAACGACAAGTGGGAGCGACGCCTCTATGGCGGAAAAGCCAGTGCAAAATTTGAGCGCTGAAAATCGAGAATTAGACCAAGTATTGGTATTACGTGCACAGCAGGGTGACAAAAAGGCATTTGGTTTATTGGTGGAAAAATACCATCGTAAACTAGGACGTTTATTGTCTCGTATGATTCGTGATCAAGCAGAAGTAGAAGATGTAGTGCAAGAATCTTTTATTAAAGCTTACCGTGCTTTGCATAATTTTAGAGGTGACAGTGCTTTTTACACATGGTTATACCGTATTGGTATTAACACAGCCAAAAATTACTTAGTGTCTATGGGTCGCAAACCCCAAGTCATGCAAGAAATAGAAATTGATGACGTAGAGAATTTCGATCAAGGCATTGAAATGCGTACGATGGATACACCAGAAACCGCATTAATGACTAAAGAAATCGCGCAAACTGTGAATGACACGATTGCAAATTTACCTGATGAATTGCGTACTGCTATTACTTTGCGTGAACTTGAGGGCTTAAGTTACGAAGACATTGCAGAAATTATGCAGTGCCCAATTGGAACTGTACGTTCACGTATTTTTAGAGCACGTGAAACCATTGCTTTGAAATTAAGACCATTACTTGATACTCCAGATCACAAACGCTGGTAGTTTATTGTTATATTAATAAAAAATATGGGGTTAGTATGAAAGAACAATTATCTGCCTTAATTGATGGTGAGTTTGATACCAATAACGCAGACCATTTACTGATTGTGGCTAAATCAGATGGTGAACTACGTCGTGCTTGGAACACTTACCATATGATTGGTGACGTGATGCGCGGTGACAGTGTTTTTGAAACGCAAATGACCAGCCGTATTATGGCTGTACTTGACCAAGAACCGACAGTGATTGCACCGCAAGCAGTCAGATCGGTGCAAGAAAATGCAGAGAAGTCGATGTTCAAGAAAACAGCTTTTTGGTCGGTAGCGGCCTCCGTGATGGCAGTGTTGTTTGTGGGTTTAATGTTACTTCAACAACAGACGGCTGATCAAAACATTATGAATCCTGTCGAAATCGCAGAAAATCTACCGAGTGAGTATCTGACAGCGCATCAAACCTATGCACCTAATGGGGCTGCCTATTACATTCAAAACGTATCCTTCACGGAGCAACGTTAACAATGTTTAAGTGGATGTTGGCTTGCGCATTAATTTTCGCAAGCTTAAATGTTCAAGCCATTGATGACCCTTGGTTGGCTTTGCAAAAAACGGCTTTTGCAGCGCGTGAGTTAAATTACCAAGGCGTATTCGTTTACCAAAATGGTAATCAAACGCGCTCAGTGCAAATCACGCACATGAATAATGCTGGTCGTGAGCTTACACGTAACGTAGTGCTAGATGGACAGCCAAGAGAAGTGTTTAGTGAAGGCAGTGATATTGTTATTTTTAACGCTAAACACAACAAAGTGGTCATTGAAAAGCGGCGTGGTCAAAACCTGTTCCCTGCGATGTTACCTACTGACCTCAATGTACTAAAGTATAGTTATACCGCTAAGTTTGGACCTGTTGAACGCATTGCTGGTCGAGAAGCACAAATCATCGATTTAGTCCCCAATGATAACTTTCGCTATTCTTACCGAGTATGGTCGGATGTTGAATTTGGATTACTAGTGAAAATGACGTTGATGAACCATCAAAATCAAGCGGTAGAACAAATTGGGTTTACCCAATTAAGCATGTTAAACACGCATGATCTTAATTGGTTTCAGCCAAAAATTGATCTGACTAAACAATATGTGATGGAAGAAGAAAATGAAGTCCATCATGTCACTAATAATTGGGTGGTGGCTAATTTGCCACCAGGCTATCGCAAGATTGATCATATTGAACATCTCGTTCCAGGTAAGACAACAATGGTGAATCAGGTCATTTTCTCTGATGGAATTGCCTCTGTATCTTTGTTTATCGAACCGATGAAAAAAGGGATACGTCCAAAAATGGGGCACAAAACAGTCGGTTCAACGAATATTTGCGCCAATGTCATTGATGGTTTTCAAGTCATTGTAGTGGGTGAAGTGCCTGCGCAGACTGTGCAACAAATTGCGAAAGCAGTCAGTTTTAACAAACAAACCACCGCCATCAAATAACCCCTACCAGATCGAATCATGATTGAAGAACGCGCCGTTATTCTCTCTTTGGAAGCTAACGCCACAGTTTCTGATGCACCCAATGTTGCAATTTTAGAAATTGAACGAAAAACTGCATGTGGGCTATGTGGTCAAACCCGTGGATGTGGTAATTCTATTTGGGGCAAACTATTTGCACATCGTTCTTCTGCATTTAAAGCCAATAATCATATTCATGCTTCCGTAGGGCAAAGTGTGATTGTAGGTATCAACGAACAGGCATTGTTGTGGAGCGCTTTACTCTTATATATTTTGCCGCTTGTAACCATGTTTATTGCCACCATATTGGTCATGCAAGTCAATAATAACGATGGCGTTGCAATGATAGCGGCTTTGTTAGGATTAATTGTAGGTCTGATTTGGGTAAAAGGATTTACTGCATCCAATCAGTACTTTGTTATGCAACAACCTATCATTTTAAGATTGGCAAGTGATGATAGGCCAATAACATTTGCCAGTTAATTTTTTAACCTTTGAGGATAAATAGAAGGAAATTTAGATGTTAAAGAAATGGATTTCTAATGCTTTTTTAATGGGCATGTTGGCTGTCAGCACTTTACAAGTGCAGGCAAAAGATTTGCCAGATTTTACTGAGCTTGCCGAGAAGCAAGGCCCAGCAGTTGTTAATATTAGTATTACTTCAGTGGCACAAAACAACGGCATGTCACCTTTTCCTGGTATGCCGCCAGAAGATGAAAACCTACAGGAATTTTTTAAACGCTTTGGTATTCCTGGTATGCCTCCCGGCCAAGCGCCAGGGCAAGGGGGTCAGGAATACAAATCACAATCGTTAGGTTCTGGTTTTATTATCAGCCAAGACGGATATATTTTAACCAATGCCCACGTGATCAGTGAAGCCGATGAAGTGTT
>NCGC01000151.1 GCA_002281475.1 Methylophilales bacterium 28-44-11
CGAAAAGAATATTTTTTAATGTTTGCCACGCATGCCTTTTACAAAATGTTTCTTAAAGCGGGTATAGAGATATTTGAATACCGTAAAAGCTTTATGCACAGTAAAGTAGCTGTTGTAGATGCTGAATGGACCACTGTCGGTTCATCCAATATAGATCCATTTAGCCTGCTATTATCGCTTGAGGCTAATGTCGTGGTAAAAGACGCGCATTTCGCCGCCGAACTTAAACACGAGATTGAAACATCCATCGCCAATGCATATATGATCACCGCAAATGACTGGGCGCAAGGTTCCAAGCTTAAACAGTTGGCATCTTGGGTTGCCTATACATTTGTCAGATTTTTTTTAGGTGTCATTGGGTATTCAAATGATTAAGCATGGCGCTTGTTAAATACACATCAACCAAGGGTGAACGAAGACAATTAATTACTATATATGTTTAACGCGGTGACCATGCGTGCAATTTCTGCTTCTTCATCCGCTGGTAAAATTAAAATAGGTTTTGAGTTGGTTTCACTAATACAGACGGCATGTTGGGTATTGGCTGAAACATTGAGACTAAAACCAAGAAATGCCAGTGGTTCACAAATCATTGCCCGAATTGGCGCGGAATGTTCGGCTATGCCACCAGTAAATACCAATGCATCGATGTTGCCAGACTTGGCAGCGAAACTGCCGATGGCTGCGCGTACCTGACGTGCAAAGTAATCGATGGCAAATATAGCTGCCTTACTTTGACTTTTCATTAATACAGACATCTCGCTACTTTCGCCATCTGAAAGTGCTAATAAGCCCATTTTTTCATAGACAAGTGTGCTGAGCTCGTTAGGATTTAAGTGTTCAGCCAGCTTCAGCATTACACCAGGGTCAAGATCACCACTGCGTGACCCCATGGGGATGCCGCCAGCAGGGCTGTATCCCATGCTGGTATCCACTGATAACAAGTTTTCTAAAAGACAGAGGCTTGCGCCGTTTCCGAGATGCGCGACTACGATGCTGCCTGTAGCAGTTTTGCCTAACAGTGAGGGTAGCTGTCGTGCAATATAGGCATAATTGATCCCATGAAAGCCATATCGGCGTAGTTGAAACGCTTGTGGAATAGGTAAGCGATACGCGAGTTCCGGTAATGTGTGATGAAAAGCCGTATCAAAACATGCGATTTGCGGACAGTTGAATTGTTTTTCACACAAATCAATACCCAATAAATTGCTTGGCATATGCAGTGGCGCAAGATGCACAATGGTTTCTAACCGCATGCGTTCATTGTTATCAATCAAGCGTGCTGGCTCTGTCACGTCGCCACCGTGTACCAATCGATGCCCAACAACAGCGGGTTTCGCATCGCCTAAATCTTGTAATAATTGCTCAAATGCTTTGGCATGGTTCTTAAAATGATCATGTCCAATGTGTTCATATCGAAAGTTCTCACGTTGACCATCTTCTAGAAACAGGCTCGCTTTTAAGCTAGAAGAGCCACTATTTAGAGTGAGTATGCTCATGTATGCTGAGTGAATGCGTGAGATTGATCAATAAGTGGAATTAAAATGGCCATGTCCAATCGTCCTCTTCGGGCATGTCTACACCATGTTCATAAGCATAATTACAGCATTCAATTTGACGGTTGCGTAGCTTTTCTTGCACATGACCGCCGATCGCTTGCAAACTTGGAATACGATTAATCGCATCAATGGCTAGACTAAAGCGGTCGATTTCGTTTTGTATTGCAAGCTCTAACGGCGTATTGATACTGCCTTTTTCCTTGTACCCACGCACATGTAAATTGTCATGGTTAGTGCGACGGTAAGTGAGGCGATGTATGAGGTAAGGGTAGCCATGAAAGTTAAATAGGATGGGTTTGTTAGTGGTAAATAAGCTATCAAAATCACGGTCGGAAAGCCCATGCGGGTGTTCAGTTTTTGGGGTGAGTTTGTAAAGATCCACTACATTAATAAAACGGATTTTGAGTTCAGGAAAATGTTCACGCAAAATGGCTGTAGCGGCTAATGCTTCTTTAGTGGGGATGTCTCCAGCGCATGCCATGACTAAATCTGGCTCATGTCCGGCATCATTGCAGGCCCAATCCCACATGCCCAAGCCTTTGGTGCAGTGTTCAACGGCAGACTCTATATCTAAATACTGTAGATGTTTTTGCTTATCGCACACAATCACGTTGATGTAATCCGTGCTACTGAGGCAGTGATTGGCCACAGATAGCAGACAATTCACATCGGGCGGTAAGTAGATGCGCGTGACTTCAGGGCTTTTATTCACCACAATATCCAAAAAGCCAGGATCTTGATGGGTAAAGCCGTTATGGTCTTGTCGCCAAACGGTGGAGGTAATGAGCAAATTAAGCGATGAAATGGGCGCGCGCCATGGCACCTCTTTTGACATTGCAAGCCATTTTGCATGTTGATTAAACATAGAAACAATCACATGCACAAAGGATTCATAGGTTGAGAAAAACCCATGACGACCCGTGAGCAGATAGCCTTCTAACCAGCCTTCTACAGTGTGTTCAGATAACATTTCCATCACTCTGCCGTCGGGCGATAATTCTCCGCCATCCGCATCTTCGGGTAAATAATCTGCAAGCCATGTCTTTTTGCTGACCTCGTAAATATCATCCAGCTTATTAGAGCTGTTTTCATCTGGCCCAAATACACGAAAATTATGCATATTTTGGCGCATCACATCGCGCAAAAATTTGCCCAAGGGTTTGGTATTAGGCGCAGTGACTTTTGCTGGAGCCTCCAACGCCAAAGCATACGCATGATAATCTGGCATACGTAATGCCTTGCGCAATAGGCCACCATTGGCATGCGGGTTAGCACTCATGCGTCGGTTCCCTTTAGGCATTAACGCTTTAAGTGCTGGCTGCAATTTGCCAGTGTCATCAAACAATACCTCGGGTTGATAACTTCGCAACCATGTCTCCAATTTTTCAAGATGTGCTGGGTTATCCTTGATGTTACTCATTGGCACTTGGTGTGCGCGCCAAAAGCCCTCCACTTTGTGACCATCCACCTCTTTTGGACCTGACCAGCCTTTGGGGCTGCGTAATACAATCATAGGCCAACGTGCGCGGGCAGGGATGTTGTTGGTGCGTGCAGTGTGTTGAATGCTCTGAATTTCGTTGATGCATGTTTCTAGTGTTGCGGCCATCACTTGATGCATGGTGTCTGGGTCGCTACCTTCTACAAAATAGGGTGTCCAACCGTACCCTTCAAACAAGCTTTTAAGTTCTTCATGCGAAATGCGCGCAAGGATAGCCGGGTTGTTAATTTTATACCCGTTGAGGTGCAAGATCGGTAACACGGCGCCATCACGAATCGGGTTTAAA
>NCGC01000152.1 GCA_002281475.1 Methylophilales bacterium 28-44-11
GTCGCTAAAGAAGTACCTATGGATAAAGTATCAGGCTACGGTATTGTTGTTACAGATGAATCGGGCAAGATTGTCTCTTTTCAAGAAAAGCCAAGCCAAGTAGAGGCTCGCTCTAACCTTGCCAGCACAGGTATTTATATATTTGAGCCAGAAGCACTCAACCTCATTCCCTCTGGCAGTACGTTTGATATTGGTGCTGATTTATTTCCACTGTTGGTTGAACGCAACTTGCCGTTTTATGCCATCAACCATCCTTTTAATTGGATTGATATTGGCTTGGTATCGGATTACTGGTTAGTGATGCAACAAGTCATGCGAGGCGAAGTACCCAGTATGCCAATGCCAGGCAAACAGATTCGCCCTGGTATTTGGGTTGGGCTTAATGTACATATAGATTGGGAACACACCAATATCGTAGGGCCAGTCTATTTAGGATCCGGTGTGCGTGTAGACAAAGGCACAGAAATCATTGGGCCTACTTGGATCAGTGATGGGTGCCATATTCAACGCGGTGCCAAAGTCATCCGCAGTGTTTTGTTTGAATACACGCGCGTAGGGCAAGATTACACCGTGGCTGAAATGATCGTGTGCGGAGAATACTGTGTAGACAAAACGGGCCGCATGATGCATGTGGATGATGATGGTTGCGAATTGATTTGGTCAGACGCTCGTGAAAAAGTTATTTACCCCATGAACTACGCTTATGCAAGGTTATAACGCTAGCGATGATCATTGTTACAGTCTTAAAATCTTGTCACTAGTTCTAGATAACTAGTGTGTGCCATCGTAATGTCATCACTAAGCTTTAATGTGTGATGGTGATAACCTCTCCTTAGGCGTGGTCGTGCTCAAATGTAGTCGTGACCATGCCGTTTTTTTACCATAAATAATGAACTAGTTTTTTGTTATAAATCTGTCAAAAAATTGACATATAGTGGTCACGCTACTGTCATCAAAATAGTCAAAAATAGTGCACCGATAATACTGATTATAGAGCGCTATCATCACTACTCAAGTACATCAAGAAATGAACCTCCTAGACACTGAGATAACGCTAAGTGATGAACAACGCATTGTTTTTATGGAGGTGATTGAAGAATCGCTTCGGTTAACACAACGCACCCATTTGTTTAATTGGTTACAGCGTGGTGTTCAGTATTTAATCGGTCATGAGGTTATGTTGTTTGGTGTGCGTACTTCAGATAGTGATATATATGACTACGAATTTTTCACTTCGTCACGTTATTTTGGTGATGCGCAATTTTCACAGGTGATTAAAAAAGATGAAGGCATTGTGAGACATGCACTCAATCTTTGGAACAAAAGTGGCATGCCCACATTTGTATCTAATCAAATGAAGCCAGCCGATTTTAATAATTACACCATTATCAATGCAGATGAGACCGTGCTGTCAGATTCTGAACTTAAAAACTTTGTGGTGCATGGGTTTGGGGATAGCCGCACCCGCATATCAACAGTGGTAGCGTTTGGTCGCTTGTCTAGCCCAGTGTCTGCACATACTGCCTATTTATTAGAATTGATTATGCCACACTTGCATTGTGCGTTAATTAAAGTTACCTCTAGTCGCAGTGGTGCCGCCATGGTGCTCAATACCATGTCTGCCAGCAAAAAAATCACTAAACGAGAATTTGAAATATTACAGTGGTTACATATGGGCAAGACCAATTGGGAGATTTCTTCCATTTTAGATATTAGTCCGCTCACAGTAAAAAACCACGTGCAAAACATCTTACGCAAGCTTGATGTAGAAAACCGTGGGCAAGCCGCGGTGAAGGCAGCCAAGCTTGGTTTGGTAACCATTTCTAACTAATCTGTTTTTGTGGCGAAACGTCACAAAACTCTGTGTATTCCTAGTCCGTTCGGACTACACCAGCTTCCATTAACATCACACTCTCTCCCTATAATCATTCTTGGATATTTTTTGTTTTAGCCATTGGCCAGTAGTCCAGACAGACTAGTTTTAAAGTTAGGGATGTCATAAGAAGACTTTATAGTGACTGGGTCGCTTAATTAGATTAGATGAGCGAGATAAGTGCCAAGCGTGATTAGTTGGCAAAAGTAGTTTTAGATGTTTTAGTTTTTTTTATTTTTTGGGAGATATGTATGAAATTTCAATTGAAAGCATTGGCAGCAGCAATGGTATTAGTTGCAGCTGTACCAGCTCACGCGGCGTTGGATTATGCTACTGGTAATAATTCAATGACAATCGCAGTATTCGATCGTGTAGCTAACGTATCCGCGTTGTTTGACTTAGGTAAAAGCTATAGCGATTTTAGCGTGATTGGCACATCATTTGCAGATAGCAATGTTGATGCAGAAGGTACTAACTTCTCATGGGATTTAACTTCTGGTGATTACGCTACTGCATGGTCAACTTTTACAGGTTTAACAACTGCTGCTAACTGGCAGTTTGCTGTTATTGGTACAGACAATGCTGGTAATGGTGTAGGTCAACGTGGTCTCATCAGCACACTGAATCAACCAACTGTAACAGCAATTACGACTAACCCACTAGGTGCACAAATTACTACTTGGGATAATTACTTGAGTAACAACACAATCGACCTTTCCGTTATTTATCAAAACCATGGCACGGTATTTAATCCAACTGGTGTTGCTGATGGTGGTAGCGTTGGTAATGTTGGTTTGGGCAGTGTGCTTAACTACTTTGGTGGTGGTAAAGCTAATGGTGGTAGTAACAGTGTAGTCGTGGGTAATGTTGGTCAATCATTAGCTGTTTATCAAAACGTAATTGGTAGCTCTAATTTCGGTCCAACAGCTTCAACCATCTTCGGAAACAACGCAGCATTTACATTCACAGCGAATGGTGCTTTGACATATACAACTAACGATATCGTTGCTGAAGTGCCAGAAGCTGACACATGGGCCATGATGTTGTTAGGTTTAGGCTTTATGGGTTTTGCAGCACGCCGTAAACAAGCTTAATTAATTAAGGAACTAGATTTAAATTCTGCCACCGCGAATCACTTTCGCTAACTGATCAAGTAATTGAACAGACCCTGACAACAGTCAGGGTGGTAGAACACTTTTACCTATTTTATTAAAGGAATGATCATGAAAATGAAACAAATCGCATTATTAGTGGCTGGTTTATCAGCTTCTGCAGCAGCATTTGCTGCACCGGTGACTGTAGCTGAGATTGATGCAGCACGTTCAGCAGGTACATTGCAACAAGCTTGGATTTCAGGCGCGTCTGCACCTACACGTACAGTATACGAAGGTTGGGTTGGTTCAGGTACTGGCGTGGGTTGTGATTCTGGCACTAACACTATTTTCTCTACACAA
>NCGC01000153.1 GCA_002281475.1 Methylophilales bacterium 28-44-11
TCTTTGGTGGTGACTTTGTAGCTTACTTTGCTAAATAATGGGTTGATCACATGCAAGCCTGGGCTAAGGACGCCTGCGAACTTTCCTAAACGTTCGACTACCCATTCTTCACCTTGCGGCACAATGCGCACCCCTTTAAATATGGCAACAATCACTAACAGTATGAGGACGATACTAAATTCTGGCATGGTGAATTCCTTTAATAATAGATGGCGATTTGTAGTTATAAATGCGCAGTGACTCTGAGTGTATTGCCCTCAACTGCTGTGACTTGCGCTTGTTGCCCAACTTTAAGTGTTTCCGTACTTACGGCGGTCCACTCACGGCTCCCCATAAGACCCTGCGTAAATTGAATCGTACCATTTTGTGTTGGGCCACATGACTCAGTGATGGTGCCAATACGACCAATTTCTTCGCCTTGGGATTGCCCAATACGTGAGTGTGTTTCTGTTTTTTTATAATTGAATTTCCAAATAGCAAGTGCGGTCACAGATAACCCAGCAAATAATGCAAATTGGATGCCATAGTGAATGTTGGGATAGGCCCATACCAAAACAGCCATACACAATGCAGAAATGCCAAACCATAACAGATAAATCGTGCCAGTCGCCATTTCAGCTGCCAATAAAGCTAGCCCCAATGCGCCCCACAACCACATGACATCCATTTTAATGTTCCTTTTTGTGTATAAAAAACCACGCTAATCTTAGCATTTTTTTATATGCACAATGCGTTCACTTAATTTATATTAGGATTTAAATTGAAACAGTTGCAAATTACATGCGATATGTGGACAATTGATAAGGTATATGTTTTAACTCACTCTTTTATAACGAATAAAAACATTAATGGCGACTTCATTTAAGCTTATATTACCCAACGATAGAATCGAACGTCTGCAATATATTAGACGTATGTTTCCGCAGGCAAAAGGCAGAAATTTAATTGATGCATGGGAGGGCGGCAGAAAACAAGCATTGGCACGATTAAGCGCAGTGGATGCGGGTGCTTATGGTAGAAACCGCAACTTCATCAATGGGGCGGTGACTAGGTTATCTCCTTATTTGCGACATGGCTGCTTAACCTTAAAAGAAACTACGGAAAATATTCAACAGCGCTTTGGAAAACAAGGCGCTAAGTTAGTAGAAGAGTTGGCCTATCGCGATTTTTGGCGTCAAAATTGGTATCGTCACGGTAATGCCATTATGAGCGATATGGAAGAACCTAAAGTCGCACTGGGTAGCAATTTGTTACCCACTTTTATTCCACAAGGCATTACTGGTTTGCCATGTATGGATGAAGTGGTGCGAGAGCTAGTGAATGAAGGGTATGTGCATAATCATGCGCGTATGTGGTTTGCGGCCTATGTGGTGCATTGGCTTAAAGTAGATTGGCGCAGAGCCGCTGATTGGTTCGAATCACAATTGTTGGACGGCGATAAAGCGTCTAATCATCTTTCTTGGCAATGGGTGGCAAGCACCTTTAGCTCCAAGCCTTATTATTTTAATAAAGAAAATTTAGCCCGTTTTACGGGTGAAAAATATTGTGCGACATGCCAAATTGATTGCCCATTTGATGACAGTTATGAAAATATTCAACAAAAGATATTCAGTGAAAATGGTCCAATCGTAACTAAGGTGTATCCGGTCAGCATGCCTGAAAAAGCGCCTATTTCCAGCCATTCTTCTGTCAGTGTGTATGTGCATGATGAGATGCTTTCTCCCACCAACCCACTCACAAAATTAGCCATGCCTAAGGTTTTTATTTTTGATGAGATGTTGTATGACAGCTGGCCACTTAAACGCATTCAGTTTATGGCTGACTGCTTGAGTGAAATGAGCAACGTTGAAGTATGGCTTGGAGATACACGCACAGTGTTGCAAGAGTTAGGCGTGGGCCAAGTGATCTCACAAAACACCCCCAATTTGCAACTAAAGGCTTTATTGACGCCGTTCAATCCTATCTGGCAGGAGGATGAAAAGCTGACCAATGTTGATTTAAGTTTGAAGCGTTTAGCAAGATTTACACGGTATTGGGAAAAAGTGCAGCCAGACATCATGGGTACAACAGCAACGCAAACAAGATAAAGATAAAGAAAGCGAGTAAGCCATGGGTGTGGTGATATTAGTGATTGTAGCCATCGTATTGTTGTATCTCATGATGACCTACAACAGTTTAATTGCGATTCGAAACCATGTGGAAAAAGCGTGGGCAAATATTGATGTCTTACTAAAACAACGCAATGAAGAGCTACCCAAATTGATTGATACGTGCAAAGCTTACATGGCGCACGAGTCGCAAACGTTAGAAAAAGTAATGCAAGCACGCATGGGGGTAGATCGTGCATTGAATGCCCATGAAGTGACTGGGTTAAGCAAAGCGGAGTCGACTCTGGCTGCTAGTTTGGGCGGTTTGTATGCGGTGGCAGAAAACTATCCAGATTTAAAAGCGAATCAAACATTCTTAAACTTGCAACAACGTATTACCGGGTTAGAAAATCAAATTGCTGATAGGCGTGAGTTTTATAACGACTCAGTCAATATCAATAATGTACGCATTGCACAATTCCCTGATGTAATCGTGGCAAGATTGTTTAGCTTTAATGCACAAGCCTTATTAAGCTTTGTACCAGAAGAGCTTAAAGATGTGGATGTGAGCGCTCGCTTCAACGCCTAAGCAAATTGTGGCGTTTCGTTTATTTAAAAGCCAAACCGTCAATGTAGTGGTGCTGGGTTTGTTGGTAGCTACGCCAGCAGGCGCTTTTATCATGCATGTTGGCCCATCACATTGGCCAAGGTTTTTATGGGCGTGCATTACCATCAGTCTATTTGCTGCAACATTTCACTACTGGCGTTTGCTCAAAATGCAAGAAGCGCCAGTCTCTACTATTGCTGCTGCAGCCCAAGGCTATGTGGAGTTGTATGGTAAAGCCTCCACAGCAACACCCTTGCGTACACCCTTTCACGGCATTCCCTGCGTGTGGTATCGCGCTTGGGTCTATGCCAACCAGCAAAGTCCAAGAGGCGCCGAGTATTTTTTTGATAATAGATTGCTTGAGTACACAGAAAGCCAATCCACACTGATATTATCGGATGACTCTGGGCAATGTGAAGTAGACCTAAGCGGGGCCGAGGTGATTTATTATGAAGCTCGCACTTGGCGCAAAAATAACCATCGTTATGTAGAGCAATATTTGCCAGCCAACCAAAACATCTATGTC
>NCGC01000154.1 GCA_002281475.1 Methylophilales bacterium 28-44-11
CCGCGTGCAGGTTCGCCTAATTCCACAAACGTATTATTTAAAATAGGCACGCGTAAACCGTAGGTAAATTTATTGACTAAGATATAGTCGCCCGCCAATAGCGTAGGCATCATCGAACCCGATGGAATTTTAAAAGGCTCGACTAAAAACGAACGAATGACAAATACCAATAAAATGACTGGAAAAAAACTTTTGCTGTATTCCACATACCAAGGCTCTTCAGCGTTTTTTCTTAGTTTCCGCAATACGAGAATATCCAGTAGCCAAATGATGCCTGTAATCAGCAGTATGACCAACATAAACATAGCAAAATACATGGTGATTCCCTTTTATAATTTATTCTAATGCGTTATATCAACAGCGCTTATTTTCTTTTACTTTATTTTAATTTACTTGTCTTCAACTCTTAAAATTGCCAAAAACGCTTCTTGTGGAATTTCAACGTTACCCACTTGTTTCATGCGCTTTTTACCCTCTTTTTGCTTGTCTAATAGCTTACGTTTACGTGATACATCACCCCCGTAACATTTGGCAATCACGTTTTTACGCATCGCTTTTACCGTTTCACGCGCAATAATGTTAGCGCCGATCGACGCTTGAATCGCTACATCGAACATTTGACGAGGGATCAACTCACGCATTTTTGCTGCTACTTCACGGCCACGATGAACGCTATTGGCACGGTGCACAATCATACTAAGCGCATCCACACGCTCGCCATTCACCATAATATCTAGTTTTACCAAATCTGCAGCTCGGAACTCTAAAAACTCGTAATCCATTGAGGCATAACCGCGCGAAACTGACTTTAACTTATCAAAGAAATCCAATACCACTTCATTTAACGGCATTTCATAGCTCAGCATGACTTGGCGTCCCATATATTGCATGTTTTTTTGTATGCCGCGCTTACTATTACAAAGCGTCATCACAGGACCCACATAATCCTGTGGCATGAGCAAGTTCACATTAATCATGGGCTCACGTGTTTCTTCCACACGAGAAGGCTCGGGTAAACGCGATGGATTTTCAATTTGCACCACAGAGCCGTCTTTTAGCAGTAACTCATACACCACCGTGGGCGCAGTGGTGATTAAATCCATGTCGTACTCGCGCTCCAAGCGCTCTTGTACGATCTCCATATGCAACAAGCCTAAAAAGCCACATCTAAAACCAAAGCCTAATGCCGTTGAGTTTTCAGGTTCAAATAATAATGACGCGTCATTTAAACTTAATTTCTCAAGCGCGGTACGTAACGCTTCAAACTGATTCGATTCTACAGGATACAACCCTGCAAACACTTGCGGCTTCACTTCTTTAAACCCAGCCAAGGCTTCAGCGGCAGGCTTTCCAGCCAACGTGACCGTATCGCCTACTTTTGCATTCGCCAACTCTTTGATGCCAGCAATGACAAAGCCTACTTCCCCAGCAGAAAGTGATGTTTTTTGCACAGATTTGGGCGTAAATACACCGACTTGCTCGCACAAATGTTCGGAATGCGTTGCCATTAGTAGAATTTTATCTTTGGGTTTCAATACCCCATCAATCACGCGCACCAACATCACCACGCCCACATAGTTATCAAACCATGCATCAATCACCAAAGCTTTTAAGGGCGCGTTTACGTCGCCTTTGGGCGCTGGCACTTTGGCAATCACTGCCTCTAATACATCGCGTACACCTTCACCTGTCTTTGCAGAGCAACGCACGGCATCGGTCGCATCCACACCAATGACATCCTCAATCTCCTGAATCACACGATCAGGGTCTGCCGAAGGCAAATCAATTTTATTCAGCACTGCAGTTACTTCAACGCCTAAATCAAGCGCGGTATAACAGTTGGCTACACTTTGCGCCTCAACCCCTTGGCTAGCATCCACTACTAACAGAGCACCTTCGCAAGCAGACAACGAGCGAGAAACTTCATAGCTGAAGTCCACATGCCCAGGCGTATCAATCAAATTTAACTGATACACTTGGCCATCATTGGCTTTATATTGAAGTGCTGCGGTTTGCGCCTTGATCGTAATACCGCGCTCACGTTCAATATCCATGCTGTCTAATACTTGCGCCTCCATCTCACGATCGGCCAAGCCACCGCAAAGCTGAATAATGCGGTCGGCAAGGGTAGACTTACCGTGATCGATGTGCGCGATAATGGAGAAATTGCGAATATTTTTCATTGTTTGCTTTAGTCTTTAAAAACAGGTAAGGCGCATAAAGCGCCTTTTTTGAGTTGGCGTGATTTTACTACAAACGCTTGATTAGGTTGTAATTAATTGCATCTATGCGCTAACCAAAATGCTTCATCGTAAATTCATATCAATGGAGTTTCTGAATGGCAACGTGGATTTTTTTGAGCATGAATCAAATGCGTTAACATCACGCAAAAGAGACGAATTCACAACAAACCATCTCAGTCCTAGCAATATTGAAATTCAAGCCTTGCATTCACTATCTCAAGCAAAACTTATGTAGTAAACTGAAAAAGCGTTATAGATGATTTAGTAACAACATAATGTTCGCGCAAAATATCAACATACTTAAGATATTTATGCCCATTAAGTGAAACATAGTCGATATTGATTTGGAACGTTAAATGATGATTTAACGGGGCAAGGGTCCACAATGAATTTATCAACGGTTTATTGCAGAACGAGCAAAGGTGCTAGAGCTTTGTCCTTAAAAAACAAAGTGCTACCGCCTAGCCATATTCAAGTACTCACCAAAACCGACGGTAAACTCGATGCAAAATCTGTCATGCAAGTCATCGGCAAATTAACAGAGTATCAATACACCCAAATCCTCATCCAACTTATCAACGATGGTTTCATTATTGCCAAAAGCGACTTTGACGAAACTGCATTTTTCACTTCTAATACCGTCCACCCAATGGTGGTTGAAGAACTTCCCACCAAACAGTTTTTTGATACAAGTTTTGGTAGCGCCATCACTCGCTCAGCCAGCACTGCACCGGTAGCCACACTCTCCAAGCAAGAAAAGGATATTCAAGGCAAAGCACGTGCTCAAGCAGAACTAGATTCTGAATCGGACGCAATTGCGCAAGTACAAGCAGCGATTGAAGCAGCCAAAGCAGAAGCTGAGGCACGAGCCAAAGCAGAGGCGGAAGCACAAGCGAAAGCAGAGGCGGAAGCACAAGCGAAAGCAGAGGCGGAGGCACGAGCCAAAGCAGAAGCTGAGGCACGAGCCAAAGCAGAGGCGGAAGCACAAGCCAAAGCAGAGGCTGAGGCACGCGCCAAAGCAGAAGCTGAGGCACGAGCCAAAGCAGAGTCGGAAGCACAAGCCAAAGCAGAGGCTGAGGCACGAGCCAAGGCAGAAGCAGAAGCACGAGCCAAGGCAGAAGCAGAAGCCAAAGCAGAGGCTGAGGCACTAGCCAAAGCAGAGGCGGAAGCAAGAGCGAAAGCAGAGGCTGAGGCACAAGCGAAAGCAGAAGCTGAGGCACAAGCGAAA
>NCGC01000155.1 GCA_002281475.1 Methylophilales bacterium 28-44-11
GCAGTCAGATGTATTGGTTGCAATCTCGGATGCAATTGCTTTAATACAAAAGCAAACTGGCTATGGTTCGGTAGAAATTTCCGTGCATGATGGGCGGGTGACGCAAATTGAACGCCGAGAAAAAGTAAGGTTTGAATCTAAAACCAATCAATTAAAAAAATAGCTACCAACCTTTAGCGCTACATTACTTTCATTTATAAAAACCCCTGAACAGACCACTGGAAGACGTATTCGGAGTTTATTTCAATGCAATACAAAACAATAATTCGCGCATTAGCGCTTTCAGGAGTTATTCTTGCCCCTAACATTACTTGGGCGGATGTTTCAAACAATAACGAGAGAGGTGATTCGTTTAATAACAATCAACCAGTGCAAGTAGCAGATGTGACAGAAGATGTCCCGGCAAATAAAGATGCGCTTGAGCTGGAAACCAAAGTAAAAGCACGTCTGGCAGAAATCGTGCAAGAAGAAAAAGCAGAAAAAAAAGCGGCCAACGGTTATTACGTTGAGCGTAAAAGTTATGGTACTGGTCGCGAAACAGAACCTCCAAGGTATGTAAAGCAACTGAATAAAACATGGTTAAAAGAGTACGATACTTTTGCAGATGTGGATTGGATAGACATTGGTCTAGATTATCGCTTTCGTTATGAGTATCGCGACAATGACTTTAGACGTGGGCGTGACACCATTGATGAGCCTATTTTATTGCGCACACGTGGTTTTGTGGCCATTAAAAACATTTTAGATCCCCTACGTTTTACTTTGGAAGTGGAAGATGCGCGTCGCAATCACAGCCAATTTACACGTGAGTTTGATACGCGTGATGTCAACTATGCAGAACCGATTCAAGCCTATGCAGAGCTCTACTTTAAAGAAACACCACTAGGTAAAGATGATTTAGGTAATGAGCGCCCCGTTAGCGTACGTGCTGGTCGCCATGCTTTTGAATACACTGACCGCCGTTTGCTAGCTAGAAACGAATGGCGCAACACCACCAATAACTTTCAAGGAGTACGCACCGTTATTGGTCAGCAAAAAAATGACTGGCAATTAGATTTACTCGCATTAAAACCAGTGCAACGGTTTACCGATCAGTTAGATGAAGTCGACCATGCGCAAGACTTCTATGGGGTGATTGGTGATTGGCGTCGATGGTCTGAAGTAGTGACTTTGCAGCCTTATTACTACTTACTAAAACAAGATGGCAATAAAGTTGAATATGATGCCAATGGCAAAGCGGCCGCGGACAATACCAAGATAGACCGCGAAATTCATACCGCTGGTATTCGCGCTTATGGCGTGGTGGGTAAAACGGGCTGGGACTACGATGTGAGCTATGCAAAACAGTGGGGCAATCAAGATCGCCTAAGCAATGCTGGTGCCTTTATTGCTGAACTTGACCACGATGCTTATGCCTACAACGCAGAAGTTGGCTACAGCTTTAATCATCCATGGAAGCCAAGATTAAGTGCATTTTATGGCGTTGCGAGTGGCGATAAAAACCCAACCGATGGCAAAAATAATCGCTTTGAAAGACTGTTCGGCTTTGCGCGTCCTTGGTCAAATAACGATTACTTTCAGATGGAAAACTTAGTAGCGCCAAAGCTACGTGTGGAGTTTGAGCCACAGGTATCTTGGTTGGAAGGCCTGAAAGTCGATGCCGGTTATAACTGGTATCACCTGCACGAAGAGAGAGACCGCTGGAATAGTGCAGGTTTACGCGACAACAGAGGGTTAAGTGGTAAAGACATTGGGGGTGAGGTGGATGTACGCGTGCGCTTTCCTATCGGCAAATACGTAGGGGTTAATTTAGGCTACGCCCATTTTTGGTCTGGCGAGTTTGTTGAAGCAACTACGGCAAGAGCAGGCGCACCTACCGGCGGTACCAATCAAGCAGATCCTGATCGCCGCGATCACTCCAATTTCTTCTATACAGAAATTTCAGTGAGCGCTTTTTAGTTAAGTGTATTGCTTTCAACATTTAAATTACTTGTCGAATATAGCGCTGACTTTGCCAAGTAATGGAAAGCCCTTCATAACGTAAGCTAATCCGATTAAATGACAAGTTACACAATGACGAGAGAATATTGGAAAAATTTAGATCGCAAGGGAAAAAGGCACATAAGTGCACTTACGCCTCCGTTTGAAACGCTAATCATAATCATCGGCATCTTTAATGGTTGCCGATGGATGAGTGCTTAGACATTCAAACCCTGCTTTTTCCATCTGGATTCGATATTCGCAATATGATGTATGTCCCTCCAAATTGCCGTTAATGGCAGTGGTTTCTTGCTTGCAAAATATACAACGATAACGATGGGCCTGCCCCTCTATATGTTCTTGTGGGTAATCAATGTAGTAACTTTTTTTCATGGTCTACTCCTTAAATGACATCACGCAAACTTGTGAGAAAAGATTCATATCTAACAAAATAATCTACCAATCTTACACCGTTTCAAGATGTGATGACTGATGCGCGCATGGTTAAATCATGATAATATGCGCACTTTGCTGATTTAAGTGAAACTTGTTTAAGTGGTTGTTTGAAAATTAGATTTTTTCTAATTGCATCTAAAACAATGAACATTTCTTTCTATTATATGTATTCCCATTTTAAGAGGGTTACATATGAAATCAGTCCCGTTAAAACACCTTATTAATTGACGCATCAGTGGCTCTTCAATCATTTCAAACTAACATCGCAAACGATATGACAGCAGTGGATACCGTGATTCGTCACTCCCTGCATTCTGAAGTCCCATTGATTAATCAAGTGTCAGAGTACATTATTCATAGTGGCGGTAAACGCTTACGACCTGCCTTGGTACTGCTTTCTGCTAATTTGTTTCAAGGTGTTCAAGCTACGCATCACCAATTAGCTGCCATTGTCGAATTTATCCATACCGCTACGTTATTACATGATGACGTGGTGGATGAATCTGATCTGCGCCGTGGAAAGTCTACCGCCAATCATGTGTTCGGTAATGCAGCCAGCGTATTAGTCGGTGATTTTCTATATTCTCGTGCGTTCCAGATGATGGTGACGTTGCAAAATATGCGGGTGATGGAGATTTTGGCCGAGGCAACCAATACCATCTCTGAAGGTGAAGTATTACAGTTGCTTAATGTACGAAAAGTAGATGTCACAGAAGAAGCTTATTTAAAAGTGATTCACTTTAAAACCGCTAAATTGTTTGAGGCAGCAACGCGCTTAGGTGCTGTAATGAGTCAAGCCAACCCGCAGCAAGAGCAAGGCTTGGCCGCTTATGGCATGCACTTGGGTACAGCATTTCAGTTAATTGACGATGTACTCGATTTGAGCGGCGATCCCGCGCAAATAGGTAAAAAATTAGGTAACGATTTAGCTGAAGGTAAACCTACTTTGCCACTGCTTTACGCGATACAACATGGTAGTCAGTCCGAAGCAGCACTCATTAAAGAAGCGATTACCCAAGGTGATTTAGCACAGTTAGATGCGGTATTGTCTGCATTAGCATCGACAGGTGCTTTGGAATATGTACGAAATGTAGCTAGAGGTGAAGCAATGAAAGCGTGTGAAGCGATTGCATCGTTTGCACAGCATCCTCATCATCAAGCATTGGTTGATTTAGCGGATTTTGCAGTAACTCGCCAGTACTAGATTCACGTTAAAAATAATTTCGGTCTAGATAACCCAATAAAAAACGGCCTACCAGCATTGCTGATAAGCCGTGTCTTTTGAGTCAAGCTTAATTGAGGATGATTTGCTCGCCAGTGGCATGATAATAACTTAGATGCGCACACTCGCTGGTCCCTGTCGTCAATGAGCCATCAAATAAGGCCTCACCATCGACATCCACCACTGCGTAACCGTTGTGATACAGCGTTACTTCGGCTTGCTTAGGCACTAGCAATTTGCGTGGCTCGGCAGATTGTCTCTGGCGCATCGTAAAACTTATGCAGGTTTCTTCTTCATCTTCACCATAGATTTCCCAAGTGCGATCGCCAGTGAGTTGTGCTAACCAACCTGGTAAATCTACTTCTACGCGACAAATGATCGGCTCATCCCAAGCGGGATGCTCAAATTGATTTAACTCTACTTGTGTTCTATCAAATACTTTATGGTCATTCGTCATCATCAGTCCTTTGCTTCGGTTACATTTATTATGTGGTGACTATTGGTTACTATTCAAGTGCCATGCAATATTCATCTAGCAATTTTTACACCAAAATCATTTTCGATATTGCACACATATATTAACGGTGCGATGATTGCAAAAGTTTACATCTATTTTCAAGGTCATTATGTTCGATATTTTCGCACCATTGTCAGAATTATTACGCAGTGAACCGACGTTATTTATTAGTCTTTCAGTGGTCTTTGGTTTGTTGGTGGGGAGTTTCTTAAATGTCGTCATTCATCGAATGCCGATCATGATGGAGCGAGAATGGCATGCCAACTGTCTAGAATTGCAAGGCAAAGATGTGCCAGAGAATGTCCAATACAATTTAATAACACCACGCTCAGCCTGCCCTAAGTGTCAGCACAATATTACGGCGTTAGAAAACATCCCCATCATTAGCTATCTGTTTTTAAGAGGAAAGTGTAGTAGCTGCAAAACACCCATCAGCGTGCGTTACCCAATCATCGAGGCGGTTACAGGGTTGCTGATAGGGGCTGTGGCCATTAAGTTCGGCTACAGCAGTACCACGTTGTTTGCATGGTTGTTTGTGTTTGCCTTGATCACACTGACTTGTATCGATTTTGACACCCAGTTACTACCAGATGACATCACCTTACCGCTACTTTGGTTAGGGTTATTATTCAATTTAAATAACGGTTTCGTCAGTTTATCGTCGGCAGTCATTGGCGCGATGGCAGGGTATCTTATTTTGTGGTCCATTTACTGGCTGTTTAAATGGGTGACCGGTAAGGAAGGTATGGGCTATGGTGATTTTAAATTGCTAGCGGCCCTCGGCGCTTGGTTTGGCTGGCAACTATTACCAGCCGTTATATTGCTCAGTTCCGTTATCGGTGCTGTGGTAGGTATTGCCATGATCGTCTTTAAAAATAAAGACCGTCAAACTGCCAT
>NCGC01000156.1 GCA_002281475.1 Methylophilales bacterium 28-44-11
TCTTCACTAAATTTAGAAAAAGTACGACTCACCGTTTCAAGCTTCATACCTAAGTAACTGCCAATTTCTTCGCGCGTCATACGTAAAACAAACTCCGATTGCGAAAAGCCTCGGGCATGTAAGCGTTGTACTAAATTGAGTAAAAAAGCAGCTAAGCGCTCTTCCGCACGCATATTACCTAACAACATCATCACGCCATTTTCGCGCACAATTTCACGGCTCATGATCTTATGCACATGGCGTTGCAACACAGGAAATTCACGCGATAATTCTTCGATATTTTCGAACGGCATGATGCATACTTCAGCGTCTTCCAACGCGACTGCATTGCAATTATGCATGTCACTGACAATACCATCTAAGCCAATAATTTCACCTGCCATTTGAAATCCAGTGACTTGCTCGCGACCATCTTCTGACATCACGCAGGTTTTAAAGTAACCGGTACGAATGGCATACAAGGTAGTGAAGGGGTCGCCATGGCTAAATAAATGCCCACCTTGTTTCACGCGTTTACGAGTTGAGACCACATGATCTAGTTTGACCATTTCGCTATGGTCTAGTCCCACTGGCATACACAGCTCGCGTAAGTTGCAATTAGAACAGGCGACTTTAATCATCTCGGGATTCATAGAATGTCAGACTGAAGTGTTATCAAGTTCATCACTCGTATTATAAGCCTGAGCATGTGCGTTTGCATCAAACAAATGATTTTCTGGACAAACAATCTAATGCATTGTGCTTGATGGAATATTTCTCTGTTTGATGTACATCAATGAACAGATTAAAGAATGCTGGCAAAGTAGCATGCATTATCTAGGAGTGACATGATGACCTTAGCAGAGATTGAAGAGATGGCCACAGAGCATTTGCCACATATTACCCCAAAGCAAATCATCCAATATGATGTAGCAGGTCCCCGTTATACATCATATCCAACGGCAGACCGCTTTGTAGAAGCGTTTACAGAAGGTGCTTATGTGCAGGCGCTCGCGCAACGTCGTGTCAGCGGCTGGACGCAACCTTTATCAATTTATGTGCATATCCCGTTTTGCCAGTCGCTATGTTTTTATTGTGCATGTAATAAAATCATCACCAAGCAACATAAAAAAAGTACAGAATACTTGCGTTACCTGAGTCGTGAAATTGATTTAAATGTAGAACATCTGGGGCGTGGTCAATTGGTGACACAACTCCATTTGGGTGGTGGCTCCCCAACATTTTTTTCAGATGAAGAACTGACTGAGTTAATGACATTGATTCGTCATAACTTTGATTTATCTGCGGGTGGTGAATACTCCATTGAGATTGACCCCAGAACAGTGGATGAAAAAAGGTTAGCCCACTTGTCAGCACTGGGCTTTAATCGTTTAAGTTTTGGTGTGCAAGACTTTGATGCAGAAGTGCAAAAGGCTGTGCATAGGATTCAGCCAGCAGAACAAGTGTTTGATTTGATGGCGGTTGCGCGTCAATTAAAGTTTGATTCTATTAATGTTGATTTAATCTATGGCTTACCCAAACAATCGACAGAATCATTTAAACGCACTTTAGATCAAGTTGTTGCATTGCGTCCCGATAGGATTGCGTTATATGCTTACGCCCACCTACCTGAGCGCTTTAAACCTCAACGACGCATTAGCCAATACGAGTTACCCTCTGCAACTGCCAAAATCAGTATGCTGTCAGACGCAATCAGTACCTTTATGGATGCAGGCTATATTTATATTGGCATGGATCATTTTGCATTGCCTGAAGATACGCTGGCAGTTGCCAAAAAACAAGGCAGGTTGCATCGTAATTTTCAGGGCTACAGCACTCAAGCAGAAAGTGATTTAATTGGTTTGGGGGTTTCTTCCATCGGTAAGATTGGCGCAACATATAGTCAAAACGCTAAAACTTTAGAAGAGTATTATGATCATATTGATCAGGGTCATTTCCCAGTCGTACGTGGTTTAGCGCTTTCGCGAGATGATTTGATCAGACGTGCGGTGATTATGGCCATTATGTGTCATGGTGAATTACAATACGAATCGATAGAACTGTCTCATATGATTCAGTTTGATGCCTATTTTGCAGACGAGTTAGCCATGTTGAAAGAGAAAGAGCAAGCAGGCATGCTGGTAATTGAGCAAGATGGCATTAAAGTGACTGAGATGGGCTGGTTCTTTGTGCGTGCTATCGCCATGGTATTTGATCGTTATTTACAGACAGATACTAACCGGGCACGTTTTTCTAAAATTATTTAGGTTGTAATCACGTTTTTTGCCTGACATTCCATTTTCGTTTGCAATAGCCACCTTTTTAATGGGCGTGGCAGGTGGGCCGCATTGTGTTGCAATGTGCGGAGGTGCTTGCGCCTATATTCATCAAAACCAATCCAATCGGTATGACTATTTAATTTTCCAACTTGGTCGCATTTTCGGGTATGCCAGCTTAGGCGCGCTGGCTGCGTATTCAGTCAAAAGTTTGGCTTGGGTGTCAGATCAAACTGCCTCGTTGCATCCTTTGTGGACGTTTTTTCATGTGCTTGTATTGGTCTGGGGCTTAATGTTATTGCTATTGGCACGCCAACCTATTTGGGCAGATAAAGTAGGTAAGGGAATATGGGCACGACTACGTCAAGCCGCAGGGCCTTCAAAAGGGGTGTTTTTAACGGGTATGTTATGGGTGCTCATGCCTTGCGGCTTGTTATATTCGGCTTTACTGGTCGCCTCATTACAGGCTAACCCCCTCAACGGCGCCATTAGCATGGCTACCTTTGCAACGGGTAGCAGTATTTCACTTATCTTGGCGCCACAATTATGGCTCAAGCTCAAATCAGGTATTTCATGGTTAACTGACGCCACAAGCATGCGCTTAGCCGGGTTGTTGCTCACAATAGTGAGTGCAACTGCAATATGGATGGACTTAACCCATCAAGTGAAAATCTGGTGCAACTAAATTTTTATTTAGTTTCCCCCCCCCCACAATAGGTTTCTTATATTACTAAGTTTTTATAATGCTTGGCTTTCAATGTCGTAAAG
>NCGC01000157.1 GCA_002281475.1 Methylophilales bacterium 28-44-11
AAAAGCCAGAGTTATCTCTGGCTTTTTTATAATGCGTACCTAACAATACATACCTACCAATATAAGTTACATAATGCCTAAATGATCTAAACCAGAAGAATTATCACGCGCATGTGCATCTTTACTTTGTAGTTTAAATTTCAAGCGTAAATCATTGACAGAATCAGCGTTTCGCAATGCATCGTCGTAAGTGATTAAACCGGCTTCATGCAAGTCAAACAAGGCTTGGTCAAACGTTTGCATGCCTAACTCACGTGAGCGCCCCACGATATCTTTAATACCATGCACATCACCTTTAAAAATCAAATCGGATATCAATGGCGAATTGAGCAAAATTTCAATAGCAGCAGTACGCCCTACCCCATCACGCTTAGGAATCAGCCGTTGAGAAATCACTGATTTCAAGTTGAGCGACAAGTCCATCAGCAATTGTTGTCTACGTTCTTCTGGGAAAAAGTTAATGATCCGGTCTAACGCTTGGTTAGTGCTGTTTGCATGCAAGGTCGACATACATAAGTGTCCGGTTTCAGCAAACGCAATGGCATAATCCATGGTTTCACGGTCACGAATCTCCCCAATCAAAATCACATCTGGCGCTTGGCGTAAGGTATTTTTCAAAGCAATGTGCCAGTTATCAGTATCTACACCGATTTCACGCTGCGTAATGATGCAATTCTTGTGCTCGTGTACAAACTCCACTGGGTCTTCGATAGTAATGATGTGACCAAAACTGTGTTCATTGCGATACCCCACCATGGCGGCCAGTGAGGTGGATTTACCAGAGCCAGTGCCGCCCACAAAAATCACAAGACCACGTTTGGTCATGGCGATTTCTTTTAATATTTCTGGCAAACCCAAGTCTTCAAACTTGGGGATTTTGGTGGTAATGGTTCTGAATACTAAACCAACGGTTCCGCGTTGAATAAAAGCATTGACCCTAAACCTTGCCACACCGGGCAGTCCAATAGCAAAGTTACATTCGTTAGTGGCATCAAATTCTGCGGTTTGCTTGTCGTTCATGATGGAACGCGAGATTTCACGTGTTTGCTGTGACGATAACACTTGTGTGCTGACAGGCGTCATCTTGCCATCCACCTTCATGGCAGGTGGGAAGCCACTAGTGATGAACATGTCTGAGGCTTTCTTGGTCATCATCAGCCTCAACAAATCAAATACAAACTTTTCTGCCTGACCTTGTTCCATTGCTTATCCTAATAAATGGTATGGGTATATCTAGCCGACAATCGAATCACGGTTGGCTGCTTTTCCGCGCGCTTCGGCTGCACTGATAATGTTTCTGCGCACCAAGTCTTGTAGGTTCTGATCTAACGTCTGCATGCCAATATTTTGGCCTGTTTGAATGGCAGAATACATTTGTGCCACTTTATTTTCACGAATCAAATTGCGTATCGCTGGCGTACCTATCATGATTTCGTGCGCTGCCACACGGCCTTGCTCATCTTTAGTTTTACACAAAGTTTGTGAAATGACAGCACGTAATGATTCAGACAACATCGAACGTACCATTTCTTTTTCGGCAGCAGGAAACACATCCACAATCCTATCCACCGTTTTAGCCGCAGAACTCGTATGCAAAGTACCAAATACCAAATGGCCGGTTTCTGCCGCACTCAGTGCCAAGCGGATGGTTTCCAAGTCACGCATCTCACCCACCAAAATCACATCCGGGTCTTCACGTAATGCAGAGCGCAACGCGTTTTGAAAAGATAATGTATGCGGGCCAACTTCACGTTGGTTAATCAAACATTTTTTAGAGGTATGCACAAACTCAATGGGGTCTTCCACCGTCAATATATGGCCCATTTCGTTTTCATTCACATAATCAACCATGGCCGCTAATGTGGTGGATTTACCAGAACCCGTAGGCCCAGTGACCAAGACAATGCCCCTTGGGGTATTGGCGATTTCTTTAAAAATGGCAGGTGCATTCAGTTGTTCTAGGGTGAGTATTTTCGAAGGAATAGTACGAAATACTGCACCTGAACCACGGTTTTGGTTAAAGGCATTGACACGAAAACGCGCCAAATTAGGAATTTCAAAAGAGAAGTCGCACTCAAGCGTTTCTTCATACACTTTGCGCTGACCATCATTCATGATGTCATACACCATATCGTGCACCTGAGAATGGTCCATAGCAGGTACATTTATTTTGCGCACATCACCATGCACACGAATCATTGGTGGCAAGCCTGCTGATAGATGTAAATCGGACGCTTTATTTTTGACGGCAAACGCGAGTAAATCAGAAATATCCACTATCAGCTCCAGCAATATTTTATAATTAAATTTTATCTTAAGACTTTACACAAAGTTTAATCTTTAAGATGTTTGAATTATGAACACTTTTTATGACAGTTTGCAAGCAATTCATGCAAGAATTGCCCAAGCTAAAGCGCAAGTTGGACGTAATGACACAGTGCAATTATGTGCTGTCAGTAAAGCGCAGTCTGCTGAAAAAATGCGATTAGCGTATGACGCAGGGCAAATAATTTTTGGTGAAAATTACGTACAAGAAGCCATTGCTAAACAGTCCCAGTTGCAAGATTGCGCGATTGAATGGCATTTCATCGGCCCAATTCAAAGCAATAAAACGCAGTTAATTGCTCAACATTTTGCTTGGGTACACTCAGTAGATCGCATTAAAATTGCAGAACGTTTAGCCAGTGCGCGTGCTTCTTCTCTAGCACCACTCAATGTGTGCATTCAAATCAATAGCAGTGAAGAGGCAAGCAAGAGCGGTACCGACCTCGTAGACATGTTTGCATTGGCGAAGGCTATTACTGCGTTACCCAACCTGAAATTACGCGGCATTATGGCGATTCCAGCACCCACGCCAGACAAAACTTTACAACGCCAGCAATTTAAGCAGGTATATCATGCCTATTTGCAAATGAAACAAGCAGGCTACGCAATAGACACGTTATCGATTGGCATGTCAGAGGATTTTGAAGTGGCGATTGAAGAAGGTGCTACCATTGTGCGTATTGGTT
>NCGC01000030.1 GCA_002281475.1 Methylophilales bacterium 28-44-11
TTTACGGTAGCTATCGGCCACTCGTTTTAAGATTTCATCTGAAATGGTCAGCTCACCTGAGTAATCGGTAGAGGCTACCCATAAGCGCAAAATATCTGCGCCATACGTATCCATCACCTTTTGTGGCGCGACCACATTGCCTTTGGATTTACTCATTTTGTGGCCTGCACCATCCACCACAAAGCCGTGTGTCAATAAGGCGTTGTAAGGCGCACGCCCATCAATGGCACATCCTGTTAACAAACTGGATTGGAACCAACCGCGATGCTGATCAGAACCCTCTAGGTATAAATCAGCAGGATTTTGTAGCTCTGGGCGACGCTTGAGTACTGCCGCATGGGTAGCTCCAGAATCAAACCAAACATCCAAGGTATCAGACACTTTTTTATACTGTGAAGCATTCTCTGGTGCGTGTTGTGCTAAAAACGCATCACTATCCAAACTAAACCAAGCCTCTACCCCCGCTTGCTCAGTAAGCAAAGCTGCTTGTTCTAATAATTCCACTGTTTTTGGATGCGGTTGACCTGTTTCTTTATGCACAAATAGCGGCATCGGCACACCCCAATTGCGCTGACGAGATACGCACCAATCAGGACGGTTCTTAATCATCGCCTCTAAACGTGCGCGCCCCCAGCTTGGGAAAAATTCAGTAGTTTCTAGCGCCTTCCAAGCAACATGTCGCAGCTCGGTATCTGTCATACGTTCTAGTTCGGAATGTTCTTCTGCTGAATATTCTGTATATGGTTTATCAGGAAACTGATTAAGCTTTTTCCGAGCATCAGCACTTGGTTTATCCATGCCAATAAACCACTGGTGCGTTGCCAATTGCATTAAAGGCGTTTTATGGCGCCAGCAATGTGGAAAGCTATGATTCAAACGCGCACTGGCGAGTAAAGTGCCGTTTTCTTGCATCTTGGCCAAAATCACTTTGTTGGCTTCTTGGCGACTTAAGCCACGAATCTCTGCAAATTCCACCAAATCGCTGGTGAAGAATTTGCCATCGCCACCAATTAATACGCGTGGCTTTTCATTGGGAAAATTGGCACGCATCACCAACCAGTCGTCATTACCATGCGCTGGTGCGGTATGCACCAATCCAGTGCCCGCTTCAGTAGTCACATGTTCGCCAGTAATCATCGATACTTGGCGATGGTCAAACGGATGGTTTAACCATAAACCATTTAAGGCCTCACCTTGGCATGATGCTAATACTTGAGTGTCGGTTTCACCATAGCGCGCCAACGTTGCTTCTACCAATTCATGCACAAGTATCAACAACCCTTTACTTGTTTGCACCAAATCATACGTCAACTCAGGATGCACACTCACCGCTTGATTTGCTGGCAATGTCCAAGGTGTTGTGGTCCAGATGACTGCATAAGCATCGCCTGTCATTTCCACACCAAACGCTTTGCTTAAAGCTGATTGGTCGGCCACTTTAAAACCGACATCAATCGCAGGTGAATTGACATCCTCATATTCCACCTCGGCTTCAGCCAGCGCTGATCCGCAATCCACACACCAATGCACAGGTTTGCTGCCCTGATACAAATAGCCGTTTTTATAGATTTCGCCCAATGCCCGCATGATGTCGGCTTCGGTTTTAAAATCCATGGTCAGATAAGGATGATCCCAATCCCCTAAAACACCTAATCGAATAAAATCCTTCTTTTGCTTTTCTACTTGCTCAGCCGCATAAGTGCGGCAAAGCTCGCGAAACTTAGCTGGCTCGATATTCTTACCATGTGCTTTTTCTACGACCAACTCAATTGGCAAGCCATGACAATCCCAACCTGGCACATAGGGCGCATCAAACCCACTCATGGTTTTAGATTTAACAATGATGTCTTTAAGAATTTTATTGACGGCATGCCCGATGTGAATATCACCATTGGCATAGGGAGGGCCATCATGCAAAATGAATTTTTTAGCCCCTTTGCGCACAGCTCTTATTGTTTGATACAACTTTTTTTCTTGCCATTGCGCCAGCCATGCAGGTTCACGCTTTGCAAGATCGCCACGCATCGGAAAGCTAGTTTCCGGCAGATTCAACTTGTACTTGGAGGTTTGTTCAGATTTTGCTTGGTCAGTCATGGCTTAATTGTTAACTCTGGTTCTTAAAATAATCGGTTGCAACAGCAACATCTTTTGCAATTTGTGTTTTCAACGCATTTAAATTTTCAAATTTTACTTCATCACGTACTTTGTGAAAAAACTGTACGTGCACGTGCTGATCGTATAAATCTCCTGCAAAGTCAAATATATAGACTTCAAGCATCAACTTTGGTACGCCTGCGATGGTGGGCCGTATACCCAAATTAGCGACACCATTTAAACCATTCAATTTTACCGCATAAACCCCTGTTAATGCTGGCCGTTCGTGCCGCATATGCACATTCGCTGTAGGGTAACCCAACTGACGGCCACGTTTTGCACCATGCACCACCTTGCCACTGATGCTATAAGGTCGTCCTAGTAATGCCTCAGCCCGCATTAAGTCTCCGTTGACTAATGCATTACGCACTAGCGTACTTGAGACGCGTTCTCCTACTACTTCTATTGGTGGGAAGTCCACCAAATCAAAGCCATGTTCAATAAAACTTTGTGTAGTGCCCTGTCGCTTAGCGCCAAAGCAAAAGTCACCCCCCACTAAAATAATATTGGCGTTTAAATGTTGGCGCAAAATGTCGTGCATAAAAAGTTGCGCGCTAATGCTGGCAAACGCTTGATTAAAACGGCAAACAAACACTTTTTGCACACCAGCCTCTTCAAAATACTCCAGCTTTTCACGCATCGATGACAGGCGTGCAGGTGCATGTTGTGGCGCAAAATACTCACGCGGATGTGGCTCAAATGTCATCACCGCAGGCGTAACACCTTTGGTATTTGCAGTGTCTACCAACTTGGCTAACAATGCTTGGTGGCCTAAATGTAAGCCATCAAAATTACCAATCGCCAATGCCATGGGCGTAGGTTGCTGGATAGGCAGATGTCTAAATACTTGCACGCTTATCTCGCCGTTCTGCGTGAAAACTGTTGGGGCCTAAAGCCCAACAAAAACAATACCGCAAAATAGACCGCCAACCCTAACACTACCAAGCCTGACAAATGCATTAAGCGATTCATCACACCCCACATTAACCAATCATGTCTTTCACCCATCGCGAAATACAAAGCAAGCCCCATGGCAACTAATGCGCATAATAATTTCAACAGGAATATCCACCACCCAGGCAATGGATGAAAAAGTTGTGCTTTGCGTAAATGATAATAAAGCAATCCAGCGTTGATACAAGCGCCCAAACCCAACGCCAGTGCGAGTCCTGCATGATTTAAATCGAAGCCGTAAATAAAGATCACATTCATCACCTGAGTGAGCACGAGCGTAAAAACTGCCACTTTCACCGGCGTTTTGATATTCTGACGCGCATAAAAACCAGGTGCTAAAATCTTCACCAAAATCATGCCCAACAAACCAACGCTATAGGCTATCAGCGCTTGCTGTGTCATCGCTACATCGGTGGGGGTAAATTTACCGTAATAAAATAGGGTAGAAACTAACGGCGTGGCCAACACTGCCAACGCGACTGCCGCAGGTGCCGCCAATATAAAGGTTAAGCGCAAACCCCAGTCGAGCAGTTGACCATATTCGCTTTCATCTTTGCTGGCGTAGGCTTTAGATAAACTCGGCAATAAAATGGTGCCCAACGCCACGCCCAATACGCCTGTAGGAAATTCCATGAGGCGATCGGCGTAATACAACCAACTGACACTCCCTGTGGTTAAAAACGAAGCGAAAATAGTGTTTAAAATCAATGAGATTTGTGCAACCGATACCCCCAACAAGGCGGGACCCATCAACTTTAGTATGCGCCACACTCCTTCGTCATCTTGCTTAAAATCTAAACGCGGCAATAAACCAATTTGCTTTAAAAAGGGGATTTGAAACACAAGTTGCAAAAACCCACCCACAAATACTGCCCAAGCCAATACTTTGATCGGCTCGGTAAAATAATCTGCAAAAAACAATACGGCAGCAATCATCGATACATTGAGCCAAACAGGCGTGAATGCTGGTATGCCAAATTTATTATAGGTATTGAGTACGCCACCCGCCATGGACACCAAAGAGATAAAGAAAATATACGGAAATGTGATTCTTAATAGCTCAATGGTCAGTTGCATTTTGGCTGGATTGGCTTGAAAACCTGGTGCGATCAACATAACGATTAAGGGCGCTGCCAACATGCCAAGCAGTGTCACTACCACCAATATCAAACCCAACCATGTCGCCACGCGATTGATGAGCGCATGCGTCTCATCAAAACCGCGCTGTGTTTTATATTCCCCTAAAATAGGCACAAAGGCTTGGCTGAATGCACCCTCGGCAGAAATGCGTCTAAGTAAATTGGGTATTTTAAACGCGACTATAAAAGCATCGCTCAGCATGCTTGCACCAAAGGCACGCGCAATCAACGTATCACGCACAAAACCTAAAATGCGCGAGAAAAACGTCATACTGCCAATGTTGGCGAGGACTCTGAGTAAGTTCATGAAGGAATGAAAACTTTATTATTCATATAATCGCGTGATTTTATCATGGGCGAGGCATAACACCGCACAGAGAGGCATAATTAAGCCTTGCAAAACAAGCTCAAAAACATTATTATGCACGGTTTCGTATTTATACCCTTAAAGCATTAGGATAATCAAACATGGCAAATACCGCACAAGCACGCAAACGCGCGCGCCAATCCGTAAAAGTGAATGCGCACAACGCAGCGTTGCGTTCTACTTTGCGTACTGCAATCAAAAAAGTGATTAAAGCGATTGAAGCTGGCGACAAAGCCGCTGCAGTTGCTTCATACCAAGAAAACGTTGGCATCATTGATCGCATTGCCGATAAAAAAATTATTCACAAGAACAAAGCAGCGCGTCATAAAAGCCGTTTAACTGCTGCAATTAAAGCCCTCAATGGCGACGCGCCAGTAGTGTTAGCTACTGTTAAAAAGGCAACCGCACCAAAAGCAGCTGCAAAACCAGCAAAAGCAGCAGCCAAGCCAAAAGCTGAAGCAAAACCAAAAGCAGCAGCGAAACCAAAAAAACCAAAAGCTGAATAATTCAGTACTTGCATAAAAAAAGCCGAACATATGTTCGGCTTTTTTATTACACTTTTTCAAACTTCATGGTAATTCAAACTACTTAGTAAAGCAGTAATTAACTGCGAGATTCAAATGTTCAATTCTGATGCAACATAAAAAACATTTAGAAAAACCAGCACCACTAAAAATTGAACTACTTAATATTAATCAATGGGACCGACCCCCCCGTGACTTGCGGCAATTGGCCATTCCATTTTTCTAATGCCAAACGTTGGTTTTCAATTTCACGTAATTTAAGCAAGTCCGGCGTAATTTCCTGCTTTTGCAACCTTAACGCTTCTGCTTCTGCTTTGGCTGAAGCAATTTTTTGCTCAGCTTCCACTTTGATGCGCTCAAGATCACGCTCTGCTTTGAGTTTCAATTGGTCTGCGGTGGTTTTACCTTCAATGGCTTGATTGAAGCTTTCAGAAAATCGAAAATTCACAATACTGAACTCATCAATCGCAATACCATGGCGTAGCAACCTATCTTTCATAAACTGGCTAATTTGGTCGCGTACTTCAGGACGTTTGCTAATCAGTTCTTCGGCAGTGTATTTGGCTGTCGTTGCTTTAAACGCTTCTTGCACCGCGGGTACGATGATGCGGTCACCCACCGAGTTTAAGTCACCGACTAGTTGAAACGTCTCTGCTACGCGAGTGGGAATTAAGTGGTAATTTAACGCAATTTTAGTGTGCACTTGTTGCAAATCGCGTGAAGCAGCATCGCCATCGCCTTCTGCTTTTTGAATCTGCACATTGATCTCACGCACTTGCTGCATGATGGGGATACGAAAATGCAGACCTTCTTCCAATACAGTTTGATTCACTTTACCAAAGGTGGTGATGACACCGCGATGACCGGCATTAATCACCACAAAAGGATTTAACCAAGACAGCAACACCAACACCACAATGGTGAGCACAACATATTTAATCACACGAGGAAAAGCTTTTACTTCAAGACTTGGGTTAATGATGGCCATATATTCTCCTTATATTTTTATGATGAATGATGTAGGCTAAATCCCGATATGTAGCTCTCCGCGCGCAATACGGGCGATATTCAAAACGGCATCTTTGTCTTTGCCAATCACGGTGAAGTGTCCCATTTTTCGGGCTTTACGCGGTTCATGTTTACCATAAAGATGTAACTTTAGATTTGGATGTGCAAACGCTTTATCCCAATCTGGTTGTTTGCCATCTATCCAGCTGTCACCCAATATATTCACCATGACAGCCTCACTATGTAGACGCGCATCCCCTAACGGTAAACCAGCCGTCACGCGCACCTGCTGTTCAAATTGGTTGGTAATACAAGCATCGATAGTGTAGTGCCCAGAATTATGCGGGCGTGGGGCAATTTCATTGACCAGTAACTGTGTGCCCACTACAAAAAACTCTACACCTATCACTCCAATATAATTCAATTCCTTGGCTAACTTTTTGGCTAACTCTTGCGCATTGGCTTTAGTCACTTCTGAACAACGCGCGGGCACTATGCTCACATCCAGAATACCATTGAGATGACTATTCTCTGCCGTTGGAAATGCAACAATATGGCCATTTGCGTCACGCGCCAATACCACAGACACTTCGAGATCCAGCGGCAACATATGCTCTAGCACGCACACTTCTTGCTTAAAAAGCGCAAACGCAGCAAGTGCCTCGGCATGATTTTTGACACGTGCCTGGCCTTTGCCATCGTAACCAAAGCGCGCCACTTTCAAAATAGCGGGGTAAATGCTATGGCTATCTTCTGGTAAGTCACTTGCTTGATGGATCACCACAAAAGGAGCAACAGGCAAGCCTGCATCACGAATAAAGTTTTTTTCTAATACACGGTTTTGAGCAATCGCCACCGAATGCGCACTTGGAAACACGCGGGTGGTTTTTGCAAGCAGATCCAGTGTAGCAGCAGGCACGTTCTCGAACTCCGTGGTCACCGCCTGACAAGTTTCTGCCATTTGACTGAGCGCATCCATGTCGTCGTAATGCGCACACAAATGCACATCAGCAATGTTACCTGCTGGGCTATTCGGATCTGGATCTAACACAGTCACTTGATAGCCCATTTCATGTGCGGCAATCACAAAAAAACGGCCCAACTGGCCGCCTCCTAACATGCCTAGCATGGCGGGTGGATTAATCACGCTTATTTGTTTGACTTCTGTTGACTTCATGGTTGGTCATTTAACTCCATGGCATGTACTTTTTCTGCTTGTTTGGTTCTAAATTGCGCTAATTGAGCGGCTAAAGCAGCATCATGATTTGCCAACATCGCAATCGCAAATAAACCAGCGTTTGCCGCACCTGCATCACCAATGGCAAAGGTGGCCACTGGAATACCTTTGGGCATTTGCACGATAGAGAGTAAGGAATCTTGTCCCTGCAAATGTTTGGATGGTACGGGCACACCCAATACTGGTAATGTCGTTTTAGCAGCCACCATCCCTGGTAAATGTGCTGCACCGCCGGCACCAGCAATAATGATTTGAAAGCCTTGCTCGGCAGCACTTTCTGCAAAGGCAAACATCAAATCGGGTGTACGATGAGCAGACACGACTTTGGCCTGATATGGCACACCAAAATCAGCCAACATTTGCGCAGCGTTTTTCATCACTGGCCAATCGCTGTCAGACCCCATAATAATAGCAACTAAAGGTTTACTCATTGATTTTTGCCTTTTTTAAATTCACTTACAATCAACTGATCTTTGCGACCGTCACGTACTAATACAAGCGCCTATACCGCTTCTTAAAGTAATACCATGTTGTCACGGTGTATTAACTCTGATTCTTCCACATAACCTAATATGTGTTCAATTTCATGACTGGGCTTACGTTTAATACGGGCTACTTCTTGTGAATTGTAGTTGACGATGCCACGTGCTAATTCCTTGCCCAGACTATTGATGCAGGCGACCACATCACCACGTTCAAATGTTCCCTGAACGTCGATTACACCAATGGCCAATAAGCTCTTACCTTCTTTGGTCAGCACATTAGCAGCGCCGTCGTCTAATACCAATTGACCACCAAATCGCAGATGGTCAGCTAACCACTGTTTTTTAGCCACAATTTTCATCTGCCCAGCTTCGAGATGGGTACCGATGGCTTCACCTGCACTCAGACGCACTAGCACATTTGCTTCTCTGCCAGAGGCAATCACAGTATGCGCACCACTGCTCGCTGCACGTTTGGCCGCCAAAATTTTGGTCAGCATGCCGCCAGTACCTATACTACTTCCAGCACCGCCTGCCATCTGTTCCAAGACAGGGTTGCCAGCCGTTTCAAAATGAATAAATTGAGCATTGCTATCTTTACGTGGGTCTGCAGAGTAAAGTCCTTGTTGATCCGTCAAGATAACTAGAGCATCCGCTTCGATAAGATTCGCTACTAAGGCACCCAAAGTATCATTATCACCAAAACGAATCTCTTCGGTGACCACCGTGTCATTTTCATTAATGATCGGAATAACGTTTAGCGCAAGCAAGGTTTTAAGCGTACTGCGGGCATTTAAATAACGCTTACGATCCCTTAAATCATCATGCGTTAGCAAAATTTGTGCAGTGTGTAACCCATGTTGCGCAAAACAGCTTTCATACATTTGTACTAAGCCCATCTGCCCCACTGCGGCCGCCGCTTGCAGTTCATTTACTTCTATTGGGCGCTTTTTCCAACCCAAGCGTTGCATGCCTTCAGCCACCGCACCGCTGGACACCAATACAACCTGCTTACCTTGTTTAACCAGCACGCTTATTTGCTCAGCCCAAGCCGCAATAGCGCTGCGATCTAAGCCTTCACCATTATTGGTGACAAGGCTAGACCCCACTTTGACAATCAGTGTCTTGCTATTCTGTAGCAGCGATACTTTGGATATTTGCATTGCTTAAAATGTCTTCTTCTTGTTCTAATTGTTGTGCACGCACTTGCTCTAGGTGTTCCATGATGGCATAAGTAAGCTCTTTGCAGCCGACTCCATTGATGGCTGAGATGGAAAATACACGCCCTTCCCAACCATATGCTTTTATAAAGTCAGTCATCACTTGTTTCGCATCTGGCACCATGTCAATTTTATTCAACACTAACCAACGTGGCTTATTGTAAAGCTCTTCATCATATTTTTTTAGCTCATTCACAATGGCTTTGGCTTCTTCTACTGGATTCACGGCTTCATCAAAAGGCGCAATATCCACCAAATGGAGCAACAAAGAAGTACGTGCCAAATGCCTCAAGAATTGGTGACCAAGACCGGCCCCTTCTGCTGCACCTTCAATCAATCCTGGCACATCCGCAATGACAAAACTGCGGTTGGTATCAACCCTCACCACGCCTAAGTTAGGATGCAAGGTGGTAAACGGATAATCGGCGACTTTGGGTTTTGCCGCTGATACAGAGCGAATAAAGGTCGACTTACCCGCATTCGGCATACCTAGCAAACCCACATCTGCCAATACTTTTAATTCTAAATACAACTCAAACGATTCACCTGGCTCCCCTTTGGTGCACTGACGTGGCGCTCGGTTGATACTTGACTTAAAGTGCACGTTGCCCAAGCCATTTGCGCCACCTTTAGCCAGCAATACTTCTTGACCATGCACACTTAAATCAACAATCATATTGCCCGTGGCTTTATCTGAGATAACGGTGCCGACTGGCACACGCAATACCGTGTCTTCCCCTTTGGCACCGTAACATTCTGCACCGCGGCCATTCTCGCCACGCTGCCCTCTAAACGTACGGGTATAACGATAGTCAACTAACGTATTGATGTTGCGGTCAGCAATGGCATATATTGAGCCGCCTTTACCACCATCGCCACCGTTTGGGCCACCCATAGGCTCATATTTTTCACGACGAAACGTTGCAACGCCGTTACCACCGTCGCCTGCGTAAACTTTAATCGTTGCTTCATCAATAAATTTCATATCTAAAATGGCTACGCTGACAAATCAAATTTGTGCGATGCTCATATCCTCAATGTACTCAACAGTACTTTTCGTCATTGTACTATTCGTTATAGTGCTATACGTTATAGTACTTCAGTGCGCATTTGATTGTGAGTCGCTCACGCATTTAGCAACACTACTAACCTATTATAACTAAACCACCAAATAAAAAAGCCTCATCAAACGATGAGGCTTTGCAAAACCATTCAAGCTTACACTGCAACAATGCTAACAGTATGGCGTTTTAACGCACCTTTTACAGCAAAAGTTACTTTACCGTTAATTTTAGCGAAAAGTGTGTGGTCTTTACCCATGCCAACATTTTCGCCTGCATGCATTTTAGTACCGCGCTGACGCACGATAATACTGCCTGCAGAAACTACTGTTTCGCCAAATGCTTTAACACCTAAACGTTGTGCGTGTGAATCGCGACCGTTACGTGAACTACCGCCTGCTTTTTTGTGTGCCATGTCGAGTCCTTATTTCTTTACTGCTTATTTAGCAGCAATGGTATCAATTTGAATTTCAGTAAAACTTTGGCGATGGCCTTGTGTTTTACGATAATGTTTACGACGACGGAATTTGAAAATCATCACTTTATCAGCACGGCCGTGTGAAACAACTGTTGCGTTTACTTTCGCGCCAGCAACTAACGGAGCACCGATTGTGGTTTTTTCGCCATCTGCAATCATTAACACTTTATCGATGACCACTGTGCTACCGACGTCACCCACTAATTTTTCAACTTTTAGTTTGTCACCAGCAGCTACTTTGTATTGCTTGCCGCCTGTTTTGATTACTGCGTACATAATAAAGCCTTAAACATCATCTTTTAAAGAACTCAGCATTATACGCAATTAATACTAGAAAGCAAATAAACTATACGTTTTACAACACATTATTTCAGCACTGTGATGGCTTACGGAGTCGCTTAATATAAATCCATCTCAACCGCTATGTTGGGCAACGGAATAATTTGTGTTTTGGGGCTATTAAAAGCCTTGAGTAGTAACTTATACATGTCGCGATCAAACTTTAAATCGGTGACGCTTTCACACAGACTCATCACTGCTTCATCACTATCAGCCGCACCTAAATAGGTCCAATGTTCAAACACATGCAACTGTGTTAAATCAGTGTCACCATTATGCTCTTTTATGGCTACTTTTCCTAGAAATGGCCATATTTTAATACGATGTGCGATCAATGCCTGTTGCAACCGCAGATAATGGATGTCTGGAATTTCTTTACCACAACACACACCATTGCAACGTTTAATTTGGTGAGAGAAGCACGTCCCTTTCGCCCATGACTCTAGACCCAAATACTTTGGGCATAACTGATACTTCTCAGCCAGCGTGCGCAACACTTCTGTGGCCTGTCGCTTTGTTTTGAAAGTGCCATATAAAGTACCCAATTGGCTAGGGTCAATATCTTCCTCCCTGACCAATGTCACCAGAGGGACGGCTTGCGGATCTGCACTGAGTTGCCACGTACATAGCTGGCGTTCATTTCTCAACCGACGGTTATGAATGGGCTGCCGCTCTTTGATTAAGCGCGACTCCAGCAACAGCGCACTAAACTCGCCGGCAGTCGTAATCCACTCAATATGCTTAATTTCTTGAGATATGCGCATTTCTTTTGTGGAGGCATGATCGCTATTAAAATGCGACAACACGCGTGCGCGCAAGTTGACGCTTTTACCAATGTACAAAGGTAAGTTATTGTCACCATAAAACAAGTACACCCCCGGAGATTCAGGCAAATCATCCAGCAAATGTGCATCCAGATGCGGAGGCAAGCTGGGTGCGCTCATTAATTTTTGTACAGCGAAATAAATTGCTTGTTCACCCAATTCCATACGCGCAGCATCCACAAACGCAAGCATAGCTTGCACATCGCCCATGGCACGGTGTCGCACAATATTGGCAATATGATGACGTTGGACGATAGCATCCAAGCCATGGCTCTTATATTCTGGATATAACAAGCGAGAAAGTTTGACTGTACACAACACTTTTTGACGAAGCGTGATGCCTAGTCGCTTAAATTCCGATTTGATAAAGCCGTGGTCAAAACGCACATTGTGGGCAGCCAACACCGCACCCTCTAAGAAGCTTAGTAATGTATCGGCTACTTGCGCAAAGGTTGGCGCGCTTGCCACCATGTCATTATTGATTCCAGTAAGATGTTGAATGAAGATTGGGATAGCTTGCTCTGGATTTACCAAGGTTTGCCAACGCGCCACCTCTACACCCTGCTCAAATCTCACCAGTGCAATTTCTGTGATGCGATCATGCAAAGGAGTGGCACCTGTAGTTTCTAAATCTAGATAAGTAATGACGTCTAACATGGCTACTTTCTAATGACCTGAATATTCAAGCGACCCTAAAAAACATAAGGTATATCATTAAACCAAAATAAAGCAGAGCAAAGAAACCCACAATCCAAAACACATTCAATAGATTTCGATTGATGGTGATGAGTTGTGATTCGATGGCCTGTAATTTGGCGTTGGTTTCTGTATCATGTTGCATATTTAGCCTTCTCAAAAATTGTCTACTTGACCATGACCAGCGCCAGGGCAACTAATTCCACGATTCAACAACTGACACAACATTTTCCGCAAACTGGAAAACTTGAAGCCATTTTTGTGCGCCCTGCGAGAGAGGTTGCCTGCCTGTCTTTAGAATCGGTTACAGCGCTTACGGGTAAAGGGTTACAAGGTGACCGAGCTTGTCTAACCCACAGTCATAAGCCATTAGGTAGCGACAGGCAGGTTACGTTGATTCAAGCGGAGCATTTAACTGTCATCAATGCGTTGATGCGCAAAACCATTGATCCTTCATTATTGCGCAGAAATTTAGTAGTTTCAGGCTTGAATCTTATCGCCACCAAGCCATTGTTCGAACAGCTTGCATTACAACTCACCATTGGCGAAGTCGTATTTGAAGTCACGGGTTCGTGCGAGCCATGTAGTAAAATGGAGCGTGTGTTAGGATCAGGTGGTTATAACGTCATGCGTGGTCATGGCGGCATCACAGCAAGAATTATTCGAGGCGGTCAATTACTTTATGGAGATACTGTGGTTTACACGACACGACCAGTACAAGCCGACCCCCAAGCACAGTTATTCTAAGCGTGTGACTGTTTGATTGATCATCGCCTCTGCATACAAATTGCGATGTTTTAAACAATCAGGACTGGATTTGTCCAAACACTTCTCACGCAATTTACAATCACAGCTTTCAGCAAGTATTTGTTCTAAGATTTCCAGCGTAGTCCCAGGGTGGGTTTTGGTGTGTTCGTTCGTCATATTTCATTACTCATTTTTAATTGAAGGCAGTTTAACTTTCTTGGGCAATCTTAACAATTAAAAAGACTTGCAGACCAATGTCAGGCTTATCTTAATAACATTTATTTGATCAAGGCAATCTTCTTTAAATGACACGCCTAAGCCTTATTTGCACATCTTCACTAAACTATATTGATTTTACTTAGTCATATTTTAATGCGTTTAATTCAAAATAGTTTTATCTTAGCTCTTGCTTTTTCAATCAATAGTTGTGGTCTTGCCACTACCGTTTACCAGAATGCCCCAGAAGTGGTGGGTTGGTGGTTGGATGATTATTTGGATTTAACATCCACACAGGAGGCCGCACTCAACCCTGCGCTCGATCGTTTACATCAATGGCATCGCCAGCAAGAACTTCCGCAATACGTGTCCTTAATACAAGAGATTCAATCGATTGCAGCGAAGGAAAAAATAACACCGACTGAAGTGTGTGCAAAAGTTGAAACAATCAAATCTAGTGTTACCGACCTGCAACTCGCTTTTGTGCCAACCATCCTTGAAATTGCGCCCACTTTAAGTGATAAGCAAATGGCTTACCTCAAGACAAAACTAGAAAAGCGCGCAGAAAAATGGAAATCGGAATGGTGGCAAGAAACTTCAGAAGACCAAATAGAGGCAAGATTAGATAAAATAGAAGATTATGCAGAGAGTTTTTATGGTGACCTAAGCACCGCTCAATTGGAAATGATTGAACAACAATTAGCGCAGTCGCCTATTCAACCAGAAATGACATATCAAGAAGTGCTTAGGCGCAATGCAGATATCGTGCAAATTCTTACATCGCTGCATGACAAAAATTTAAGTACATCACAACAAACCCAATTGATTTCAGAGGGTTTCAAGCGTTTACATAAAAGCCCAAATCAATCTTATCAGGCTTACTTAGCACTAGTGAATCAACGTACTTGTGAAATTGTGTCTACCTTACATGCCAGCACAACAGCCAAGCAAAAACAACACGCAAAAGGTTGGTTTGAAAAACATAGCAAACTACTTTCCACATGGTCAATGGCAAAAACTTAAATAGTAATGAGACTGATATTCATTTAATAAATACTTGATTTATAACTATAATTTGTTATTTTGATGAATTGAAAGTACAATTCACTCATGGTTAGTTTTCGTACTGTATGTTTTTCGATAGCAATTGCTTGGTTTGCAATGTTGCAAGCCTTTAGCCCCTTATTGCATGCACATCTCGAGACAGACAATAGCCTACAGCCACATGGTGTGCACATACATGGCTTTAACTCTGACATGCATCAAGATCAGTTCCAACATGTGAGCATCGCACATGGTGAAGCGCATATCATCAGCCTTGACCAAGGTGCTTTAAAAGAAGAGTTTCAATTCTTACCGCCATTAATTGCCGTTCTGATTGCGCTGATCATCACGTTGATTTCGGTCAATACCTATCATCGCTCTATTGCTGTCAAAAGCGTAGTTCCATTATTTCACCGCTATAACACGCGTCCCCGCGCACCACCACGCCCTTAATACTTAGTTAGTTGCGACCTCAGTCGCAAATATAGTTAATGTATTAGGAGTGTCACATGAATATTTATATTCAATCATGTTTCATCATTATCATGGCCTGTCTGACTTGCGCATCTGCATTTGCTGATGTGTTGCGTGAAGATAACCATGTGGATGATTTAACCATCAACCCAGCACTAAAATTGCATGAGGTACTGGATAAGTCATTTATTCGGAACCCGAATCAAGCCGTGTTAAACGCGCGCACCGCCATGGTGGAAGCGAAAAAAATACAAGCCAGCGCAACCTTGCCTCATGCACCAGCAGTGGTAGTAGGCCACCAAAATGATAGCTTTGCCAGTAATCGCGGCGAGCGTGAATGGCAAGCCGATTTGGAATTGCCATTTTGGTTACCCAATCAACGTAACAATCGCTATAAAGTGGCCGATGCCACACTAGCGAACGCAGACGCAAGTCGCGAAAGTTTGAAGCTTGCAGTAGCAGGCATGTTACGGGAAGCGTTATGGGAAGTGGCATACAACGACAACAGCATTTTGTTAGCTACCAACCAATTAGCACTCGCGCAGCGTTTATTACAAGATATTCAAAAGCGTTTTCAGGCCGGTGAACTGGCTAAATCAGATGTATATCTGGCCCAGCAAGAAGTGCTTAAAGCAGAAAAAGAAAAGTTACGCGTCAATGCCGAATTGATGCATGCGCGTTACCGCTACCAATTGTTGACAGGGTTGCATGAAATACCTGCCGTCTTCGAGGAGCAAGAGTCCCCAATCAAAGATTATGCGCAATCCCCCATCTGGCTAGAAGCTGTTTCAAAAGTGAATTTAGCAGAGACAGAGCTTGGCCTTGCAGCGGTTGAAAGTCGCGAAAATCCACAAGTACTATTGAATATGCGCAGAATTCAAGGCGGTTTTGACTTTACGCACAACGACAGCATGGGCATCAAAATTCGCATTCCATTTGGGAGCGATGTGCGCACTGCCCCTATTAAAGCGATGGCTGCGTCAGAAGTAGGAAGCGCCGTGAGCAATAGGGAAACCATACGCATGCGGCTAGAGCAATCCATGCATGAAGCAGAACACAATTTAACCGTGAGTCGGGCAGAGCTAGGGTTAGCCAGTCAACAGCATGACATTGCAAAACAAAGCTTAACCCTGACACAAAAAGCATTCACTTTAGGCGAAACGGATTTAGTCAACTTAATCCGCGCGCAAGCGCAGTTTTTTGAAAGCGAGCGCGCCTACTCAAGTCGTCAAATTCAAATGAAATGGGAAATTGCCCGTTACAACCAAGCCGTTGGAGTTCTACCATGAAAAAATTATTGATTTCGATGCTCTTCCTCTTTTTACACTTACAGAGTCATGCGACTGACGTTGTGATGTCGGCTAGCCAGCAAAAAAGCTTAGGCATCACGTTAGCGACAATAGGTAAGAACAATATGATCAGTAGCCGCTTGTTCCCCGCAGAAATTGCGGTGCCGGTGGGTCAAGAACGTGTGGTCAGTGCAGCGCAATCTGGCTTGATTGACCAATTGTTTGTGGCTGCTGG
>NCGC01000031.1 GCA_002281475.1 Methylophilales bacterium 28-44-11
TTGGTGCAGGCCAATGCAACAGACGGCTTCTATTGGAAGAGTTCATTGACGCGAAATGACACAGGCGCCGGTGCTTGTGAGTTAGTATTTGTAAAAAAGGTGAATACGCAATAACGTGTATCTATACCCATAAGAATATTGTGGGCATTCCTCAAAATTCTCGTTACACTTAATCTTAATGCTTGATGGATGATTGATTGAACATCACATGCATGAATCATGGGTGAGCAAGTCATTCGTTCATCAATGATTTATTGCCATGCAAGTTGCTGAGTAGATATGTTTACTTAATAAGTATCGGTGTTATGGGTTAGATATGAAGCATTTCCTCACTATTAATACACGTTTTCATCAATGGATAACGGTTTATTCTATTGATTCTAAACGTATTATTACGATGTGCCTCTCCATGTTTATGTTTATGTGGATGGGTTGGAGTAGTGGTGTGTTCGCCAACTCTAATGAAAGTTTGACAGATATGAATTTAGAGGATTTGCTGACGCAAGAGGTGAAGACCGCTTCTAAATTGGCTAAGCAAATCAGCGAATCCTCCTCTGCAGTCAGTATTGTCACTGCGAATGACATTCAATCTTATGGGTACCGCACTTTAGCCGAAGTCATCAACAGCATGCGTGGACTCAATACCGTCAGTGATCATGTGTATACCTACATGAGCGTGATCATGTGTATACCTACATGAGCGGACGTGACTTTGGTCGGCCTGGCGATTATCCGGGTAGGGTGATGTTGCTGATTGATGGCCATCAAGCCAACGACAATTTATACAACTCCTCCTACTTGGGTCAAGATGGCTTGCTCGATACGGAGCTGATCGAGCGCGTAGAGTATGTGTCAGGTCCTGGCTCTGTGATGTATGGAAACGGTGCTTTTTACGGCATTATCAATGTCATCACTAAAAAAGGATCACACATCGATGGCGCACAAGTAGCACTCGAAGCGTTTAGCCAAGACGGATATAAAAGCCGGCTCACTTATGGCAATACACTCGAAAATGGTGCAGATATCCTAGTGTCTGCGTCTACGTATCGCAGTCGTGGCGAAGATTATTACTTTAGTGCGTTTGACAATCCTGCCACCAATTTTGGTGTGGCCGATAACCTAGATGCAGAACACAATCACCGTCTATTTTTAAAGTTTAATTATGCACAATGGACATTAGAATCGGCTTATGTAGACAGAACCAAAGACGACCCCGCTGCAGGTTATGACGCGGACTTTAATGCCAAGCCCAATCATCTGCGGGACACTAATGCCTATGTTAATTTAAGTCATGAAGCTCAGTTATCTGATGCGCTAAATAATGTATCTAAAATATACTATGGTCACTACGGTTATGAGGCAAGAAATGTATTCAGTGGCGAACTATATAAAGAGGACAATATTGGCCGGTGGTGGGGCGCAGAGTCTAAATTTGTGTATACAGGATTTGACCGTCATCAATTGATGTATGGTTTTGAGTATCGCAATGATTATCAACAAGATTTTTACTTGCCCGATGACAATATAGAAAATAGCATCTACATGGCCAGTGCTTACTTGCAAGACGAGTATCGCTGGGACCCACAGTGGGCCATTAACCTCGGCGCGCGTGTGGATTATGGTGGTAATAACGCTAAAAATATGAGTCCACGACTTGCATTGATTTACTCTCCCAACGAGCAAACAGACATCAAAGCCTCCTATTCCACTGCTTTTAGGCGACCCAATGCGTATGAAAAGTATTACGGTGATGGTATTACGCAACTACCTAATCCTGATGTAAATAAAGAACGTATTGCTGCCACAGAATTGGTAGTGGAGCACCGCCCCAATATCACCAGCAAATGGCTGAGCTCTCTCTATTATTATCAAACCAAAGATTATATTGTCGTAGTGGATTCGGCAGCTGTGCCAGGCTTATTGCAGGCTGAAAATTCGCATCATAGTCAAACTAGTGGAATCGACATCGAGTATGAAAAAAAATGGTCAACAGCTACGCGCTTAAGAGCGAGTTATGCCTGGCAATATGCCACAGATGGCATGGGTCGATGGATGGTGAATTCACCAAAAAATCTAGCCAAACTCAATGTTGCCCATGGCGTGTTTAACGATGCTTTACATGTGGGGATGGAAGTGCAGTATGTTGGTGCCCGAAACACCGACGCCAATCAACGGTTGGGGGGCTATACCATAGCCAATCTTACATTGCATAGCCAAGCGATATTTAAAAACACTACGTTTTCAGCCAGCGTAAAAAATCTATTCAATAAAAGTTATGCAGTACCCGCCCCCAGTTTTTATCGCCTCGACAGTTTTGAGCAGGATCAACAAAACATCTGGCTACAACTAACGTACGACTTTAAATAATGCGTCGCGTCATTCACCTCATATTAGTGATGAGTTTGGCTGGTTGGTTACCGCTAGGTTTCGCTGCGACTGTGGATGAGCGCGACATGAAGGCTGCATTGATTTACAACTTTGCTGTGTACACTTCTTGGCCAGAGAGTACTCAGCATTTCTTTAATATTTGCTTGGTTGAAAGTGATCAAGAAAGTGTCAACGAAGGCATGTTAAAGAGTAAAACGCTCAACGGTAAGGTTGTTCATGTCAAGCATTTACGTGATATCGATGATGTCAAAACATGCCAAATATTGTTTATGGAAGAGGTGTCAGGAAAAGAGGACAAGCGTTTATTACAACTCATCAAAAAACATGCCGTGTTGTTTGTGCATAATGGTCATCAATATATAGATTCGAGTATGATACGTATTGAGTTGGTAGATAAACGCTATCATTTTTCTATCAATCATCAAGTAGCAAAAGATGCGAACCTGACCTTAAGCTCTAAGCTGTTACGGTTGGCCACTAGGGTAAATTGACATGTTGAAACCCTATTTTAGTAAGTTAGTCATACGCGACAAATTGCTGGTCATGCAACTTGCGGTGCTTGCAGTTGCCATGTTAATCGTGTTTATCATCTCGGTTGCTTATCAGTACCTGAGTTATCAGCGCGAACTCATGCAAGATTTGAACGCGCAAATGACGCTGATTGAAGATAATGTGGGCTCTGCTATTGCCTTCGAAGATTCCAAAGCCGCGGCCGAAACATTACAGTCCCTTAGTATCAATCGCAGTATTGACCAAGCCTACATAGTGCTTAAAAATCAAACACAATTTGCCGGTTACTATGCGGGCAATCATCAGTATCGCAACGACAAAGCGGTAAAGGCCATTACTCAGCGTAAAAGTGGTATCCATCTAAACCGTCCAATAATGGTCAATGGTCAACAGCTTGCCACACTTTATGTTGATGCCAATTTTGACAAAGTGAATGCACGGATTCAAGTGTTTGCTTTTGCATTATTTTTTGCGGTGACATTTGCTACCTTTTTTGCCAGAGCCATGTCTAAACGTCTCAACCGCGTGCTCACCGAGCCTATTCTTTACCTAGAGTCTCTGGTGACTAATATCACCAAATTTCACAATTACAAACAACGTTCAAATATTCATTCTGCGGATGAAATTGGTGCCTTGTCTGAAGGTATTAATAGCATGTTAGATAACATCAAAATGCGGGATGACAAGTTGGTGGAAGAGCTCAAACACAGAATCGTGGTAGAGAAAAAGCTAGACCAGTTGGCTTACGTCGACAGTCAAACCAAATTACCCAACCGCCATGCATTTACCGAATACCTCAACAAATGTACAGGTGAACACCAAGCATGTTTCTACCTGTTGATGTTGGATTTGGATTTTTTTAAAGTGGTCAACGATACGCATGGTCATGAAGCGGGCGATCAATTACTTACACAATGTGGTCAACGTTTGCGCAGAATTTTAAATGGAGATGATACGGTGTTTAGAATTGGTGGTGATGAGTTTGCCATTGTCATCAAAGCGGTGAATGTCATCTATGATGTAGAGAAAATCTGCCACCGTATTATCCATAGTATTTCGCAAAAATTCATGATCGACGGGCAAGAGGTGCACATTGGCACTAGCATCGGTATTGCGCAATTTACCAATGGTTGCTCCGAGTCTAATTTAATCAAATATGCGGATGTGGCCATGTATTGGGCGAAATCTGCAGGTAAAAATACCTTTAAATTTTATTCAGAGGAAGTCGAGCAGGCTAACTATCATCACCAAAAATTGACCACAGATTTGCAAACCGCGTTAAAACTGAATCAGTTTGAGTTGTATTATCAACCCATCGTCAACGTGCAAACGTCTGCTATTGAGGGGTTTGAGGCTTTATTGCGGTGGCACCATCCAAAAGAAGGCATGATAAGCCCATTTGTATTTATTCCGATTGCAGAAAATACAGGCGCTATCACCACCATTGGTGCATGGGTGATTCAGCAAGCGATTGCGCAAATCAAAGTATGGCAAGAACAGTTTGATCAACATTTATTTATGAACATCAACATCTCGGCACGTCAGTTTTTTGATAAGCGTGTGGTGGATATTGTGCGCAAAGCCTTAAGCGATTCGGATGTGAATCCTAACACTATCCACATTGAGCTGACGGAATCTGTGTTGATGGAAGACGTTGAAAAAGCGGTGGGCATACTTAAGCAATTAAGAGCGTTGGGTGCAGGCATTTCGATTGATGATTTTGGCACTGGGCATTCGTCTATGAGTTATCTCAAGCAATTCCCCGTTGATACCATCAAGATTGACAAGAGTTTTGTGCGGGGCTTGCCCTCCGACAGCGTAGACACCGCGATTGTGGAAGCGATATTTGCGCTGGCCAAAAGTTTAAGGTTTGATGTGGTCGCAGAAGGGGTAGAAACCAAACAACAGTTGGATTGTTTAAAGTTGAAAAAGTGTACCAAAGTACAAGGCTATCTATTTAGTGAGCCGGTGCCAGCCCAAACAATTGAATCGTATTTAGCGCATTCGAGCAAGTTAACGTATCAATAAGGTATTACAAAGAAAGTACTAGTAAAATTATCTTAGTAAGGGTTAAAAAGTTAAGCACTTTTGGTTAAGCCTCTTTGGTGAGATATTCCCCAATCAACTGCATCATGCGAACGGTGGTGCCAGTTGAGGCTTTGCTAAAGTCCAGTGCCGCCATGCCCATTTTTTCTCGCTTGCTGGGGTTGTCCATCAAAAGTATGATTTTTGATCTTAAATGCTCCACATCGCGCACTTGAATTGCCGCACCCGTTTGCACCGCACCTTTAGTCGCCTCAGCAAAGTTGTAGGTATATTTGCCAATCAAAATGGGTTTGCCCATGCTAGCCGCTTCAATTAGGTTTTGGCCACCAAATTTCAACAAACTGCCCCCCACAAAAGCAAAATCACTCGCTGCATAGTAGGTGTACAACTCACCCATGCTATCGCCGAGCACTACTTGCGTATTGGTTGGAATCGGCGTGTTCATTTGCGTGCGGCGTACATAAGAGAGTTTACGTTCTTTTAACAATGCCTCTACTTCGTCAAAACGCTGCGGGTGCCGCGGTACTAACACGGTAAGTACATCAAGCCCTTGCACCGCATCTAACAGCATCAACTCTTCGCCTTCACGGGTACTGGCAGCCACCAATATCACTCGGCTAGGTCCAAGCAGAGCACGTAGCTGCAAACCCAACATTTCACTATGGGCTGGGGCGGTGGCGTCAAACTTTAAATTACCCGCCACCATAGTGTGGGTTGCACCCAACAGTTTAAAGCGTGCTTCGTCCTCATTTGATTGCGCCGCCACTAAGGCTAATTTGTTTAACCCGTTGTGTACTAATCGCCCAAGTTGTTCATAACCCTTGGCCGATTTTTCAGACATACGCGCATTGAGTAATATTTGCTGTATCTGTTGGTGGTGACACGCCTCTATCAAATTAAACCATAACTCGGTTTCCATAATCAGACCAAGTTTGGGGCTAAAGTGCTTTACAAAATTGTTCACGGCAAACGGCACATCGTAAGGCAAGTACACACGTGAGACGGTGTCGCCAAACAATTGTTCGCTAGTGGCTCTGCCGGTGGGGGTGGTATGCGTGAGCAAAATTTCATAATGCGGATATTGCGACAATAAAAGCGTCACCAACGGTGCAGCCGCTCTGGTTTCGCCTACAGAAACACAATGAATCCAAATCACGGGTTTAAGTGGGCTGTAAGTATAGCGGCCAAAGCGCTCCGCCCAATGTTGCAAGTATTCTGGTTGCTTGATGCCACGCCACAACAGTTTGAGTGGCATAAAAGGTAAGGCAAGGTAGAGCAAGAACGTATATAAAAAATGCGGCATGTTTTTATTTTCTCACAAAACCAACCATTGTTTAGACGCAACTTGTTTTATTATTTAGCGCACACTATTTATTTGTAAGCTAAATGCAAGTCATTGTGATGGGCATTAACTTAATTCACCATACGATTTTTTAGGTAAGTAACCGCTCACCTCGCCTCAATCCAAGTAAGCATCCCATATACAAAAAATCCATGAAAATATGCGCATTTTTGGTGCAGAAAAAGATGAAAATTATGGTTGACGAACACTAAATAAAGGCATAAATTTGCATCCGGTGCACAATATGTTGTGTTTACAGTGTGTTTTTACCCTTAAAAAAACGCTGAACTATTTATAATCAGTAAGTTAGCAAAATTCAAAGATTTCGTGCGGTTTAAACAAAGATTTACACCGTTTACGTACCAATAAAAATGAACAGTTACGGGAGCAAGTGATGCTTAAAGCAGTAGAGACAGGCAAAAAAGTCAATCCATCCGCAGATGAATCTGCACAAATTCCAATTCAACCCGTGTCACTCGATATTTGGGATAAAAAATATCGCTTAAAAGCCAAAAATGGTGATCATGTAGACAAAGACATCGATGATTCCTATAGCCGTGTGGCACGTGCATTGGCCGATGTAGAAACGACTGAAGATAAACGCCATGAGTGGCATGAGAAATTTTTGTGGGCGCTACGCCGTGGTGCGATTCCCGCAGGCCGTATTACTTCTAATGCAGGCGCCTTAGAGCATAAACCCGCTACTTCTACTATTAACTGTACCGTGTCTGGTGTGGTGGAAGACAGTATGGACAATATCTTGGGCAAAGTGCATGAAGCTGGCTTAACCCTCAAAGCAGGTTGCGGCATTGGCTATGAGTTTTCAACCTTACGTCCAAAAGGTGCATTTGTAGCAGGTGCTGGTGCCTATACCAGCGGTCCACTCTCTTTCATGGATATCTACGACAAAATGTGTTTCACCGTGTCTAGCGCAGGTGGACGTCGTGGTGCACAAATGGCCACATTTGATATCAGCCATCCTGATGTCACCGACTTTATTAAAGCAAAACGTGAGAATGGTCGTTTACGTCAGTTCAATTTAAGCTGCCTCATCACCAAAGAATTTATGGAGGCAGTCAAAGCGGACTCTGATTGGAAACTGGCATTTCCCGTGACTGAAAAAGAAGCCATTGTGGATGGCCTCAATGTGAATGATGATAGCCATGTGGTGTGGCGTGAGTGGCCTGTCAAAGGTAAATACCTCACCAAATCAGAAGGTAAAGATGCAGGCAAAGTAGCTTGCCGCGTTTACAAAACCATTAAAGCACGCCGCTTGTGGGATGTGATTATGTCTTCCACATATGATTTTGCTGAGCCAGGCTTTATCTTGATTGACCGCGTCAATGAAATGAACAACAACTGGTTCTGTGAGAACATCCGCGCGACCAACCCATGCGGTGAGCAACCATTGCCGCCATACGGCGCTTGCTTGTTAGGCTCTGTTAACCTCACAAAATTTGTGCGTAAACCGTTTACCGATGAAGCTTATTTTGATTGGAAAGAATACCGTGAAGTGGTAGCAATTTTTACACGTATGCTCGATAACGTGGTAGAAATCAACGGCTTACCATTGCAACAACAGCGTGACGAAATTGCGCGCAAACGCCGTCATGGCATGGGCTACTTGGGCTTAGGCTCTAGCCTGACAATGCTGAAAATGAAATATGGCGAGGATGACTCAGTGAAATTCACCGAGGAAGTCACCCGTGTGATGGCCGAAGTGGGCTGGGAAATTGGTGTGCAATTGGCCGATGAAAAAGGCGCCGCACCGATCATGGAAGAGAAGTTTGAAGTGACGGCCGACATGTTAGCCAAACGCCCAGAAATGGCAGCCGATGGCATTAAGGTCGGTAGCAAAGTGGCTGGTAAAGTGTTGCTGGGTAAATATAGCCGTTATATGCAACAGTTCCCAGAAGGCTTGCGCAACCAAATCGCCACCAAAGGTGTGCGCTTTACGCACCATAGCTCTATTGCGCCAACCGGTACTATTTCATTAAGCCTTGCTAACAACGCCAGCAACGGTATTGAGCCAAGCTTTGCCCACCACTATGCACGTAACGTGATTCGTGAAGGCAAAAAATCAAAAGAAAAAGTCGATGTGTTCTCGTTTGAATTATTGGCTTACCGCGAGTTGATTAACCCAAAAGCCATGCCGTTTAGCGATAAAGAAGATGAAAAATTGCCAGACTACTTCTTAGATTCATCCACCATCATGGCCAAAGCGCACGTGGATATTCAAGCGGCGTCACAAAAATGGATTGATAGCTCGATCTCAAAAACCATTAACGTGCCTACCGATTATGATTTTGAAGACTTCAAAAACATCTATCTATACGCGTATGACAAAGGCCTAAAAGGTTGCACAACGTTTAGATTTAACCCAGAAGCATTCCAAGGCGTGCTGGTGACTGAGAAAGACTTAGAAAACACCACCTACAAATTTACGCTAGATGATGGCACTGAGATTGAAGTGAAAGGTAACGAAGAGATTGAGTACGATGGAGAGATTCATAGTGCAGCGAATCTTTATGATGCATTAAAAGAAGGCTATTACGGCAAATTCTAATTTTAAGCTGCTTAGCTTGTGAATATGGCGTTGCAGTAATTTTTAATCCTCATGTACTACTTGTACATTCCGGTAAAAAATTAAACTGCGCCTTGTCTTCACTGCGCACGCGACGCTTAAAACTGAGGCAAAAAAGGTTATAAAAACAGTAAAAAAATAATTGAATCAAAGTGGGAGGGGTTGCTATGGCACATGCACTACAAACACACGTTCAAACAATTAAAACAAGGCTTGCAAAGATAAAGGCTGAGTGGTCGCCACTGCAAGAGCTCAAGTATTTAGGAGAAATATTATGGCAGTTAAAATAGATAGAAAAATCACTGGTTATAAACTGGTGAGTGATGACGACAAAGCGCAAGCAGCAGAGCTAAAAGAAGCCAATGCCAAAGTAGTGCAACTGGGTGAGCCGCTAGACCGTCCAGAAAAAATCACGGGTTCTACTTATAAAGTGAAAACGCCAGTGACAGAGCATGCGTTGTACATCACCATTAACGATGTGGTGATGAACGAAGGCACACCGCAAGAGCACCGTCGCCCGTTCGAGATTTTTATCAACTCCAAAAATATGGATCACTTTCAGTGGATCGTTGCACTCACGCGCGTAATGTCGGCTGTGTTTCGTAAAGGTGGCGATGTTACCTTCTTGGTAGAAGAGCTCAAAAGCGTGTTTGAACCGAGTGGCGGCTACTTTAAAAAAGGTGGCAAATTTGTACCTAGCTTGGTGGCCGAGATTGGCGAAGTGGTAGAACAACACTTGCACGAAATTGGCATGCTAAAAAAACCGGGTTTGGATGAACACCAACAAAAACTGGTGGATGAAAAGAAAAAAGAGTTTTTAGAAAAACACGCTAAAAGTGGTGATGAAATGAATGATGAGGGCTTTCCTAAAGGGGCAAGCCTGTGTAAAAAGTGTAATACCAAAGCCAGCATTATTATGGATGGATGTTTGACTTGTTTGAACTGTGGTGAGAGTAAGTGTGGTTAAACAAAAAAGGAGCTTCGGTTCCTTTTATTGACTGTGATGAAGAAAAACAACTCACCTGAACCAGTAAAAATGACAATTTCGTATGAGCTACCTGATGGTCACTCAGAATTAAAGCTTGGTAAGGATGAATTCGGTAGTCTGAAAATTTTGGACGAAAATGGTAATGAGGTAAAACCATTAAAAAGCACCCGCTCTACCTATTATGATCGAGCCACTAAACCTAAGTACCAAACTGTATTCCATCATGATAACAACTATACAACTATTGGTGGGTTAAAAGAGCTCGCTGAATTGCAGTCTTTTTTTGTAATAGATACCAACACTGATTTTATCGCAAATAAAAGAGTTTCAATATCATTCCTGATGAGACTAAAGCTCGTAGTCGTCGATGGTGGATACAAGGCAATTCCTGTTGATAAGAATGTATTTATTTTCGAGTTTATTGGAGTGCCAAAAGAAGAAAATCCAGAAATGCTCGCTATTTTAAAGTTAGCAAATGATATTTTGGCAGAAGAATCAGATTCTCATAATTCGCCAATTTGGCTTATAAATGATAGTGACTTAGGTAATCACCTTGATTTTTCAACTCAAAAATCCCCTATTTACGGAACACAATTTTTACCTAATCCATTTCGAATAAGTTACGCAAGTTCAGATACGGGTGCGGAAGCTATAAATCAGTTGTTTAAGATTGCAGACGGAAAAGCCAAAGATTACTTTAAAAGAATTAAAAATGGGTCATTTGGTGGGAATCACCTCATACCTCTCAAAGAAGATAATAGAGTTCTATTCACATGTCACCCACTACCTATCGAGAAATTTGAAAGTTGCATAATTAAAGAGTCAACTGCAATACTTGGAGAAATAAGATACTCATAAATCTCGTAGGTCTTAGCGCCGCATCTGGGTGGTGACTGCGGAATTGGCTTCGGCCGCTTCGCTTAACCTAAAGGTTAGCCTACGCCGCAACAGACTGCTAACGCAGTCTTAGTTGTCACGCTTTCAGCGCTCGAACAGTCCTCGTCACCTTGCATTTGCCGCTCAAGCCTCAGGCGCGGCAAAGGGGTTTGAAAACCATACGAATACTCTAGATTTGGCATATATGCTGGTGACTTTATATCCGACATATTCAAATGCGCTCTAAGCTTGTTTAAAGCTAAATACTTAACATCCAAACCACCCCAATTTTTGCACTTTTTTTGCCGTTAAGTGTTGCAGGTGTTAAGGCTTTGTTGGCGGATTGTCTGCTTCCACAATATCTCGATACACGTGCCAAGTGGCATGGCCAACAATAGGCATAGTAATGATAAGTCCTACAAAATAAGTGGCAAACCCCAATGCAACCAACATGACAATACAAGCCCCCCAAAGTAGCATGGTGAGGGGGTTTTTTGTGCAGGCGATAATGCTGGCGATTGCGGCGGTAATAGCGTCTGTTTTGCGATCGGCCATGAGTGGGACAGCAACAACACTAATGGCAAATACTAACGCGGCAAAAAAGCCACCAACAGCAAAATACACCATACCGAAAACGGGTTGATTGAAAGTGAATACACTCGTGATCACTTCGGTTAAGGTGGGGAATACACTGTCTTGAAAATAGAGGGCAAAAATAATCAGCGAGGCGCGCGCCCATATCAGCAAAATAACGGCTAACACGCCAGCGAATACGCCAACATTGAGCATATTGGTACGCCAAGCGGTAAGGCTGGGTAATAGCTTTGGTTGTTGGCCTAATTCTATTTGCCGGCTTAAGTCATACAACCCCATGGCTAGAAAAGGCCCCAGTAGCAAAAACCCAGTGGCTAGGGCCGGAAACAAGCCATAAGCTTCATCAAAGACGATTTTCATGATCCAGCCAGCCACCGCAAAAAAAGCGCCGTAAAACAGGCTAGGTAAACCTGAATGACGTGTGTCTTGGATGCCTGCTTTTAGCCAACCAAGAATGTTGTTGGGTTTAACGTGACGGATGACAGGAAAGTAGCTTTGCGGAGGGAGTGCGCTTGGTAATTCATCATCACTCATGGGCTGTGACTCTCATCTTTTGCGGTTAGTGGAATAAGGTGAGTTTATTATGCGTTAATTTGCGCTAATATGGAACCAACGGGCTAGACTCGATTGATTCATGAAAAGAGATTTTGCATGTCCAAGCCACCACCCGAACAACCTAATAATCCACTACATGGCATCACGCTTAAGCAAATCGTTACTGAGTTAGTTGCGCATTATGGTTGGCAATCATTAGCGCAATCAATTCCCATCAATTGCTTTAGTCATGACCCTAGTATTAAATCTAGTTTAACTTTTTTGCGTAATACCTCATGGGCGAGAGAGAGGGTTGAAGCGCTTTATATGCAAATGCTAAGCGAATTAAAATCTTAAGCATCAGCTCATGCATATTGATTGGGAGTTTGCGAAGGACATGTTTGTTTAAGTATGCAGGTTGAAGTCTTTATTTTCTCCTTTTAGCAGGTTACTTACTTTTGCAGACACAAAAGAAACTATGCAATCAAATATACACACCATGGTAGCTTTAATCCTGTGTTCTTTGCGTTGCGTTTAGGTTATGCGCATTTGGCTTAAACCATTAACCCTATCATCGCGTTGCAATGTTAGTTTGCACAACAATAGAGTACTTTGTAGCCTTTGATGTTAGGCTTTAGCGTTCGAAGAATTCCACATCAACCTGTAATTGTCATACATAACTCTAAATTAATGAATCGTTTTAGAAAACCGAAGGTTTTTAAATTTGCTTCTTAATTGATGCATTTTTATTGGTAGATTAAGTTTCTAATTAATAACGAATTTACAGGGCTATGGTTGAATAAATGACTTTTATTGACGGGGATTATAAAAATACTTTTTTCTCAACCATAAGAGCGTCAAATGATTGGCTATCTAAGGGGTATGAGAATAAGTAACCTTGGCCATAATCAGCTCCAGCGTCTTTAAGTAAAAGCATTTGCTCTTTCGTTTCTACGCCTTCAGCAATAATTTTAATGCCTAGTTTATGCCCCATTACAATAATCGCCTCACACAATGCCATGTCATCAGAGCCCTCTTTTAAATTTCTTACAAAGGCTTGATCAATTTTTAAGTAATCGATGTCATATTTTTTGAGATATGCCATGGCGGAATACCCAGTGCCAAAGTCATCAATGGCAAGTTCAAAACCGCATTGCTGTAACGCAGATAATGATTGAATGACCTCATCACCCGCTTCCATTAAAATGCCCTCTGTGATCTCTAAGGCAATGCCTTGGCCAGAGAGCTGTATCTCGTCTAGATATGCAAACCAATCAAGATGATTTTTTAACTTGCCACGGAACTGCACCGGAGATTTGTTTACACTGATTTGAAAGTGTGGGTCGTACAGCTCGCGGATTTTTTTTGCTTGTAGCGCAGCCGTTTTAAATGCCCAGTCACCCAATTGGTGAATAAGTCCAGTATGCTCAGCAATTTCTATAAATTGACCTGGCATCACTTCACCTAGTTTAGGGTGCCGCCAACGTAAAAGTGCCTCGGCCTTAACGATTTTACCTGTCGCTAACGATATGATTGGCTGATAAAACAACCGGAGTTCTTGATTTTGAACTGCATGTCGTAAATCATTTGCCAACTGCATTTTGAGCAATATTTTTTCTTGCATATCTGCAGTAAAGTAGGTGTAAGCATTTTTGCCACTCCCTTTTGAGGCATATAAAGCTTGATCGGCGGCTTTAATCAGGTTGTCTGAATCTTCTGCATCAAAAGGATAAATTGAAATACCAATGCTGCAGGTGACGTAAATCTGGTTTGTCTCAATCAAATATGGTGTAGATAAATTATTTAGAATTAATGCAGATAATTTTTCAACATCTGCAAGATGCAATATATCTGAAAGTATGACAGTAAATTCATCCCCACCAAGCCTTGCAATGGTGTTTGATTCACGTAGGGTTTTACGCAGTCTAAATGCGACCTCTTTGAGCAACAAATCACCAATATTATGACCAAGCGTGTCATTGATTTCTTTAAAGTTGTCTAAATCAACAAATAGTAGAGCAAGCAAATTTTTTGAACGCATCGCCTTTTTAATTTCTTGATCTAAACGATCACGAAACATTCTTCGGTTTGGTAAATCGGTTAAATAGTCAAAGTTAGCTTCATGCCAAATTTGCTCTTCCGCTTGCTTACGTACCAGCTCATTCTCAACTTTGGAGGCTAATAAGGTTAATATTGATTCAAAGAACTTTTCGTCGATGATATGTTTTGTGTCCATGAGCGCAATCAAACCTAGTGGCGTTTGTTTATTGACCCACAATGGTGCTGCAGCATAACTCTCAATGTGCATGTCCTCAAGCATCTTATCTGAGGGGAAGAGGTGCTGCACAGCGCTAGGGTATATACAAAATGACTTACCCACTACATTCTCACAAGGTGTGCCGTCTAATCGGTATCTAAAATTATCAATCTTGTCACTGTTACCATAAACACACATCGTGTCTATGTAACCAACGTCTGGGCTGGTTAATCCAATCAACACGTAAGCAGTATCCAGTAATTTAGATACTGTTTTGCACAAGTCGTCCAAAAACTTGGTGCTGTCACTGGCGATATTTTGCTGATTAAAGTAATTTAATAGCTCCCCTAATACTTTTTTTTCAGTAATGTCACGCTGCACAGATATCCAATGGGTACATAAGCCATCTTTATTGTTGACAGGAGAAATATCGAGCTCTGTCCAATATTTTCTGCCGTTCTTTTTGTAGTTTACAATTTCAACACTTACACCTTTGTTAAATTCCTTCATTGTATTTCTGATAACTGTGCGCGTTATAGACGAGGTTTCGGGCCCTTGAAAGATGCGTGGAGTTTTACCAATTAACTCTTCTTTGGTATAGCCGGTATGCAAACATATTGATTGGTTGGCGAAAATAATTTTTGGCCCATTTCCCGACAATGGTTCTGCTTCAGTAATGATGACCATATCGTTGAGTTGTGATATGGAGTTATAAAGCAGCTTTAGCTCGTCCTCTGATTTTTTCATGAACTCAATATCGACAGCAGTCACAAAGAAGTTAGCTGCGTCGATTTCGGCTTTTGTCCAAGGTGAGCTATGACCACGATGGATTTGCTTCCACAATTCAAATGAGTTTCGCGGGTGTATTTTGCCATCTAATTCAGATACTGCTTTGTTGGGGTTGCCTGCCCATGGAATATCACACACTCTCTCTGTGCGAAAAAACATGAGTATATTTTCTGAGCGATCAGCAATTCGCAACGCTATGAGTCCTGCCGATGCAGCATGTCCATCGGCATCTTCACCCAGTAATGTGGGCAAGGTATCTGTGACAAATACTTCAGGTACATCTGAACCACCGTTTAATTGTGGCTTAAGTTTGGTTTTGATGCGTAGGATCTCAGCCTCAGTAGGTGTAATACCAGAAAAAACGACCTGATCTTGTTGAACGTAAGCGACGCCATTTGCATTGACAAGCGATAATAATGTGCTCAACGCATTGCTCTGTATCAGCGCAGGCAAAGATAAATCACACTTTCTCAAGTGCACTAGTAATGACTTTGCATAATCTTTTAATGCATTGCTTTGACTTTCATGATGATTAAGCTCTGTCTCTTGAATATCTTTTGAAATAATCCCGCTGAGCCATCTAAAAATTTCTACGATATCGTGTTCAACCTTGACGCTAGTGTAGTGATGACACGCAACCAATCCCCAAAGTCTATCTTTTACAATCAGTGAAAAAACCATTGTTGCCGAAACGCCCATGTTTTTAAGATATTCGATATGTTTTGGTGAAATTGAACGCAAAAGTCCATAAGTCATATCTACTGGAATATTTGCGCTTCCAGTCAATTCACAAGCTTGATAATTCACATCAGGTATAACGCGTACAATATTTTTTTTGTATAAAGCTCTAGCTTGTGGAGGTATATCACTGGCTGGGTAATGTAAGCCTAAATAGGAGGAGCAATGTGCATCTTTTGATTCTGCAATGACCTCACCATGATAATCAACATCAAACTTATAAAGAACGACACGATGAAAGCCAGATAAAGATTTGATTACATGCGTGTATCGCGCTAAACGCTCTTGAAAGACGGGATGAAATTGTATCTGTTGTATTTTCTCCCGAATACACTTGAGATGATGATGAAATTTAGGCGCGTTACTAATACAAGGAAATAACTCAATGACAAAGTTTTGATCACCGCGGTAGATATTTGCAGTGAATTCACGACCAAGCAATTCAGCAACAAAAAATGTGTACATTTGATTAATGGTGATCAATTCAATTTGCGCATGCTCAAGTTGTGATAAAAACTTATCACCCAAAATCTTGATAGATAAGCCTACCCACGAAGCGACAGGTTCGTCGCTTATCACATCGGTGTTTACACTATGCTTGATGATGAAGTTGTTCTCATCCACCACTAATAAAAAACCAAAAGGCTGTATGCTCTCAGGAACATGTATCTGCTCAGATTCACATTGGCTAATGATGGATTCTTTTTTTTCTAAATCATCCATAATGCACCTCAATTGCGTCTTTTAATTTATTGGTGATGAAACAGAATGTTTTGATAGCCGACGCTACAATGTTGGATTGCTGTTCATCACTCAGCACGTTGTTGCTTAACTTCTCAACAAAGTCTGCCCAAATGACCAATCGCGCATCGCCATGCTTAGTAAAAAAATGACGCGCTTCCCGAATCTCCTCGTGATGGTTTTTATCAATGGCATGTGTTAAATACTGTGCCCCATTGGCAGCGCCTAATAATACATACATCGCACCCAAAGCTGTTTCAGGTTGATGCTTAAAATTGACTAACGGTTTAGGTGTATAAATATCTGTTTGTCCAAGCAGCAATAAATCCTCTCTAAGCTCGTTTAATCTGCAAGCGTGCGGAATAAATTGAGCAAAGGGGGTTTGGTGTAAATTGTGTTGAAAATATTGATAAAAATCGGAACACATTGTGTACATTGTTTGTATCAGCATGCGATATTGTGTTACGTCAATGTTTCCAGTGACTAACCCTTTTAGTAGAATGGTTTGTTCGATTTGTTGATGCACATCTCGGCTAGAAATACGTAATTTTTCTATTAAACTATCCATCTCATTCGCTCTCAATCACGCTTTCGTTTTGGTGTTATTAATTGGTCACTTAAGCTTTAGCTTAGTCTTGGATTTTTATCGAATAGTT
>NCGC01000032.1 GCA_002281475.1 Methylophilales bacterium 28-44-11
ACGAGCACAAAAATTGCATCATTACGCAGCGTGAAATCGGTGTAGATACTGATAACTGGCATATTGCTTTGAAAAATACCTTACGCCAAGCGCCAGACGTGATTTTGATTGGGGAGATTCGTGACCGAGAAACCATGGATTATGCCATCGCGTTTGCGGAGACAGGGCATTTGTGTATGTCGACCTTGCATGCAAATAGCACTAACCAAGCGTTAGACCGGATCATTAACTTTTTTCCAGAAGAGCGCAGACAGCAATTGCTAATGGACTTGTCCCTTAACTTGAAATCAGTGATTTCTCAACGGTTGATTCCTAAGCGAGATGGAGTAGGGCGTACCGCCGCGATTGAGATTTTATTAAATTCACCTTTGATTTCTGATTTGATTTTTAAAGGCGATGTGCATGGCATTAAAGATATCGTGGGGCGCTCACGTGAGTTAGGCATGCAAACGTTTGACCAAGCCTTGTTTGACTTGCATGAAGCTGGTTTAATCACTTACGACGATGCATTGCGAAACGCAGATTCTGTCAATGATTTACGCTTGAAATTTAAACTGCAAAGTAAAGATGCGCATGCGCGTGATAATTCTTCTGGTTTAGATCATTTAGGTATTATGTAACTTAATATAAGTAGGTTTGTATTGTTAGGTTTGTATTGTTAGGTTTGTATTGTTAGGTTTGTATTGTTAGGTTTGTATTGTTAGGTTTGTATATTGGTAGTGACGTACCATAAAAAAGCCAGAGATCACTCTGGCTTTTTTATGGCTGGGATATTACCCACAACATCATAGGCTAATTATTTTTTTCCTGTTTAGCGCTTATTCAATTGCTATCTCCACCCGTCTTGCCTCCTCCTCGTTACCTGATCCCTCTGTTTCAATTGGTTTACGCATTTCAATGCGCGATGCCTCAATCCCTGCAGCAGTCAACTCATCCATGCTCGCTTGCGCTCTGGCTTTGGCTAATTTTTGATTGTTCTCTTGGCTACCACGTGCATCATGAAAGCCTGAAATAATGGCTTTTGATTCGGGGTGCGAAATTAGCCATTCAATAGTAGGTTCTAAAGTGGTGGAGGCTTGTTCTGGCAAATTGGATTTGCCAGTATCAAAGTAAAGTTTGGCAACTTCTGGCGCTACAGGCATGACCAAGGCAGGCGATGGCACCATGAGTGCATTTACCACAGCCACACCTTCACCCAGCAAAGCATTCAACTCCTCAGTTTTGGCTTGCTTTGTAGCCTCAGACTCAACTGTGCCTGTTAAGGTCACTTGTTTGGCATCCCCCTTTAGTTGCCAATCGAGTCCTCTAGCTAACCAAGCTTTTAATGCCTCTGTTTTTGATAGCCAAGACACATCTTTGTCATTGCCTTCCACCGAAAATTGGCTGGAAGTTGCAACAAAGCTAAATGGGATTTCTGCAATGCTGTTAAGGCCTGAGCTGGTCGTTTCAGGTTCACCACAACATGTATGATTAGGACCGCGACCTGTTAGCAGCATCCATAACAATAACAAAGCGAGAATAAGCGCAACAATCCAAGTCATTTGCAAATAACGTGTTTGATGAGTATGCATCATGTCCGCCTTGTGTTATTTCTTTACGCCGCCAGAAAGTGATTCTTGCAACTTTTTTAGTTCCGCCCATTGATTGTTGGCGGCTAAGTCAGCTTGTTGCGCCCAAGTGGCAGGATTGGCAATGCGATATCGTGCTCCGCCCTTGTCTAAGATTGCACGCATTTGTGGCACGGTTTGTTGAGCGAGCTGAGCAAAGGTTTGAATGCCATTTTCTTTGAATAATTCGTTGATTTTTGGACCAATGCCTTCTACTACCGTTAAGTCATTAGCTTGCTTAATGCTAAACCCAGCCGCTTTGGCCGCGGCTAAATCAAAGTTTACTTTAGGTGTCACAATTTTGGCTTTTGCGGGTGCTGGTGATTTTACTGTAGATTTAGCTGGCGCTGATTTGCTTGGTTTTTTGTCTGAAGGTATCGCTTTGCTTGCTTCTACAGATGCCGAATTGCTGGAAGTGTCTGCAGTCAGGGCAGTTGTCTGACGATTAGGTTGGTGTGGAGGAGGAGGCAGATTGTCAGCAGTAATTTGACTTGGTTTACAACAGCAACGGCATAGATAGCGATTTAGCAACCATCCAATCAATATGCCCGCGACTAACCAAAACCAGCAACATGACAAAGAACTAAAAAAACCGCTCATTTCAACTCCTCAATCCATTGATGAAATATAAATAGTGCTATGTTAATTAGGTATTCAGATGTTGCTGTTATTTCTGTTGTAAACGTTAAAGTGTTGTATCTGCTTGCATAAACCCGTCACATGAGTCCCATTGCAAACTATCGCAACAAAAAAGTAACACGTCAAGTTGATAGCGAGATAGGTATCTGTTCTAGCTATGTTTTTTGTTCAGATGTGGTTAATTTGGTGAAGAGGGTTCATAAGTAATTAAACCTTCCACCAATGTGTAATGCACTCTTCCCGCAAGCTCTAAGTTTAAAAAGGGTGTATTTTTACCTTGGCTTTTAAGCTGTTTTGCCTCCACTTTCCAATACGTTTCTGCATTGAATATGACGATATCTGCGCAATGATTGATGCCGAGTGTGCCCGCTGGAATACCCATAATATTGGCAGGCGCGGAGGTAATGCGGGCGATGGCATCGGTTAGAGACAAATTATGCTGACTTGCCCACTTTAATGCAAGTGGCAGGAGTAACTCTACGGCCGATGCTCCGGCTTCCGCTTCGGCAAACGGCAACAACTTTGCGTCATCGTCCACTGGGCTATGGTCAGAACATATGGCGTCGATGGTGCCATCTTTGACGCCCTCGCATAATGCAAATTGGTCACGTTGTGTGCGTAGGGGTGGACGTATATGCGTCAATGTATTAAAGAAGCCAATATCCAGCTCCGTGAGATGCAAGTGCTGTGTACTGACGTCTGCAGTGACTGCTTGCCCTTGTTGTTTGGCTTGTCGCACCAGCGCAACACCTTCTGCTGTTGATAAGCGTTGAATATGCAAGCGTGTGCCAGTCTCACGCGCAATGCGGAGTAATGTGGCAAGTGCCAAGCTTTCTGCAGCTGCCGGGATGCCTTTCAGGCCTAATCGACTCGCTACTTCGCCATCGTGAGCAACCCCGTCTTTGGCTAAGTAAGGATCTTCAGCACGTAAAAACATGGTGTAGCCAAACGTAGCGGCATATTCAAAAGCTCGCCATAATATTTGCGTATCAACGATAGGGAAATCCGCTTGCGTAAACCCCACACAGCCAGCTTCCGTGAGTTCACACATTTCAGTGAGGTTTTTCCCCTGCAATTGGCGTGTTAAGGCCCCTAAAGGATAGACATGTGCAAGGTTAAGTTTTTTTGCACGGTATCTCAACATTTCAACTAAGCCAGGTTCATCTAAAGTGGGTTCTGTATCTGGTGGGCAAGCTAAGCTAGTTACACCCCCCGCAGTAGCCGCTTGTAGTTCACTATTTAGCGTAGCTTTATATTCAAAGCCAGGCTCACGCAAGCGCACAGATAAATCAACCAATCCTGGCGCCACAATTAAGCCCGTTGCATCAATCGTTTGATCTGCTTTAAATCCTATGGGCGCATTGCCTAGTGCGGCAATTTTTCCGTTAGCCACATACACGTCTAAATTAGCATCAACATTGTTCGCAGGGTCAATCACATGACCATGTTGAATCAGGATATTCATGCTTGACCTCCCCCTGCCAAAATCGCCATGACTGCCATACGCACGGCAATGCCGTAGGTGACTTGTGGCAAAATTACAGATTGCAAACCATCCGCAACCGAGGAATCAATTTCCACACCACGATTCATCGGGCCAGGATGCATGACGATGGCATCGGGCTTGGCCAGTCGTAGCTTTTCTTGGGTTAATCCATAGGTTTTAAAATATTCTTGTGGGCTTGGCAACATTGCGCCTGTCATGCGTTCATTTTGCAGTCTTAACATCATCACCACATCAACATCCTTCAATCCAGCACGCATATCATGGAACACCTGCACGCCCAGTTTTTCAACATTGGAGGGTAACAACGTTTTGGGTGCGATCACACGTACTTCTGGCACACCCAAAGTAGTCAATGCGTGGATTTCGCTACGTGCCACACGTGAATGCAATACATCGCCGACAATGGCAATCCTTAAATTATGCATATCAGGTTTGTATTTGCGTATGGTAAATACATCCAATAATCCCTGCGTCGGATGCGCATGCCGACCATCGCCTGCGTTGATGACGCTGATATGGTCTGGGACATGTTGTGCAATCAAATGCGCTGCGCCACTTTGGTTATGCCGCACCACAAACATGTCGGCATGCATCGCTATCAGGTTGTTCACCGTATCTAAAATGGTTTCCCCTTTAGACTGTGATGAGGTACTGACATTAAGATTCAGCACATCCGCTGACAAGCGTTTGGCGGCGATTTCAAATGTAGTACGGGTGCGCGTGCTGTTTTCAAAAAAGATATTGCATACAGTTTTTCCACGCAGCAACGGGACTTTTTTGACTTCACGTTCAGCCACACCCACAAATGATTCTGCCGTATCCAAAATGTCATTCAGAATACGCTTAGGTAATCCCTCAATGCTGAGTAGATGTTTTAAACGACCGTCGGCATGCAGTTGGGGGTTATGCATTTGGCTGATCCAAAGAGACAATATCGTTATGTTCTTGCGACTCTACACATAAGTGAAATTTACCAGAAGTATCCACAGAAAGTTGAAACGCTTGATGAGGTTGAAGTGGAATGTTGGCGCCGGTAATTTGTGGGCAGATTGGCAATTGTGCACCACCGCGATTGATCAATACGGCAAGCGTGATGCTGGCGGGACGTCCATAATCAAACAATTCATTCATGGCGGCACGGGTGGTGCGGCCCGTATAAAAAATATCATCAATTAAAATAATGTGTTTATCTTTGACATCAAACGGAATCCAAGACGGTTGGTTTTTAGATTTTAAACCTCGTTTGGCATAATCATCCCGGTACATGGCTGCATCTAGTTTGCCGATGGCGATTTCACCCCCCAGCGATGCGAGAATGCGCTCTAACATCCAAACCCCGCCACTATGGATCCCAACAAGCGCAGTGTGCTCATGGATGAGGGGCTGGATGCGCGCGGTGATGTCTGCTAATAATTGTTCTGGGTCAGGTAATGTCATATAGTTTTTGTCGATACATTATCGAAGTAAGATTGTAATATAGTTTGCGCAGCCACTTGGTCTATCATGGCTTTTTGCTGAAATCCATGAATGCCTGAATCACGCAATGATTGAGAGGCTTCCTCTGAAGTCAATCGCTCGTCTATCATCACTACAGGCAAATTAAATCGCCCTTCAAGGCGTTGTGCAAATTTTTTTGCGAGTTGTGTCAGCAGGTGGGCTTCGCCATCCATATGCATAGGCAAACCTACTACCAATAACCGTGGACGCCACTCTTGAATCAACGCTTCGATTTGGGTAAATTTAATGGTGTTTTCTTCTGCATGAATGGTGGTGAGTGGATGTGCCAATTTGAGCATCGTTTCGCCCACAGCAATCCCAATTCTTTTTTCGCCAAAATCAAAACCTAACACGGTGCCTTCAATTTCTGGGTAGGTGCGTTCTGCAATGGGTAAGTGGCTTTGACTAAGCGGCTGATGGCGATTATGCATGACCTGCCACATCTGAAAGTGTTGCAAAATTTACACCCATTAAGCGCATGGCCATAGATAGTTTTTCATCAAAAGGTAAGTTAAAAATCAAATCGTAAAGCGCTTTGGTGTCTGAAATGCTTACTGATAGCCAAGCATTATGGCTCATTTCCTCTTCTAATTGACCTGCTGACCAACCTGCATAACCCAATGAGATAAATAATTTTTCTGGGCCAGTGTTTTGAGCGGTAGATTCTAAAATATCTTTAGAGGTGGTAAGGGCGATGGCAGGGGTGATTTGTAAAGTGGAGTTATATTCCACGCTGGGAGTGTGCAGCACAAAACCACGTTCCGTTTGTACCGGGCCACCAAAAAATACGGGTATATCGCCAATGGCGGGGTGTTCGCAACTGATATTAATTTGATTAAAGAGGTGGTCTAAGGTGATTTGCATGGGACGATTGAGGACAACACCCATGGCGCCATCTTCATTGTGTGTGCAAATAAAGGTGACGGTTTTGGAAAAAAAAGGGTCTTGCATGGCTGGCATTGCAATTAAAAACTGCCCTGTAAGATTCATGTTTTCCAATGGTTTCATTTTAGCACAGTATTGTTTTTTTCCAAATAATCAATGTTTTAAGGCGCGCTATACTCTATTATCTTCAAGATACCCAGAGATTTCTAAGCCAAATCCCATCATGCTCGGCATTTTGCGTGGCGTGGCCATCAGTTTCATTTTGCGCACGCCAAGATCGACCAAAATTTGAGAGCCAATACCATAAGTCCTTAGCTCTTGGTTGTAACGTATTTTTTTGTCTGCATGTTGAATGCGCTCAATCAGCTGTTGCCCGGTCTCATCGTGATGAATTAAAACCATCACGCCACATTCTGCCTGCGCCAATGTTTCCATTGCTTTGAGAATATTCCAGCTATGAGAGTGGTTGCCACTATCAAACAAATCAATCATCGAGAGTGGCTCATGCACGCGCACCAACACTTCATCCGCAAGATTTGGGTTACCTTTTACCAACGCAAGATGCGTTTCTTGCGCAATCTTGTCTCTGTAGGCAATCAGTTGCATCGGCCCATATGGCGTTGTCACCATGCGCTCGGCTGCGCGTTCAACCAATTTTTCATGTTCTGACCGATAGTGAATCAAATCCGCAATTGTGCCAATTTTAATGTGATGTTGCTTTGCCACTTCCACTAAATCTGGCAGGCGTGCCATTTCACCATCGTCTTTTAAGATTTCACAAATCACACTGGCCGGTTCACAGCCAGCAAGCATCGCTAAATCGCTACCAGCTTCGGTGTGTCCTGCACGCACCAATACGCCACCGTTCATCGCAGCCAAGGGGAAAATATGGCCTGGGCTTACCACGCTTTTGGCATTGGCGTCTTTTGCAACTGCTGCTTGTATGGTGGTGGCACGGTCTGCTGCAGAAATGCCAGTGGTGACACCTTCTGCTGCTTCAATCGATACCGTAAAGTTAGTCCCCAAGCGCGCATCGTTTTTTTGCACCATCGGTGGCAAATTCAGTTGTTTACATCGCGCTTCTGTAAGCGTCAAGCAGATGAGACCGCGCCCATGTTTGGCCATAAAGTTAATATGTTCTGCCGTGACAAATTCTGCAGCAATCACAAAGTCACCTTCATTTTCGCGGTTTTCATCATCCACTAAGATGACCATTTTGCCTTGCTGAATATCTTGAATAATATCTTGAATCGGGCTGATGTAACTGTGGGGCATTATGTGCTCTCTGCTTGTTGTATGGACCATTCTGCCATGCGTTCTACATAACGTGCAATTTGGTCTATTTCTAAATTCACAGCATCCTGAATGTTTAAAAACTGCAATGTTGTGTGTGCAATGGTATGGGGTATCAAATTCACGGTAAAGGTATCTTGCACCACGCTATTGACGGTTAAGCTGACACCATTGACGCAAATTGAGCCTTTTTGAGCAATGTATTTTGAGATGGCATGCGGTGCCTGCACTGCTAATAACCAACAATCTCCCACAGCTTTAAACTGCGTGACTTTGCCGATACCATCTACATGACCGCTCACCAGGTGGCCTCCTAATCGATCAGATAAACGCATGGCCTTTTCTAAATTGACTGGTTGTGGTTTGGAAAGTCCTGTGGTGACATCTAGAGTGGCTTTGGATACATGCGCGAAAAAGTACGGGGGATGTATGGTAGTAGCGGTAAGACATACACCATTGACTGCAATGCTGTCACCTATGGCCACATCGTCAAGCCCAAGTTGCGTGGCATCTATCTTTAACTTGATGTCTTCACCCACCGAGATGACTTCATCAATGTTACCAACACTTTGTATGATTCCTGTAAACATAGGCGAATTTTACCAGCAGTGTGTGCGATTAAGTAGGCTTAAACGCAAAAACTACGCTAATAACTTAGTGAATTTTGGCTTGGTACAAAGATTGCATATGGATGTTTAGTAATTTCAACGGATAAGCAAATGATTCTACCGATAGCAAAAAAGATTCAAGCGATTCTTTCACATGAAAAAGCAAAACCAGAAGAGACTATTCTGCTTCAGTTTCAGTCGTTGTCAGCTTCTGAATCATTGAAATTGGCCTTGCATGTGATCAGGGAATTAAGCGCTGATGAGAAACTACCCTTCAATACTTATGTGAAATGTCTCCTGAAATTAGATGAAGGGATGCAGCCACATCTTGAGCAGGTCACTGCTAAGCGATTGAAAATAAAGATTTATAATCGGGATCTGGGGATGGCGATGGATGTGCTGGTTTATCCCTATTACCGACATTTGTTTTTGGAGTACATGCGCGTGCTGACGCATATACACAAGCAACATTCCAAAGACATTGTCGATAAAGATGCGCTGGTATTGCTGTATTGCAGAACCTTAAATACTGCATTTAGCATGATGATGTGGCGTTATTTTGATGACCAGCCTGCGCCTGCAGAGGCTTGGTTAGCCATTCACGATTTGTTCAAACATGCTGAAAAATCGTCATTATTGAATGAGCGTACCTTGTTATACCCCGATGCCAAAAAGCCAGTGGACATCGCCTTACTTATGGCTGGGGGCTTAATGCTCAGCACCTTGCAGAAAGAAAATTATAACGCGACGGAAATCCATATTGTGTCGCGACTGTTATTCGATTGGGTGCGTCAAATTAGCTTTGAAAAAGCATACGCTCAGAATAAGTACCAATATTTTGTCGATCTAAATCATGACAAAGGCGCAGAGCGCATTCGTGCCTTCGATCGCAAGGCAGATTATCGCTATTGGCGTACTGATTTTATCGCGGGCAAAATTGCAGACCATCTGGCTGCCATTGGCGCCAATGCTGTGGATAAAGACAGTGATATGCGTGGTTATGCCTCTATGCGTACCATGACAAAACTATTCAAAAAGCTCAATCAAGATTGGTCGCCACATGGTTACAAACGCCAGCGTCGTGAAAACACACGTGATAAAAACTCCACGCGTTTGCTGGTAAGCAATGGACTTGCGCAAATCTGTAAACAACTGGGTCGTTTTCAACGCCAAGAAAATGTGCAAGATTTAAAACCTATCTATGATATTCGAGCGAATGTACTCGAACAAACGCATCTTTCAAGTACACATCTAACACAAACCCAAAATATCATTACCGGCTTAGATGAGTGGGTGTTACTAGATAAAAGTGAGACTGGCTTTGGCGTGGATTTGGGTAGAGAGCCCAGTGCTTGGGTTGAAGCCGGAAAATTAGTGGGTTTTCCACACCCCAGCCAACAAGACGTGTATGTGATTGCAGAAATTAAGCACTTAAAGCGCCAAAAAAATGGGAGTTATCGGGCTGGTTTGCAATTGATAAGCCAGCATTCAATTTCCATGCAACTCATCAAGCTTGAACATACTCAAGTTGAATTATCTAAAGGGTTCTATTTAGATTACGACGCTTCTGATCCGGAGCCAATGAAGGTGATATGTGTTTGGATTCCGCCAAGTCTTGGCGCATCCACGCTCAAGTCATCCGTGATTATTCCCATCAACGAATATCAGCGTAATCGTCAATTTAAAATTGATGTGAATGGTGAGGAAAAAAGATTGGTATTAGGTGCTGCCATTGAGATGCAAACTGAGTGGGTGCGTGCATCAGTTGCTGTGATTCATTAATCACTTCTTTTGAATGGCTGGAAACTTACAGTACAAAGCTGTTAAGATTCCACCCATGTTAAATTTCAAAAACTCCTTACCGTTTGAGCTGTTGGTGGGCTTGCGTTATACCCGCGCAAAACGTAAAAACCATTTTATTTCGTTTATCTCTTTTACCAGCATGATTGGTATAGCCCTTGGTGTCTGGGCCTTGATTGTCGTGCTCAGTGTGATGAACGGTTTTCAAGAAGAACTCAGAAGCCGTATCTTGGGTGTCGCTTCTCACATTGAAATCTCAGGCTTTAATAATCGTTTATCTGATTGGCAGGGGGTGGCGAAACAGGTCATGTTGCCAGGGCAAAAAGATGCCAGTGTATTGGCTGCAGCACCTTATGTGATGGCGCAGGGCATGTTTAGTTATGGGCAAGCGGTACAAGGCAGCATTGTGCGGGGCGTTCTACCAGCAGAAGAAACCAATGTTTCATCTTTAGCCAATCATATGAAATCGGGTCAGTTAGATGATCTAAAGGCAGGTGAATACAATGTCATTTTAGGTGCAGATCTCGCTCTGTTGTTGGGTGCAACCGTGGGTGACAAGGTAGTGCTGATGGCACCGCAAGGCCAATTCACACCGACTGGCGTGGTGCCACGAATCAAGCAATTTAAAGTAGTGGGCATTTTTCAAATTGGTATGTATGAATATGATGTTGGACTTGCGCTCATTCATATGACGGATGCGGCGAAGCTTTATCGTATGGATGAGCAAGTGTCAGGTATACGATTAAAGTTAAATGATTTATTTGATGCCACCACGGAAACTGCACGTTTAAACACGCAATTACAAGGGCAATATTACATTACGGATTGGACGCAGCAACATGCCAACTTCTTTAAGGCGATCCAACTAGAAAAACGAGTGATGTTTATTATTCTTGCGCTGATTGTAGCGGTCGCCGCATTTAACATTGTGTCTACACTGGTCATGGCGGTCACAGATAAGCGCGCAGATATCGCCATCATGCGGACATTTGGTGCGAGTCCTTTGTCTATCCTTAAAATTTTTATCATCCAAGGCGCACTGATTGGCGTGATTGGCACTGTCGCCGGTGCTGTGATGGGCGTCATCACCGCTTTGAATATTGATACCATCGTGCCTTTTATTGAGCGTACTTTTCATGTGCAGTTCTTGGCTAAAGATGTGTATTACATCAGTGATTTGCCTTCAAAATTGTTATGGACAGACGTTTGGACGATTGTGGTGTTGTCATTTATTCTCAGTTTATTTGCAACGCTTTATCCTAGCTATAAAGCCTCGAAAATTAACCCAGCAGAGGCGTTGCGCTATGAGTAACATTATTCAATGTACTGCGCTGACCAAGACCTATACAGGCTTAGATGTGGCCGTATTAAATGGCATCGATTTACATGTAACGTCGGGTGAACAAATTGCGATTGTCGGTGCATCCGGTTCAGGTAAAAGTACTTTGTTGCATCTATTGGGCGGATTAGATCAACCAACGAGTGGACATGTTAAGTTGATGGATCAGGCGTTGGAAGGATTGTCTGAAACACAAAAAGGGACATTACGTAATCAATCATTGGGGTTTGTATATCAATTCCATCATTTATTGCCGGAATTTACAGCCCTTGAAAATGTGGCGCTGCCGTTATTGATTAGACGGAGTAATCGTACAGAAGCGCTAGATCAGGCAGCTACTATGCTGACCAAGGTAGGCTTGCAACATCGCTTAGAACATATGCCGGGTGAGTTGTCGGGAGGGGAGCGCCAACGAGCAGCATTAGCGCGCGCCTTAGTGACGCGTCCACAATGTATTTTGGCGGATGAGCCAACAGGTAATTTAGACCGTGTCACTGCGCACCAAGTATTTGATTTATTGTTAGAAATCAATCGCGAGCAAAACACGAGTTTGATTGTGGTCACGCACGATTTGCAATTGGCGGCAAAATTACAACGGCAATATCAGTTAGTCGATGGGCAATTACAGGTGTTAACAGCCTAACCTATGGTAGTGATTGCGCTTGGGTTTGTAGCTGGCGCATGGATGTTGCAACAACAAGCCAGTCTGCCCATGCTATCGCAACTATTGTTCATGGGCACCATGGTCGTGATGCTCATCGCTGCCATTCCATTTTTACAACAGCGTTTTTGTAATAGATCTTTTTTTAATCAGCATGCATTCGCACTGTTATTTACTCGGTTAACCTATTTTATTTTTGCCACTGCTTTGGGTTTTACTTGGGCATGGGGTATCGCAAATTTACGTTTAAGTGATGCGCTACCAAGCGATTGGGAGCAGAAAACCATCACGATATCAGGGGTGGTGGCAACACTTCCAGAGCAAACCGAGCGCGGCCAGCGCTTTTTATTTGACGTGGAACACGTGCTTACACCCCATGCACAGTTGCCTAAGCATATTTCGCTAAACATCTATGCCCCATATAACGCCTCGCCAAAATTGGTCAGCACCATTCAAGTGCCACAAGTGCAAGTAGGGGAGCGTTGGCAATGGTCGGTGCGATTGAAACGTCCTCATGGAGTGGTCAATCCGCACGGTTTTGATTTTGAAGGCTGGGCGTTAGCAGAAAACATACGTGCCATGGGTACAGTAAGGCTTAAAAGTGGTACTAAAAAACTTGCTGAACATGTCACACATCCCGCATATTGGGTGGAAAATATGCGGGCCAATATTGCAGAACGCATCGATAAAACGCTTGCAGGACAACCGTATGCTGGGGTGATTCGCGCATTGGTGATTGGTGAGGACAGCCAAATAAGCCAGACCGATTGGGATATTTATTTGCGCACAGGCACCAATCATTTAATGAGTATTTCGGGTTTGCATATCACGATGTTGTCGGGCCTAATGTTTGCGATAGTGTATTGGATTTGGCGACGTTTTCCTGCATTGTTAATGCACTTGCCTGCAAAAAAAGCAGCAGCCATTGGTGGCATGCTAACGGCCATGACTTATGCGGCCATGGCTGGATTCTCAATTCCAACACAACGCACGCTCTACATGTTAATGACTGTGACGCTGATGTTGCTACTTAATCGACCCATCGCCATCTCGCGCATGCTCGCCATCGCGCTTTTAGTAGTTGTATTCTTAGATCCTTGGGCCGTCAATGCGGCAGGTTTTTGGTTATCATTTGGCGCTGTGATCGTCATTGCGTTTGCTACCGGTGCGCGAATTGGTCAAATACATTGGTTCACAGCCGCAGTAAAAGCGCAATGGGCAGTCACATTAGGCTTGTTACCATGTTTAGTGATGATGTTTGGTCAATTCTCAATCGTCTCCCCTATTGCCAATGCAATTGCAATTCCTATCATTAGCTTTTTAGTGGTTCCGTTGGCGATTTTGGGTAGTCTTATACCGATAGAGATAGCCTTATATTTATCGCATACCTTTCTCAGCATCACCATGATTATGTTAGATTGGCTAGCGGCTTTACCCTATGCAACTTGGCAACAGTCCGCCCCTTCCACATCGATACTTTTGCTAGCGATGCTTGGTGTAGTTTGCTTGTTATTGAGTGTTGTCGTACAAACGGCGCATCATCGCATGTTGTATGATGCAGGCACACGGTTTAACGCTCAATCAGATGCTGGTGGCCGCATTGTGGTGCCATATTTACTTGCCGAGGGCATCCAGTCGCTATCTGCCATGGTGCTCTCTCATGATGATCTCGATCATTCTGGTGGCATGGCGTCTGTAGCAAATCAGCTGCCTGTAGGATGGTTGATGAGTTCGCTTAAGCCGGATGCCATATTGTTTCAACAACCACCATTTGATTACTGGTCAGATCAAAAAAAATTGCAGTGCCATGCAGGGCAGTATTGGCATTGGGATGCTGTTAAGTTTGAAGTCTTATATCCACCGATAGAGCGATTGCAAGACGAAAACACTAAAGACAATGACAAAAGCTGTGTAATTAAAATGACTACACGCTATGGCTCGCTTTTGCTCACGGGTGATATTGAACGCAGTGCAGAACTAAGTTTGCTAGCTCAACAGTCTGAACAATTGAGTAGCGATGTCATGGTAGTGCCACACCATGGGAGCAAAACTTCCTCTAGCATCGGATTTATCGAAGCCGTTAACCCAACCTATGTAGTCATGACCAATGGCTATCTGAATCGATTTGGTCATCCCAAACCATTGATACAACAACGCTATGTGAACGCTGGGACGATGGTGTATCGCTCTGACTATGATGGGGCAATTCAATTTTTGTTTCAGGCTGATCAGCCGCTTGCCCCAGTCGCGTGGCGTAAGGCATTTCCAAAGTATTGGCATGACCGTTACCCCTGATTTATTCTGCATAAATAGCGACTTAAACTTGCTGAAAACAGCACTTAACGCTAAAGTAGCGTTAGTTTTTATACGAAGGAGTTTTTACTGTGTGGGAAATCATTGTTGCTGCTGGTTGGCCAATTTGGCCACTTATTATCGCCTCAGTTATCGCGTTAGCCATTATTGGTGAGCGGTCTTGGGCATTACGCAGCGAGGTGGTTGCGCCCAGTAATTTATTGCCAGAAGTACAAAAGTGGCTTGGACAAGGTGGCGTCACTAAAGAAACATTAGCAAAATTAGAAGCGCACTCACTGCTTGGTGAAGTATTTGCAAGTGCGCTCGCTAACTCAAAAAATTCGCGTGAAATTACCAAGGAAGCGATTGAAGAAACTGGCCGTGCCGTCGCTCACAAGTTAGAACGCTATTTGCCAACATTAGGCACCATTGCGACTGTTTCGCCATTATTGGGTTTGCTCGGTACGGTGATTGGGATGGTGGAACTGTTCGGGTCATTTACCAACAGTGGTCACGATGTAGCACAATTTGCGCGTGGTATTTCAGTCGCACTATACAACACGGCAGCTGGTATCGTGGTGGCAGTACCTGCCATGATCGCCTATCGCTACTTCCGTGGCAAAGTAGATGGTTTGTTGGTGGATATGGAACAGCAGGCCATTAAATTAGTGGAAATTATTCATGGCGACCGTAAATAAATGTGATGATCACGTTGTAATGTTGTTATTTGAATGCACGCAAGTGCTGAATTAAAACATCACACCGTCCATTTATTCAATCTAGCAAGTGTTAAGAGGAAAATCATGAATTTTCAACGAGGTAAGCGTCACGAAGATTTAGAAATGAATCTGGTGCCACTCATTGATGTATTATTAGTCATCATTATTTTCTTGGTGGTCAGTGCCACATTCTCTCGTACCAGTGAGTTGCAAATCAATTTACCTACAGCCGAAGCGAATGCACCACAGGAAAAACCGCTCACCATTACGGTAGAAGTAGATGTAAGTGGACGTTATTTAATCAATGGTAATGCTGTCAATGGTGATAGCGTGGACGCAATTTCAAATGCGTTGGTGAAAGCCGTGGGCAGTGGTAAAGAGCCGACCATTATTATTAATGCGGATGCTAAAGCGACCCATCAATCTGTGATTAATGTGATGGAAGCTTCGCGTTTGGCCAACTTTACCCACATCACTTTTGCCACTCAGGTGAGTTCTGGCTCTTAAACAATCATTTGTTCAGTGGTTAGCCCTCATTACCATCATGCGTGCATAACCAAATAACATGGCACGTCTAAAAAATAAGCAATTACCAGTCGTACACATCGCAAATGCAAAAATATTGTATTTGCGATTGTTTCGTTATGCATGGCAATACAAAATTTACTTTTTGATTACCATCGTTACCACCATTATCCTATCGGGTAGTAACACCGCCTTCTTAGCCCTCATCAAAAAAGTCACGGACGAAGGCTTTACTCAGCAAGCTAGCGAACAAGTTTGGATGTTACCTATTATGCTGTTTGTGCTGATGACCGTGCGCGCATTGGCAGGGTTTGCATCTGTATACAGTTTAAAAATTGTCGCAAGGCGTGTGGTGGCGCAATTAAGAGTGCAGGCGTTTGAAAAACTGATGCAACTGCCCGTCAATTTCTTTGATGCCAGTTCAACAGGGTTGTTGGTGTCAAAACTTACTTATGACGTAGAGCGTTTATCTTCGGTTACTACGCGTTCCGCACTTAATGTAGTGCGCGACATTCTAACGGTGATAGGTTTAGTTGGGTATATGCTTTATCTGGATTGGCGTTTGACGTTAGTGTTTGCCACAGTAACCCCGTTTATGGGGTTCTATTTACGTAAAATGACCCCTAAATTGCGGTCTAATGCCAAGAAAGTGCAACAGGGCGTTGGGGAGATTACGAAGAGTGCTGAAGAGGCGATTGCAGGACAGCGTATTGTCAAAATATTTGGTGCAGAACCCTATGAAATCAATCGTTTTAGTCATGTGGTCAATAAAAATGCACAGTTTGAGTTACGTTCCACTCGCATCGCGGGGCTAAGTAGTTTTGTGATTGAGATACTGTCTGCCTTGGCCCTTGGTTTGGTGGTGTATTACGCAATGGGGCAATTTACAGTGGGTGAATTTGCGGCATTTGTGGGTGCGTTATTGATGATGATTGCGCCAATTAAGCATATTGCAGCAGCAAATGAAGATTTACAGATAGGGTTAGCGGCTGCGCAAAGTGTATTTGATTTAATTGATAGCCCGCATGAAATCAATGAAGGGGAAAAACAGATTGCGCGAGCACGCGGTGAAATCGAATTCAAAAACGTATCTATACGTTACGAAAATGCAAAACGTCTAGCCATTGATAACTTAAGTTTTAACATTCAACCTGGCGAGAAAGTCGCTCTGGTGGGACGTTCTGGTAGCGGTAAAACGACATTGGTCAATTTGCTACCTAGGTTTTATGAGTTACAACAAGGTATGATATTGCTGGATGGCGTTGATATTCGTGCCTTAGAACTCAGAAATTTGCGGTCACAATATGCTTTGGTCAGTCAAGATATCGTGTTATTTAATGACACCATTTTTAATAATATTGCTTATGGTGTGCTGAGAAATGCTAGCGAGTCTGATGTGATTGCAGCGGCAAAAGCTGCACATGCATGGGATTTTATTGAGCAGTTACCCGATGGATTGCAAAATGAAATTGGTGATCGCGGCGTGCGTTTATCTGGGGGACAAAAACAACGTATTGCAATTGCGCGCGCTATTCTTAAAAATGCCCCTATTTTGTTGTTAGATGAGGCAACCTCGGCGTTAGATGGTGAGTCTGAACAACACGTACAAGCTGCATTAGATACCTTGATGCACGGTCGAACCACGTTGGTGATTGCACACCGTTTAAGTACTGTTGAAAATGCGGATAGGATTTTAGTGTTGGATCATGGTCGCATTGTAGAGTCAGGTTCGCATCAGTCTTTGCTTGCACAAAATGGCTATTACAGTAAGCTTTACCATAAAGAGTTTGATGCCTAGAATGTATGTTTGCAAACGGCGCTAACTTTCGATGATGCAAGCATGGCTCCAACAAAAATGGCAAACAAAAGGTCTAGCGCAGGTGTTGCTCTTGCCAATATCCTGGCTGTTCGCAATACTCTCAGCCACTAGGCGTTTACTGTACCGTTTTAAGCTAATGCGGACCTGTAAATTGGCTGTGCCAGTCATTGTGGTAGGTAACATCACTGTTGGCGGCACTGGCAAAACACCACTCGTTATTTATCTGGTGGAGCAGTTAAAAGCAGCTGGCTACACCCCAGGTATCATCAGCCGAGGCTATGGCGGGAAAAAAACTGGTTTGGTGACGGCTGAGAGTGCCCCTGAACTGATGGGCGATGAGCCTGTACTAATGGCAAAACGCACAGGAGTGCCTGTATACGTTAACCCTGATCGCGCTTCTGCTGGACAAGCCTTATTAAACAAATACCCCAACTGCGATGTAATCATCAGTGACGATGGATTGCAACATGAGCGATTACAACGCGATGTAGAAATTGTATTAATTAATCAGCAGGCATTGGGTAATCATTACCTAATACCTGCAGGACCGATGCGAGAGAATATCTCACGCCTAAAATCAGTGGACTTCATTGTAAACAGTGGAGATGTACCTCTGCCATCTATAGGAGCATCGCAGTTAAACACTTATCAGATGCACGTGCGGGGTGATATTTTTCACTCATTGCAGGGGAATAAGCCACAATCGGCTATGTTTTTTAAAGATAAAATGGTTTTCGCGATTGCCGCAATTGGTCATCCCGAACGTTTTTTTAAGGCACTCTCCGCATTGGGGCTAAAGTTTAATACGCGCATTTTTCCTGATCACCATCCGTTTAAACTTGATGACTTTGCCGATGTCAAAGATGAAATCCTATTGATGACAGAAAAAGATGCAGTGAAATGCCAATCTCTTCCCTTGCGCGATGCATGGTATTTACCTGTACAAGCTGAATTATTTTCAGAAAATCTACCGCCGCTAACTGAAGCCGTCATACAATTATTAAAAAATCTTGCTGCAAAGGAAACATAATGGATTCGAAACTATTACAAATATTAGTCTGCCCTGTGACTAAAGGCCCGTTAATTTATAACAAAGTCAACAATGAGCTCATTTCAAAATCTGCGCGTTTAGCGTATCCAGTACGCGATGGCATACCCGTGATGCTTGAGGATGAAGCGCGTAAACTAGAAGAAAAAGAATACCAAGAAGATTAATCCCCATTTGGGAAAAGACATTATGTTTAAAGTTGTGATCCCTGCACGCTACGCCAGCACGCGCCTTCCTGGTAAACCATTGTTGGACATTGCAGGTAAGCCCATGGTGATTCGGGTGGTGGAGCAAGCTGAAAAAAGTCATGCGGACACCATTGTCATCGCCACAGACTTTGAAAAAATTATCCAAGCTGCGCATCGTCATCAAAAACAGGCTGTGATGACGCGTATTGATCATGTGTCAGGTACAGATCGGATAGCAGAAGTGGTGTTAACCCTGGGTTGGCCGGATGATGCGATTGTGGTGAATGTCCAGGGTGATGAACCCATGATTGATCCGCAATTGATCAATGAAGTTGCCGAGCATTTGATACACAATTCAGAAGCTGCGATGGCGACTGCGTGCCATCCCATTCATGATGAAGCTGCTTTTTTAAACCCAAATATTGTCAAAGTCGTCGTCGATAGCAAGGGCAATGCCTTATATTTTAGTCGCGCCCCCATTCCTTATCCGCGTGATGATCAATATAAACAAGACATACAAGCGTTTCGCCATATTGGCATTTATGCGTATCGCGTTGGATTTTTAAAGCAATATGCAGATTTATCGGTGACTGCGTTGGAAAAAATTGAAAGTTTAGAACAGTTACGCGTATTGCATCATGGGTTTAAAATTGGCGTGACTGTGACTCAACATGCCCCTGCGAGTGGGGTGGATACGCAAGAAGATCTGGACTATGTGCGCAGTCTTTTTTCTATTTAGTCAGCATTAGTTTCTAAAAATAAAATACACCGCACCCATCAAACACAATCCCGCCCAAAGAAAATCCAACTTGATAGGCTGATGCATATAAAAAATCGCAAACGGCACAAACAAGGTGAGTGTAATGACTTCTTGCAATATTTTGAGTTGCGCTAAATTGTATTGAGTAAATCCAATACGATTGGCAGGTACTTGAAACAGATACTCAATCAAGGCAATACCCCAACTGACCAATGCTGCAATAATCCAAGGTTTACTATTGAGATTTTTTAAGTGACCGTACCACGCAAACAGCATGAATAGGTTGGAAATGCTGAGTAATACGATGGTTTTGAGTAGGGTTGCATTCATGTGAAATGGCTACTTTTGATGACAAATAAACATTTTTTCACACGCAAGCTTACTCAAAAATGTCGTGGTCAAGGCATCTTAACGAAGGCGGTACACATAAATACGACGAGTGAAAGATAACGTAGACCACGGCAATTTTCAGAAGGCGTTATACGGCGGCTTCTCCAGTTTCGCCTGTCCTAATCCGAATCACTTGCTCTACGGTCGTCACGAAAATCTTACCATCGCCAATTTTACCAGTATGGGCAGATTTTATAATGGCTTCTACAGCTGCATCGACCATGTTGTCGGCGACCACAAGTTCTAACTTGATTTTAGGTAAAAAATCCACCACGTATTCGGCACCACGGTATAACTCAGTGTGCCCTTTTTGGCGACCAAAGCCTTTGACTTCTGTGACAGTTAATCCGTTAGCACCAATCGCAGAAAGAGTCTCTCTTACTTCGTCGAGTTTAAATGGTTTAATAATGGCTTCAATTTTCTTCATACGACTTCCCCAGAGTTTTGCTTATTAACATCAAATGCAACATTTTTATTCTACGCATTAACCATGTACTATTCAAACGTTAACTTACAAGTGATTGGATAGCGCCTGTCTTTGCCAAAGCCTTTTTGTGTAATTCTGACACCTACTGGTGCTTGTCTACGCTTGTATTCGTTTCGATCAATCAGTTGGGTGACACGCATCACATCTTTTTGATGGTAACCAAGTTGCATAATCGCATGCCGGCTCATGTCTTCCTCAACATACGCTTGCATAATGGCATCTAACACCTCGTATGAGGGCAGGCTGTCTTGATCCGTTTGATTTGGCCTTAATTCTGCACTGGGTGCTCGCGTAATAATACGCTCTGGAATAATTTCAGTAAGCGAGTTTCGGTAAGCCGCTAATTTGTAAACCAAGGTTTTTGGTACGTCTTTCAATAGCGAAAACCCACCCGCCATATCCCCATATAAAGTGCTATAGCCTACTGCCATTTCTGATTTATTGCCTGTGGTGAGCACAATACTGCCGAACTTATTTGATAGCGCCATTAGCAACATGCCACGAATACGGGCCTGCAAATTTTCCTCAGTGGTATCAAATGGACGGTCACCAAATTCTGGTGCAAGCGCTGTTCGGAATGTGTCAAACAAAGTTTTGATCGGGATCATGCTGTAATGCACACCCACGCGTTTTGCCATATCAATGGCATCGTCCACACTAATATTCGATGTAAATTCAGAGGACATCAGCACCACTTTTACGCGTTCAGCGCCCAACGCATCAACTGCAATGGCTAAGGTTAATGCAGAATCAATGCCTCCCGACAAACCCAATACCACACTGGGGAAGCCATTTTTGTTGACATAGTCTGCTAGACCGAGGGTCAGCGCATGATAGACGGTTGCCTCAAGACTGAGTGGTGGCGTAAGCGCTGTTGCTACAGGTTGATGATTACTTATGTCAACGTAACTTAAATGTTCTACAAATGCGGGCAATTGATGTGTCACTTGGCCTTGTTGGTTTAATACAAACGAAGCACCGTCAAACACCAATTCGTCTTGTCCGCCAACCATGTTGGTATAAATCACGGCCAGGCCAGTCTCATGCACACGCTGCGCAAAAATTTCATAGCGCGTATTGAGTTTTTCCATATGGTAGGGCGAGGCGTTGAGTGAGATCAATAACTCTGCACCTGCTTGTTTTGCCAGCATCGCGGGTGCTTGCTCCCAGCCGTCGGCACAAATTAGCACACCAATATGCACATCATTTAGCACAAACACAAAGGGCGTATCACCTGCCACAAAATAACGTGCTTCGTCAAATACGCTGTAATTTGGCAATACTTGCTTGTGATAGGTGGATTGCACTTGCCCCCGTTGAATCAGTGAGGCTGCATTATATAAATTGCCTTGATGTAAATGCGGATGCCCAACAAGTAGACTGAGATCTGCAGGTATGTGCTGACACATAGCGTTTAATACACGCTGATTAGCCGCCATAAAATCATCGCGATACAATAAATCCTCAGGCGGATAGCCACACAGTGCGAGCTCAGGTGTCACCAATAATTGGGCACCATTGGCGTGGGCCTCTTGTGCATAGGCAATGATTTTTTGAGCATTGCCATGCATGTCACCGACCATGGCATTGAGTTGAGCAATTGCAATTTTCATGGCGTAAGGCTAGTAGCGACCACCTGCATTTTTAATCATTTCCACAATAGTTGGATTTTTCAGTTTGAGCGCATATACGTAAGCGGTCAGTCCATATTGGTCACGTGCTTTCACGTCTGCTTTGTTATCTAACAACAACCTCACCATCTCCGGTGAATTGGTATCCACTGCCAATTGCAATAAAGGCGTGCCTTCTGAATCTTGATGATTGACATTGGCGCCTTTGGCAATTAATGCAGTGGCAACTTCAACCTTCGATTTTTTGACCGCCCATGTCAGTGCTGTCCATTTGTAATCATCTTGCTCGTCAACATCGGCACCTTTTTCTAACAGCAGTTTTACCGCAGGGGCATGACCTTCACGCGCTGCAATCATTAACGACGTTGTTCCCAGCTTGTCTTGCGTATCTAATTTTGCACCATTGTTGATTAAGCTGGTAATGGTAGGTAAATCGCCGCTTTTGGCGGCGTACATTAACACGGGTTTTCCATCATCACTTTTGGTGTTGGCATCAATCCCACTTTTAATAATTTGATCAACGACTTGACTGTAACCTGAGGTAGCTGCTAAACCGAGAGCGCTCCAACCTGATGGGTCGCGCACTTTAGCATCGGCACCTTTATTCAGCAGCACTTGCACGGTTTCTATATTATTTTTTTTGGCTGCAAACATCAGCGCTGTCCAGCCGCCTTTGTCTTTGGCATTCACATCAGCACCTTTGGCAATTAACGCACTGGCTACGTCAGCACGATTTTTTCGTGCTGCGTACATGAGCGCGCTGATATCGTCTTCATCATGCGTGTTTGGATTGACGCCACTGTTAAGCATGGCATTGACTGTTTCAATATCCCCTTTGGAGGCGGCTGTAAGGATATAGCTAATGTCCTTAGCTGCAATAGACAAGGTTGCGACTACACTTAAACAAGTGAACAATAACCAGCGCACGCAGGAATGAAACTTCATAAAATATTTCCTTTAAGAATGGACTGCCAGTTTGAGTTGCATCGCTTTCATTACGGCTTCACCTAATTGAGCTGGTGAATTAGCCACGACACATCCGGCGGATTCGAGCGCTAGTATTTTGTCTTCTGCACGACCACTACCACCAGAAATAATGGCCCCAGCATGGCCCATACGTTTGCCTTTGGGTGCCGTTAAGCCTGCAATATAAGCTGCCACTGGTTTAGTCACATGGTGTTGAATATAGTCTGCCGCTGCCTCTTCATCAGTGCCGCCAATTTCGCCCACCATAATAATCGCTTCTGTCTCAGGGTCTGCTTCAAACATAGCTAAACATTCAATAAAATTAAGCCCTTTGATTGGATCGCCGCCAATACCCACGCAGGTGGTTTGACCCAAGCCCAGAGCAGTAGTTTGATGCACCGCTTCGTATGTAAGCGTGCCCGAACGCGACACTACGCCGACCTTGCCCCGTAAGTGAATACTCCCCGGCATAATGCCAATCTTGCACTCGTCTGGCGTAATGACACCAGGACAGTTAGGGCCAATCAATAAGGTGCCGTTGGCTTTAAGTGCTGCTTTCACATTGAGCATGTCCAGCACAGGGATCCCTTCGGTAATACACACCACTAATGCAATACCTGCATCAGAGGCTTCCAGAATGGAATCGGCCGCATAGGGTGGTGGTACGTATATAACACTGGCGTTGGCCTGCGTTTCGCGCACAGCTTCGCGCATGGTGTTGAACACCGGTAAGTTAAGATGCTGTTGCCCACCTTTGCCAGGGGTAACGCCACCGACCATCTTTGTACCGTAGGCTAATGCTTGCTCCGAGTGAAATGTGCCTTGTTTGCCGGTAAAGCCTTGGCAAAGGATACGCGTGTGTTTATTCACTAAAATAGCCATTAGTTCACCGCCAGACTGTTTACTGACTTCACGGCTTGCTGCGCAGCATCGGTTAAATTTTCTGCAGAGATAATATTTAAACCACTTTCACGTAACATTTGTTTACCTAGTTCAACGTTTGTCCCTTCTAATCGGACGACAACAGGAATCGTCATGCCTACATCCTTCACTGCAGTGATAATCCCTGTCGCGATAATGTCACAGCGCATGATGCCACCAAAAATATTAACTAAAATGGCACGTACTTGCTTGTCAGCTAAAATAATCTTAAATGCTTTTGCTACGGTTTCTGCTGTTGCACCGCCGCCTACGTCTAGAAAATTGGCTGGCATTCCACCGTGTAATTTAATTAAATCCATGGTAGCCATCGCCAATCCAGCGCCATTGACCATGCAACCAATATTGCCATTGAGAGCAATGTAGTTAAGGCCAGCATGATGCGCTTCAGCCTCTTTGACGTCGTCCTGTGACCAATCGCGCATTTCAGCTAACGGTTTTTGGCGGTACAAGGCGTTGTCATCTACCGTCATTTTGCAATCAAGCGCAACCAATTTGCCATCGGTGGTCACAATCAATGGATTGATTTCTAATAGCGCTAAATCGTTCTCTTTAAACAGTTTGTACAAGCCTTTGGTGAGTTTAGTAAACGCGTTGATTTGATCGCCCACCAAATTGAGGGCGAATGCAAGGTTGCGTGCTTGATAATCGACCAAACCATTAAGGGGGTCGCATACTTCTTGCAGGATTTTTTCAGGTTGTGTGGCGGCGATTTCTTCAATGTCCATCCCGCCAGCACTCGAAGCCACAATCACCACGCGCTCTAAAGACCTGTCGACCAACATCGACAAATATAACTCGCGTGCAATTGGCAGCGTTTGTTCCACCAATACTTGGTGCACCGGCTGACCATCAGGCGCATTCTGATAAGTCACCAAATGTTTACCCAGCAAACCATTGGCCACGGTTTGCGCTTCTTGCGCAGAGTTCACTACTTTTACACCACCCGCTTTACCTCGCCCACCTGCGTGCACTTGCGCTTTGACCACCCAGGCACTTCCAGAGATTTCTTTGGTGGCTGCTGCGGCTTCTTCTTCGGACTGCACCACCAGTCCAAAAGGGGTGGTGAGACCATATCGTTGCAAGAGATGTTTTGCTTGGTATTCGTGTAAATTCATTTTAGGCGTGATTTTAAGAGTATTATTTTCAAACGCTATTTTCGCGCAAAAGCGCGGTTGACGCTACTAAAAAAGCCATGCATCACTGCATGGCTTTGGTGTGAGATAAACAGACTCACAAGAGATTACAAATCCTGCTCCCATGCATTTCCGTAAATTTTGTCATTGCGCGACAAAATAAACATTTGGTACATGCTGACCACCCACATATAGCCTGAAGCAAGGCTATAGCCAATACCGCCGATAATGGTCAGCCACGCAAAGTTAGGTGAGAGCTTGGTCAACCACCAGGATAAAACGTCGATAATCAAAAATGCAAAAGGGAACACAATGGCTGTGATTTTTAAACTTTTAGGCACATTGACCGCAAAACTAAATATCAACCCAATAAAAAAGAAAATAAAGCTGATGCCAAACAAATGGATATGCGATACACGCGTGAGTCCGCTAAGGGTGGCACCTTGATTACTCTCTGCGGCTTTTTTAACTTCTTCGTATTTAGTAAAGTTAGGAATGCCAGGGATTTGGCTGTGACACATCACACAATGTTGGGCAAATACCCCTTTATAGTGAGATTCCCATTGTGCTTCCGGTGCACCTTCAACCGCCCATTTGATAATGTCTTGGCGAACTTCGAGTGGCGCTTTGTCTATCATTGAGCCATTTAACTTGCTTGCAAGTTTGCTATTGCCTTTATCGCCATAGTAACTATAGACGATATCATTTTTGGACAGCCCAACCTTGCCATCTGCCATGCCATGGGTCAACATGATTTGTAACCCTGCCATGCATAAGCCCACACCTATCACCAACAGATAGCCAGCAAACAACGCTTTAAGCGGCCAAGGTAAATTTGGTAAGTTGAGCCAAGCAAGGTTGGCGGGTGGGGTAGACTTCATCTGAGTTCCTATCATTGGTTAAACTACGAAACACTTGAAGCATAACACTCCAAGGTTAAAAAATAAATTCGAGAACAACACCATAAATAGCATCGAATTTACCTATTTAAATGTTTAGTGAAGTTGAACTGCTATAATTTTGTTTTTTTGTATTGTATGAGTAAGTGTATGCGTCTCGTTGTGCAAGGTAGTCAGCTTAGTATTGCCCATCTTACCCACATCCATCGTTTAATTGGTGGACACACCCAGTTTATGCAGATAGGGGAGTATGCCTATTATTTGCCCACTAATGAAGCTCATATTGATGAGGTGCAAACGTTTTGTGCTGACCAACATATAGATTGCGCATTAGTGCCAGATGCACAACGTTTGAACCAGTTTGGTTTATGTGTGATGGACATGGATTCCACTTTGATCAGTATCGAGTGTATTGATGAGATTGCCGATATGATGGGCATCAAGCCACAAATATCCACCATCACAGAAGCGGCAATGCGCGGTGAGTTAGACTTTGCAGCGAGTTTAAAAAAGCGAGTGGCGCTACTTAAAGGCTTGCCAGAACAGGCGTTGCAACGTGTGATTGATGAACGTTTGCAATTTAACCCAGGTGCACAAGCGTGGGTAGATATCTGTAAAGCCCATGGCATCACCACCATGGTGGTATCTGGCGGATTTACTTTCTTTGCGCACTATGTGCAGGCGGCGTTGGGACTAGATTATGCCGTGTCCAATACGCTAGAAATTGTGGATGGCAAACTAACAGGCAATATTGTAGGAGAAGTGGTCGACGCGCAACGCAAAGCAGATGAACTGATCAAGTTACGCGATACGCTCGGTTTACAAGCACATCAAACTATTGCGATTGGCGATGGAGCCAATGATTTGGTGATGATGGCCGCGGCAGGTGTGGGGGTGGCGTATCATGCAAAACCTGTGGTACAGGAAAAAGCCACTTACGCATTGAATTTTAGTGGCTTAGATGGTGTGGGTAAGCTACTCACGGTGTAAGCCCTCCATTGTCAATTCTTTAAAGTAGCGCTAATTCATCTTCACTAAAGCCTGCTTTGCGCCTAGCATCCATATTAAACGGGGGCTTTAGTTTAGGTGCTTTGTATTGCAAACATAGCGCTGCAAACGTTTCAATGGGTGCTAATTGACGTTGTTTGCACAACCAATTAAACCAATGGTTCCCAATTGCCACATGGCCTATCTCATCACGTAAAATAATATCTAAGATGTCTGACGCTGCCATATCACCCGCTTGTGCCAGCTTGTTTCTCAATGGCAAACTTGCGTCTAGACCCCTTGCTTCCATGGTTCTTGGCACCAGCGCCATTCTTGCCAATACATCCTCTTGCGTACGTTCCACCATTTCCCACAGGCTATTGTGGCCAGAAAAGTCGCCATAACTAAAGCCTAAAGTACTTAAGTGCGCATTGAGTAAATTAAAATGATAAGCCTCTTCAGCCGCCACTTTTAGCCAATCCGCATAATAGGCATCGGGCATGTCCGCAAAACGCCATAGCGCATCCAGTGCTAAATTAATGGCGTTAAATTCAATATGTGCCAAGGCATGCACCAATGCCGCTCTGCCTTCCACCGTGCGCATGGAACGTTTTTTAACTTCCAGAGGGGAGACCAATGCAGGTTTAGTTGGTCGTCCAGGAATTGGGGCGTGGGCTTGCAAATGTATGTGCGTATCTAACAACACGGTGTTTGCTAGATACGCTTTGTGTAATTGCATCACGCCAGCTGCTTTACGAGATGGATGATCTAAGGTCAACCAATTCAGCGCGGTTTGCCGTAATTCTATGCTATCCAAGGTACAACGGTTGTGCATCATCATTCATGTGAGTGAGCCGCAAATTATTGCACCTCTGGTTTTGCCTCATTCAATGGAATAAATTCTAGTTCGCCGACTTTCATCAACGGTACCAACAAATACTCTCCATTTGCGCTTAAAGCCATATCGGCTGCACTGGTTAAACCATTTTTAAATAAGCGCGCTTTACCGCCACTCAACTGATTGATGACACCGTTTTTCCAATCGCTGATAAATATTTTTCCGGACTTAGTTTTAACTAAACCATCACCACCACTAAAGCCTTCCGCTATTTTAGTTGTCGCGCCGTTTGCAAGGTTAATGCGGTACAAGATACCAGATTCAAAATCTACCGAAAGCAATTGATTACGACCTTCAAACAGCAGTCCATTCGGAGCTAAGATGTCTGGATTGTTGTAATCGGCAACGATGCTGACAACCCCACTTTTGGCGATTTTGAAAATTTGACCACCGTCTTTAAGTGATCCACTATCGCTCACATATAAGTTACCAGCGTTGTCTGCCACGATATCATTCAGAAAGACGGGTGTACTGGGGAAAGCCATTTGCGCACCATATACTTGCCATGTGCCATCCACACTCACTTCTAACACTCTTGTTTTATCAGCAACATAGAGCATTTTTCCAACTTGCACGATGCCTTTTGGGTCATCCATGCCTTTAGCAAACACCTTAATATTGCCTTTTTTATCTATCTTGGTAATCTGGCCGTCACCATCTTTGCCAAATTCACCAATTTCGGTAATGTAAATGGTACCGTCTTTATCTTGCAATACAGATTCTGGATTTTTTAAGCCTGTAATTTTGCTCGGAATCGGTTCTTTTGCAAATGCATGTATTGAGCTTAGCAATGCTAGGCAAACGATTATTTTTTTCATATGAATGATCCTATGATTGAGGTGGATTGCGCTGATTTAATAGCTTAATAATACAGCTTACTGACAGGAAGCGCATCCAAGCCAGGGCATATAGTTTCAACATTGCTCGCCATGTTCTTATTTAAAGCACTCGTGAAAACGGGGCTCTTTTTTAGCTCCACTATCACTTTTTGCATAGCTTTAACATAAGCTTTTTCCATATAGAATTCAGGCTTAATGGTGAGAGGTCCGTTTTGTTGTGCTTGCTTTTTAATGCGCAGAATGGCGGGTTCTAAGTTATTTGTGTCACCCGTTTGTGTATAAACTTTAGCGATGATTTCACCGTGATACACATTTAATTGCGGGTTGTAAAACATATGTGGCTCTAAAAACAAAAGCACGGATGCATTTTTTGCTTGGTCACACCATTGCACATTGGCAAAATGTTTATTGAGCGTGGATAAGGCGGCTTTTTGGGCTAACGGCCCTTTCATATGCCACACGTCTAAATAGGGGTGTAGTAAGCGGGTAGGGTATTCATAATGCATTTCTGCAATATGCACAGCAATATTGCCTGGCATCAGCGTCGTTTCTGCTAATGCCCAAGTGGGCGCCAGCAACCCAAGCGCGAGGCTACAACAAAATTTCATCATAAGGCGAGTTCTCCAAAACTGTATAGTATTGTCTAGGCCAGCATTATTTGCTGTAAGTGATTTTATAAATATAACCTGTACTATCATCGGACACGTATAACGCACCATCCGTTCCCACAGCAACGTCCACAGGTCTACCCCATGCATCTTGCCCCTCTAACCAACCTGTTGCAAATGGTTCTACGGTGAAGGGCAGATTGTCCTTAAACTTCACCCGTACCAAGGCATATCCGCTGGGCTGCTGACGATTCCAAGAACCATGTAATGCCACAATTGCATCAGCTTGATAAGCGCTTGGAAATTTGCTTTTATTTAAAAAGGTGATGCCAATAGGGGTAGAGTGCGAGGTAAACGTAATGGCGGGTGCTTTTGCTTGTTTACATAGCTGATTTTTCGAC
>NCGC01000158.1 GCA_002281475.1 Methylophilales bacterium 28-44-11
ACAAAACACGTTTGCATTATCAGACGCAGTTAATCGACTTAAATATTTACAACATCCATTAGCGCCATACGCGGATTATTGGTTAATGCTCGCCAACCTTGATGACGCCAGCCCTGAAACCATTCGACAGTTCTTAACACGCTATGATGGAATGCTCTTTACGGACAGGCTAAGAGGAGAGTGGCTCAAAAAACTGGGGAAAGAGCAGCAATGGTCTATGTTTTTAGACGTATACCCACAATATCAATTACAAGACCCCTCCATAGCATGCTATGCGGTTGAGGCCAATGCAGAGTTCAACGTGGAGAACACACTTGAGGCTGGCAAATCACTTTGGCTAAAAGCCAAAGAACAGCCGAGCAATTGTAATCATCTGTTTGATAAAATGCAGCGAGCCAAGGTACTTACTGAAGAAGATTTAATTGCTCGCTTCCGGTTAGCTTTGTCTGAAAATCGTATAGCGTTGGCAAAAGGTATTGCCAATCGTAGCAACGCATCGGATGCCGTATTGTTAAAACAGATCGATGCAGTGAATGCCAACCCACAAAAGGCTATCACCAAAAGAACCATCAGTTTAAAGACGCCCTTTGGAAAAGAGCTCTACCTATACGTCCTTAATCAGATGGCCAAAACATCTTCATCACAAGCGTTGAGCGCATTTAAAACGATAGATAACTTGTTTAATGCGGAACAAAAAAGCTACTTTTATGGACGCTTGGCTTTGCATGCAGCACAAAGACATGAGCTTGAAGCATATCAGTGGTTTCGATTAGCTGAAAATACTGTGTTAAGTCATGACCAAATGGAGTGGTTTGCGCGCACTACATTACGTCAAATGCACTGGCCACACTTACTCGATGTCATCGCCATGATGCCAGCAGAACAAGCAGAGGAAGCAACATGGCGCTATTGGAAAGCGCGCGCGCTCAAAGCGCAAAATCAAATGCTCGAGGCCAACAGTTTATTTTCCATGTTATCTACGGAACGACACTTTTATGGATGGCTTGCGCAAGAAGAGTTAGAGGCGAGTTTGCGCGCTCAACCTGTCGAGTTTGTTCCCACCGAGGCAGAGGTAGAATTGTTTGCAAAATCAGATGTGGTACAACGCGCAGAAGCATTGCAACGTTTGGATTTGCGTTGGGAAGCTAAATTGGAATGGGCTTTGGCCACGGATAATTTGAGTGATGAGCAATTAATAGCTGCAGCTGAGTATGCGGCTAGAAAAAAATGGTTTGACCTTGCCGTGTTGACTGCAGATAAAACCAAAGAAACACATAACTTTCAGTTGCGTTACCCTACCCCTTACCGCAATTTAATGCAGTCTGCTGCAAAAGAGCAGGGGTTAGATGAGGCCTGGGTATATGGCATCATTCGTCAAGAAAGTCGATTTATGCATTACGCAAAATCTGGCGTGGGCGCCTCTGGCCTGATGCAAGTCATGCCAGCGACCGCCAAATGGGTGGCGGGTAAGGTGGGCTGGACCGATTATCATCATGGCATGCTGCATGATTTAGATACCAACATTTCATTGGGTACTTATTACATGCGTTACACCGCTGATATGTTCGATGGACAAGAAACCATGGCCACGGCTGCGTATAATGCTGGGCCAAGTCGCGCTAAAAAATGGATGGGAAATGTGCCACTAGAGGGCGCCATTTATGCGGAAACCATTCCGTTTAGCGAAACACGGAATTATGTGAAAAAAGTGATGGCTAACGCCCATCTTTACTCCCCGCGCTTGGGATTAACTAACATGTCATTGAAAAAACGCTTAGGTGAGATTCCAGCAAAATTCAGTGCAGTTGTACAACCAATTTCTACTATGAACGAATAAGGCAATGCTATGAAAAAAGTAACCGTATTGGGCGGATCAGGATTTGTAGGTAGCAGTATAGTGGCTAAACTAGATGCCGCGGGTTACCAAGTCACGGTCATCTCACGACGCAGAGAATCAGCAAAACATTTGATTTTGCTCCCCAAAGTGCAAGTGGTGCAATGCGATATTTACGATCAGCAAAAATTAAAAAACGTGTTAGAAGGCAGTTTTGCTGTCATCAATTTGGTAGGTATTTTGCATGAATCAGGACGTTCAAGTTTTGAACAAGCCCATCATCAGCTACCAAGACGTTTGGCCCAGTCTTGCGTAGACCTAGGTATTGATCGCTTCATTCATATGAGTGCATTACAAGCAAGTAAGTCAGCACCAAGTCAATATTTACGTAGTAAAGCAGCAGGTGAATCTGCGGTCAGTGAGTTCAATAAAAAGTTGAATGTCACCATCTTTAGACCTTCCATTATTTTTGGCCGTCATGATAGCTTTTTCAATTTATTTGCAAATTTGATTAAATTTTTACCCGTCATTATGTTGGCAAAACCCGATGCCAAATTTCAACCGATATGGGTTGAGGATGTCTCTAGTTGTTTTGTAAATGCATTAGAAAATCCAGACACGTATAGCAAAACCTATGAATTAGGTGGTCCGCAAGTATTTACTTTCCGTGAACTCATTCAAAAAGTCATGTCAATATTAAGTGTATCACGCCCTATTATTGGGTTAAGCGACAAACTTTCATACTTGCAAGGCTTTGCCATGGAGTTTCTACCTGTAAAACTAATGAGTCGTGACAATATTAAGTCAATGCGCGTAGATAGCGTGACAGGGCAAATGCTTGCCCCTGAACTGGGTGTTTCATTGATGCCTTTAGATGCAGTTGTGCCGGAATATCTGACCAATGCGACGCCGCGAGGCGCTTATGATGCATTTAGAAGTGCTGCGGGTCGTGCTAT
>NCGC01000159.1 GCA_002281475.1 Methylophilales bacterium 28-44-11
TTAAAACATTATGTGTTGAGTGCAGTATTGAATTATTTTAATCATAAGGACAAGCCATACTGGGTGATAGATACCCATGCAGGTGCTGGCATGTATGCGTTAAAGAGCGAGTATGCGCAAAAGAACGCTGAGTTTGAAACTGGTATTGCGCGCTTATTAACTGCAGAAAGTCTGCCCGTTACGTTCAACCCTTACCTTGATGCCGTGAATGCAGTAAACCCCAACAACACGCGCACGTTATACCCAGGCTCGCCTCAAATTGCATCACATTTCTTACGCGCGCAAGATAAATTACGTTTATTTGAATTACATCCCAATGATTTGGAGCTATTGCAGCAACACTTTGGGGTAAATAATCGCCAAATCAAAGCTGACAAAGTAGATGGGTTTAATGGCATTAAGGCGTGCTTACCCCCGCCAACTAAGCGTGGTGTGGTGTTAATAGATCCGCCATATGAACTTAAAGAAGACTATCAGCGCGTGATTACCTGTATTCAAGACTGCTTAAAACGTTTTGCAACTGGCACTTATTTAATTTGGTACCCACTGTTGCAAAGGCCCGAACCCCATGACATGTTGCAACAGCTGCATGCGCTAAAACTAAAAGACTGGTTAAATGTGCAGCTGATTGTGCAAGCACCAAGACCCGATGGCATAGGCATGTATGGTAGTGGCATGTTTCTGATTAATCCACCTTGGCAGCTTGCTGCAACGCTAGACGAGGCCATGCCAACCCTGACAAAACTGCTTGGACAAGATGCGTATGCTCAGTTTAATCTCGACTACGCAATCACTTAGTCATCTAGTTCAGGTAAAATTCGGTTTTTAAATTGATTGAAACCAACTATGCAAGAACCAAAAAACATTACCAAAACGGAATACAAGCAAAGTAACATCATGACCAACATTTTGTTTGGAAGCCGATGGTTACAACTCCCCTTGTATTTAGGGCTGATTGTTGCTCAAGCAGTGTATGTGTATTTTTTTGCAGTAGAACTTGTACATTTAGTTGGCAAGACCATGAGCATTTCAGAAGCTGACATCATGCTGATTGTACTCGGACTGATTGACGTAGTGATGATCTCTAACTTGTTGATTATGGTGATTGTTGGCGGATACGAAACATTTGTGTCGCGTTTAAACCTCAAAGGTCATCCCGATGAACCAGACTGGCTCTCACACGTGAACGCAAACTTGCTGAAAGTAAAATTGGCAACGGCGATTATTGGAATTTCTTCCATTCACTTGCTCAAAACGTTTATTAATGCCGCCAACTTAACCAATGACGTAATGATGTGGCAAACCATTATCCATGTGACTTTTGTTGCTTCTGCGGTCTCGATTGCATACATTGACAAGCTCATGAGCCATTCAGATGGCAAACATTAATATTTGAATATAATGTGTTGAGGGGGCTTTGACCCCTCGCGCACTACAAACGGCTGTATCGCAATCGTTTTTCCATTCTCTGTCTCCACCCTTACCCGCCATCTTCCTGCGGAAAGATTGGTTTTATAGGTGTAACCTCTGTAACCTTCTTGGCGGCCACCAGCCACATCAAACCCAACACGCGACACGCTTTGCCAACCATGTTTTACCGTATGCTGCTGCCAATCATGAAACAAACGCGTCTCAAGTCCGGTGGGCGCAAATATCGATGAAAAGCAATATACTCGCTGACCTGGCGACAAGTACAAACGATTACTGGTCTTACTCCAAAGTGCCCACCACCCTGTACGCTGTTGCGTTAAATAATATTGGTTTTCTACCTTTTTAATATCGTAGGCAATCGCAATATCACGTTTAACTAGCGGGACGGGCGGGATCATATCAATCGCATAAGCAAACATTAAGAACCCTGCAATTAACCAAACTGGAAGAATGCTGCCCAAATTTTGAGGTGTTTTGGAATACAGAAAAATCACCATCGCTGCACCTAAGAGCGTGCTTAAATAAAACCAAATCGCATTCACACTCCCCATCAAAGAAGGTAACAAAAAGTTGAATAACAACATTGCACACAAACCAAACAACATCCAATTCAAAGTAAATCGTCTGTATGCATTTTGTAAGAATTCGTTTGCGATTAATAACACACCCAGTAACACTGACATGAAAATGGCTAAAGCATGACTTGCACTTTTGAAATAGAGGATAAATAACGCACTAAGTAAGCTACCGTATAAAAACTGCAAGGCTAAATAAGGCCATTCGGTATTAAAAAACCAGCGAAATACTTTAGGGATTTGTTCGACATCCGCCAAAATAATGCTGGGGCGGCTCATGATAAATAACAAAACCCCAGCAGCTAGCAAATACAATGAGAGAATTAGAAAATCTGACGTCGCAACGTTGTTGCCTATGGTTAGGGCATCCCAAACGAAACCAGAAAAAAAGAAAATGGCAGGTAAGAACTCTGCCATTTTTGTAAAGTAGGTACGAAACATATTAAATAAATTTAGGCCTATTATTTATATTCAATTTAAAAAGTAAGATTCATTTCCAAATTACACAAACACCCTGATAGATTTCGCTCGCTTAAGCGATATCTGATACAAATCCGTATACTCTGTTTCAAAACAACGTCTTGCTGCATCAAGATATTGAATATGATGTTCATACACATCTTGCCCATAACGTTTTGAAACCACTGAACTTGCTGACTCTAAATTAGATTTCCATGCATTTAAAGTACGCACATAATCTTGGCCAATTCTTGTAGCTTTAGAGATTTCATATTTATCAACGATAGCCGCTTGAATGTCACTGATTGAAGACAAAGCTGACCC
>NCGC01000160.1 GCA_002281475.1 Methylophilales bacterium 28-44-11
ATACGAATCTTCATATTTTCACGTTTGAGACTTTTGACCACCGCTTTGCCAAAGCGGCCATAACCACACACAATCCAATTTCCTTTGGGCACGGCAGAGGGAGTTTTCACAATATCCCCAGGTACGCTGGTGAGCCACTCATGGAGAAGGTAAGTCCCCAAAGAATTGACTTCCATTGCCAGATGTTCGCCAAATATTTTATAGGGATTGATGATATGGTCTGTGCCAAACGACGACATATTAGCGGCCACTACATCGTTTTCCACACGCGCTAACATGCGCAAATCTGGCTTAATTAGTTTCACTGCCACTGCAATGGCTAGGTTGGCGTGATCGTCATCCGTTAAAGCTGCAACGCCTTGACACATGGGATTATTCAACCCTGCGCTTAACAAAATTTCCGGATTTTTAGCATCGGCACATAAATTTGGAATATTGAATTGGTAATCGGTCATGCCTAATTCGTGAATGCGCTCTTGGTTAATTTCCACGACCACCACGCGTAATTCATTTTTGTCTAACGCGCGGACGAGCTCACTGCCCGTTTCACCGTACCCGCAAATGATATAAAACGGTTCGTGCAAATGTTCGATGGAACGTTTAAAACTAGCCGCGGTAAATGCTTGTTTTAATGCAGGATCTTGAAACAGAGAAATAATCGTACCGATTGCGTAGAACCATGCCACTACCGTCAAGTAGATACTGAACGTCATCCAAATACGTTGATCGTTAGTAAATGGGTAGGGGATTTCGCCAAAACCAATGGTGGTTGCGGTGTAGCTTAAAATATAAAACGCTTGAAAGAACGTAAGATGAATGCTTTTACCCATTTCATTCACGCCAGGAATTAGTACAAACCCTATCAGCGCGATGGCATAAGTCACCACCAATAGCAATAAAGGCGCACGCATGCGCCTTAAAATTAAAAAGATGATGTTATTAAGATTCACTCTACGGGGAAGCTAAATACAAATTAACGACGTAAAGTCACAGTCTCATAAATGAGCAAGACAACAGAGGTAATGTTGGCCAAAAACGCACCCCCTGACAAAGATACTACGCCAACAATCACTTCAGGATTGGCACCATCAGTGCCTGCAGTCGCCCAAATAATGGCAGCGGCAATCAACTGTATGTCTGCAACCAAGCTAGTGGCTAGATGAATCGCACCAATTTGCGTTCTATCGCCAAATTTTAAGATGGTAGCAATCAAATTAACTACAATCGCAATGTATAACTCATAATGTAAGTGGTGATTTGGATTATCAATATCTCCCACAAAAAAGCCAAAATTGAGCGTCATCGCCAAAATAATAAAAAAACCAAATATTACTTTTTCTAAATTCATGATGCGGTAAACCCCCTTGTTTTGACCTTTTCACCTTGTCTGCCTCATTCTAACCCAAACAAAGCCAAATGCGTACGCCAAGAAATGCACTGCAACATACACTTTGGCAAGCGTGTTCTGGTATCGCTTATAATTGAAGCTTATGAAAAAGATTTTTATTACAGGCGCATCCAGTGGCATTGGTCATGCACTCGCAACAGAATACGCAAGACGTTATCAACATCAAGGCGTCACTATAGGTTTGGTTGCTCGTCGCAGTGAGCACTTACTAAAAATCGCACACCATCTCAATCAATATTATCAAACCAAATGTTATATCTACCCGTGCGACGTGCGAGAAGCCAACGCGGTAGCCATGTCTGCACAAGACTTTATTCAACAAGCCGGTGTGCCCAATATCGTGATTGCCAATGCAGGGGTAAGTGTGGGCACGCTGACCGATTACCAAGAAGACATTAACGCGTTTCAAACAGTGATGGATATTAATGTGATGGGCATGGTGCATACTTTCCAACCCTTTATTGCCACGATGCAGCAATCACGCGTGAGTGGTAATCAAGCGCAGTTAGTGGGCGTTGCTAGTGTAGCGGGGATACGCGGTTTGCCAGGCGCTGGGGCTTATAGTGCGAGTAAAGCCGCTACCATGACTTACCTAGAAAGCCTTCGTACCGAGATGCAACATTATGACATTGCCGTCACAACCATAGCGCCAGGCTATATCCGCACCCCCATGACAGATATCAATACTTACGCCATGCCATTTTTAATGGATGTAGACGTATTTGCTAAAAAATTCGTGGACGCAGTAGAAAAGCAAAAGCGCTTTACAGTCATCCCTTGGCAAATGGGTGTGATAGCTAAGCTCTTGCGATTAATGCCACCGATACTGTGGGATAGACTGACTAAACATGCGCCACGTAAACGTCGTAAGAATTTCCAAAAATAAAAACTCTCAAAAAGCAGACACATATTAGAAAAAATTGTGGCCAACATTTGCTGAGCACTGGCATCCCGACCCAAACAGTACATAAAGTACGGCAAGTCGGGATAACAAATTAATCAACTTATCATCTAGTGATAGGTCTGTAGCGAATGCGTTTAGGTTTTGCCCCTTCTTCACCCAAGCGTTTTTTCTTATCGGCTTCGTATTCTTGGTAGTTTCCATTAAAGAATGTCCATTGCGAATCGCCCTCGGCTGCCAAAATATGGGTAGCAATCCGGTCTAAGAACCAACGGTCATGTGAGATGACCATCACGCAGCCCGCAAATTCTAGCAAGGCATCTTCCAATGCACGCAAAGTTTCCACATCTAAGTCGTTAGAAGGTTCATCTAACAGCAAAACGTTGCCGCCAGAAATCAGCGTTTTGGCTAAATGCAAACGGCCACGTTCACCGCCCGAAAGTTGACCGACGATTTTTTGTTGATCACC
>NCGC01000161.1 GCA_002281475.1 Methylophilales bacterium 28-44-11
CGATGCGTTATCCATATTCTCGATGTTAACGATATTGGAATGAATATGTGGACCAAAATATTGACCAGAGTATTGATTGGTACGGCTGCCTTGATGGTGGTGCAAACGTCGTATGCGGCAGTGCCTAAATCTATTCAGTTAACTTATGAGGTCAAGCGCAATGGCAAACTTTTCGGCCATGTGACGGAATCATTTAGGCACAATGGCAAGCAGTATACATTGGAGTCGACTACTAAAGGCACTGGGGTATATGCCTTACTTGGGGAACGCAAATTGCTGAGTCAGGGCGATGTGACCAAGGATGGTTTAAGACCTAAACACTTTGAATCGTTACAAAGTACCAGCAGTAAAAAAACCTTGATTAGCGACTTTGATTGGAAAGCACGTCTGCTTACGATGCAAGTTAAAGGTGACAAGCAACAAGTAACGTTAGTGAAGGGAACGCAAGATTTACTGAGTGTGATGTATCATTTTATGTTTAAGCACCCCGTGGTTGGGCCTCTAAAATTGTCTATCACCACGGGTAAACGCTTAAAAACACATCAGTACCAAGTGAGCGCACAAGCTAGCCAATTAGTGACCGATGCTGGCCAATTCAAAGTGGTGGAATTGATTGAAAAAGAAGATGAAGAGGCCAAGAAGATTTATTTGGCTGTAGACAAATATGCGTTGCCAGTAAAAATTGTAGTACAAGACGATGGTGCAACGTTTGAGCAGTTGATTACACACATCACTATTGAGTAAATTGAACTGGAACAGCATCAAGGCTTGGTGGTTTGATCCAACGACAAAACGGCTTGGATATGCAGTCATCATCTCTTTGTTCCTCCATGTGTTGTTCATCGAGCAATCGGATTGGGTTGCACTATCATCGTTTGCTCGACCATTTAGCGCAATTCAAGCGGAACTCGTGATAGCAAAACCCGATGTTGTCACTCGAGCAGTTATCAACGATGTGCAAGAACAGGTAGCACCAGAGAACAATACCAAAGAAGCTGAAACGACAGAGGTTTCTGAGTATCCACCTGCAATTGTTGAAGAAATAATGCCTGATGAGTATGTTGCTAGTGCGTCAGAAGATAACACTATGACAGAGGTGATTGAAGAAGTCTCAGCAGAAGATTTAACCTTGAACACAGAAGCCAATGTGGCACCTGAACAAGGGTTGTTGTTGCCCGACACCAATGAAGAGGCTGTGAAAACGCAACCTTTCACCATGGTCGAAACCGATTTTGATGTGTTGATGAATCACAATGTTGAGCGGGTAGGTACCGCTAAAATCCATTATGCAAAAGGTAATAACCAATCGTATGAAATCACTTGGACGGTAAGTGCAACAGGATTTGTCGGCTTGTTGTATCCAGATTTGTTGCAGACCAGTCAAGGCAAAATAATCGAGGCAGGTTTGCAACCAAGTTTTTATTTGTATAAATTTGGTGAACGTGAAGATAAATCTTATCAAGCAGAATTTAATTGGATAAGCCAAGAATTGGTACTTCAAAGTACCAAAGACACTAAAAGACTGCCTTTAACTGATGAAGCGAAGGCGGGTGAAGTGCAAGATTTTTTAAGCTTTATGTACCAATTTATGTTTGTACCACCCTTGGAGAAAATGCAAATGTACTTAACCAATGGCAGAAAATTGGGTACATATGCCTATGCATTTGAAGGAGAGGAAGCACTTGAACTGAAGTTTGGCAAAGTGCTAACTTACCATATTCAACATGCGAAGGTGGATTCCGACGAAAGAACAGAGCTTTGGCTGGCCGTAGATTATCAATATGTGCCTGTCAAAATTAGAAAAACCGAAAAAGATGGTACTGTGATTGAACAAATTGCGACCAAATTGAAATTTGAAACAATAGAAAACGAAACCCCTCTACCATGACCCCGAATTTATTACGCCAAGCGGCAATGTTGCTCTCCAATTTGCTGGATTTTAATAGTCCTGCCGATGCAAAGTTAGGCGAGTTTTTTCGCAACCACCGAGATCTCGGCACTAAAGAGCGCGCATTCGTGGCAGAAAGTGTTTATGGCGTTTTACGTCGGTTGCGCTATTTAAGCGTGGTGGCTGCCAACGAAGAAAACGATCCGGATGATGCGCGTAAATTGATTTTAGCCTGGCTCTTGCGTGTACAAGGAAAAAGCTTACGTGAACTGGATGACATTTTGTCCGAGCAGCAAAAAGAGTGGGCTGTCACCATCAAAGCAAAATCTACCGAAAACTTGCCATTGGCGGTGCAAGCAGATGTGCGTGATTGGTTTTGGGATAAATTAGTCGCGCAATATGGAGAGACTAAAGCATTGACTATTTGTCGGAGTATGTTTGACCAAGCCAGTTTAGACCTGAGAGTGAATACGATTAAAGCCACCCGCGATGAAGTATTGGCGAAAATGCAGGCCGAAAATACGGTCAAAGACAATGTGATTAGCACCATGCCATACTCCCCAATTGGTATCCGCATGGGCGCTAAACTCAATATTAGCCGCCATGTGATGTTCACCGAAGGCAAGATTGAGGTGCAAGACGAAGGCAGCCAACTACTCAGTTATTTGGTGTCACCTAAGCGTGGCATGATGGTGGCCGATTTTTGCGCAGGGGCTGGCGGTAAAACGCTGGCGATCGGTGCGCTGATGAAAAATACCGGACGCTTGTACGCTTTTGATGTGTCTGAAAAACGCTTACACAATTTGGGCCAACGTTTAAAGCGCTCGGGTCTATCCAATTTGCATGCGCAAGT
>NCGC01000162.1 GCA_002281475.1 Methylophilales bacterium 28-44-11
CGTTTGCATACTCGCAATGGCTGTCACTGCAGCTGTTTCAGTACGCAAAATGCGCCGGCCAAGTAAAATGGATTGAAAGCCATGCGCAGTGGCTGTTTCTATCTCAAATGAATTTAAGCCTCCCTCTGCTCCGATCAGCAGTTCAATTGTTTGAGATGGTTTTGTTAATTCCGCCAAGCGTTGAGCGCCAGTTGGATTAAGTTGAATACGAAGGCTTGTACTGTGCGGATGTTGCGATAGCCATGCTTTAAGCGATAGTGGTGCATGCACCTTAGGCACAAATGCGCGGCCGCATTGCTCACAAGCAGAAATCACCACTTGCAGCCAATGCTCTAAGCGTTTTTCTGCTCGTGAAGCATCCAACTTCACCACACTGCGTTCAGTCGCAATCGGATAAATTGCCTGCACGCCAAGTTCTACTGCTTTTTGAATGGTGTAATCCATGCGGTCACCGCTGGAGATCCCTTGCAATAGAATGATGTTGAGTGGTGATTCATTATAGACATGCACACTTGAGATTATTTGCGCGGAAACAGAGGATTTTTTAATTGAGACGAAGTGGCATGCATAATCATTGCCATCGCCATTAAATAAAATGGCCTCGTCACCCTCTGCCATTCTTAATACACGACCAGCATGCACTGCAGACGATTCTGGTAACTGTACAGTTAATATCTAAATTATAAATTGATTGGAGTCATGCATGGCAAGTATCCACCCACCTATCTGTGAATTCGGCTGGCAAGCGCCAGAATTTAGTTTAAAAAATGTAGATGGCAATATGGTTACATTGCAATCCAGCATGGGTGAGCATGGCCTATTGGTGATGTTTATTTGCAACCATTGCCCTTATGTAAAAGCCATCTTGCCACGGTTAATTGCCGACGTACTAGAGATGCAAACTTTGGGCGTGAATACGGTAGCGATTATGTCCAACGACCCCACAGACTATCCAGAAGATAGCTTTGAACACATGCAAAAAATCTCAAAAGAGATGGCGTTTCCGTTCCCATACTTGCTAGATGAAACGCAACAAATTGCTAAACATTACGGTGCCGTCTGCACCCCTGATTTTTTTGGCTTCAATCAAAAAGGTGAGTTGCAATACCGTGGTCGCTTTGACGAAAGTCGCAAAGAAACTGCACCTGATAGCTCGCGAGATTTGTATAAAGCCATGAAATTAGTAGCCGAAACTGGGCATGGACCAATGGAACAAACCTCTAGTATTGGCTGTAGCATTAAATGGAGAGAAGCATGAGCGACAAAAAGTTAAAGTGGGGTATTCTCGGGGCTGCCCGCGTGAATGAGCGTTTACTTCCGGCGATTATTGAGGCGCCTAACTCACAATTGGTAGCGTTTGCCAGCCGACGCGCAGGCGCGGCGAGAGCAACACTTGAAAAATATGCACCTGGCACGGTCGGCGTGGCATGCTATGACGATTTAGAAAGCCTGATTACCGATGACAATGTGGAAGCTGTCTATTGCCCCATGGCAAATGAAGAGCATGCGGAGTGGGCATTTAAACTGATCCAAGCGGGTAAACATGTGCTGATCGAAAAGCCAATGACCACGCAAGTAGAAGACATTGGTGCAATTGAGGCAGCGGCTAAAGCCATGAGGGTCATAGTGATGGAGGGGTTTATGTATCGCTTTCATCCTCAACACGCCAAAATTAAAGCATTAGTAGATTCAGGATTGATAGGGGATGTGCTTTCTACGCGCGCTAGCTTCTCATTTTTAATGCAACCTGCCCGCATGTATCGCATCAACCGTAGCATGGTGGATGGTGGCGGTGCTATGTGGGATATAGGTCCTTACGCTATCCATGCCTTACGTTGGGCGATGGGCTTGAATAACAGTGCAAACAACGGCGGGCCTGTCGAGCCCAAAAAGGTGGTGGCCTATGGCAAGCTGAATGAGCATGGTGCCGATGTGGTAGCGAGCGGTATTTTAGATTTTGGCGCAGACGCCCAAGGCCGCGCACGCTTTGGTCATTTTGATGTGAGTTTTGAGCGTGGTCGTAAAGCAGAATACGAAATCATCGGCGATAAGGGTTGGATCAAGTGCCATAATATGTGGGCATATCCCAACGATGATCCTATTGTCAGTTGGGAAGCGGGCGGTAAAACCGAAACTTTGATATTGCCAAAGGCTAATCATTTTAATTTAGAAATTGAACACTTTAGTGAGTGTGTATTAAACGATCACTCACCGTTGCTTACCTTTGAAGATGCCAAGGGAAACTGCAAAGCAATTGAAGCGGTAATCAACGCAATTAAATAATGGCTATGTGTAAATAAATAAAGGTGGTTTAAACCACCTTTATTTATTAGCCTATTACATTCCCAAATTTACTTTCATGGATGAAATTTGGCTATTTTAGATTTTTCCATCTAAACCCATCTGATAATATTTATGCACAATCTCGTCTTGGTGCTCCAACAGCCAGTCGATACTAGGTTCGTTGCACATTGCTTTTTTAATGGCCAATGTGGTGGCCTTGCGGTGTATCTCAAACAATACCTTGTGATCAAGGTTGTCTTGTTCAACCACGATGGGGTTTAGCCAAACCGAGACAATAATGCCTAGATCATTGGCTTTTTCTTTTGGAATATAGCCCTCACGCACAGCATCTAACACGCCGTTAGCGATTGCGCCTTGTACAGTGCCCATTAAAATATTGGTGTAACGCGTATCTTTGACCGTGACTTTACTGACCATCAGGGTGGCAGGGCGCACCATAATGTCAGTGTTCATAATGGCCAATACCCGAGTATGTCCCTTGACTTGGTCACCTAGTAGGTTTGCAAAAGCAATGCCCATTGGGCCATCCATTTCCCCAATGGCTACTTCGGGCTCTGCAGCCGTACCTACTGGGCCACCAGCAACAAGTGCTTCGCCTACACGCATGATAATTTTATCGCTCATAATTTACTTTCTGTCATAGATTAAAAAATGTTAAATCAATAAATGACATTCCTTGATTAACCATTAGGATACCTAATACACAATAAGGTGCTATTTAAACATAATCTTTACAGGGTAACACTTGCCCAAAATTGCTATCTAAGCAATAATTTAGCCTTTGCAAAAAAGTGGTTATTTCTAACCTTCTTTTTTTAAGAATTCAATCAAGGTTTTATAGCAACACATATAAGACCCCAAGTAACTTTCATTAGGGAGAATACAATGGCAACGCGTAATGAT
>NCGC01000033.1 GCA_002281475.1 Methylophilales bacterium 28-44-11
CAAACGCCATTGCGCCTGTACTTCATTGATATGCAAATATTGTGAAGGATCTCCCTCCATCAAATTAAGCATCAACGTTTCATAAGAATCAATGGTTTCATCGCCTTGCTGACGTTGAGGCCCATCAACGCTTAAAGTGCGCGTGGCAATGTCTAACCCTGGAATCTTAGATTCAAACTCCATTTTGATGCACTCGCGTGGCTGGATGTTAATAATGAGCCAGTTATGATGTTGGTCATCTTTTAACAACATGGGCGCTTTTTTGAAGCGAATAGCAATTGCAGTATTACCTTCATGCATACGCTTAGCTGTGCGCACGTAAAACGGTACACCTTTCCAACGTGCATTATCAATAAATAATTTTACGGCGGCGTATGTCTCGGTGTGGCTAGACTCAATCCCGTCACGTTTCAGTTCTTCAAGGTATCCAGCCACGTTTTCACCGTGTCCATCACCCACACATACCCGACCCGCTGCATATTGCGCACGGAATGCCTGTTGGTTTAAGTTGCTCACATCAATGGGGCGAATCGATTCAAGCAGCTTGATTTTTTCTGCACGAATACTCTCAGGCGTTAAATCTTTAGGTTGCTCCATGGCCACCAAAGCCAATGTTTGTAATAAGTGGCTTTGAAACATGTCTCGTAACGCACCTGTTGCATCATAAAACGTGGTGCGGTCGCCAACACCCAACGTTTCGTTGTTGGTGATTTGTACATGGTCGATGTGCGCGTTGTTCCATAATGGCTCTAATATCGCGTTGGTAAAGCGCGTGAGCATAATGTTTTGCACTGCGGATTTACCTAGATAGTGGTCAATGCGGTAAATCTGACTTTCTTTTAAGTGCTTGGTGAGTCTTGCTTGTAAGTCTTGCGCACTTGGTAAATCGGTACCAAATGGTTTTTCAATCAATACTCGGCGCCAGTATTTGCTCTCATCTAACAAACCCACTGCAGACAATTGTTCCACAACGGGTGCAAAGTCTGTAGGGCGAACCGATAAAAAGTAAGCGAGATTTTGCGGGAACACTTTGTCATCCGAAAGTTTGGCTTTCATTTTATTGAATGCGTCTGGATCGATCGGTGGATTAGCATGATAGTGATTGCGTGCAATAAAACGCTCAAATACAGTTTGGTCGTAACCGTTTTTAAATTTAGCATCGAGCATACTTTTGATGTCTGCACGCCATGCATCCAAGCTCACCTCGCCACGACCCACGGAAAGGATCACCATGTGATCCGGTAATCTGCCAGCAGCATCTAAACGAAACAAGCCGGGCATTAATTTAATGCGTGAAAGATTACCGCTAGCACCAAAAAGAACGAGGGTACAAGGATCAATTTGTTTTGTCATTTTTAACCTTAAAAATAAGCTTAAATTGAAACAATGTGGGCATTAGCAATTGTTTGCTTTAGCCCACACGTAGTCATTTAAATTTCAATTATTTAGATTTTACAGCGTGACCACCAAATGCATTACGCATCAGTGATAGTAGCTTATAGCTATAGCCTTTTGAATCTTGGCTTCTAAAGCGCGCTTGTAATGCTACGGTTAGTACAGGCGCTGCGATACCTTGCTCAACAGCTTCAACGACGGTCCAGCGACCTTCGCCAGAGTCAGCCACATAAGGAGCGATCGCTTCTAGATTTTGGTCATCTTTTAAAGCCTCAGCAGTCAAGTCAAGTAACCAGCTACGCACTACTGAACCATGGCGCCACAATTCTGTAATTTGAGCCAAGTCAAGATTGAATTCTTCTTTACCTTTAATCAAGTCCAAACCTTCAGCAAATGCTTGCATCATGCCGTATTCAATACCGTTATGTATCATTTTGGTGAAGTGACCAGAACCTACTGGACCCACATGTGCCCAACCACGGTCAGCGTGTGTCAGTGCTTTAGCAATCGGTGTAATCACATCTGCATATTGCTTTTCACCGCCGTACATCAGGCAATAGCCATTGTCTAAACCCCAAACGCCACCTGAAGTGCCGCAGTCGATAAATCCAAGTCCGTGCTCAGCTAACATCGCGCCGCGACGTTGACTATGTTTATAGTTAGAGTTGCCGCCATCCACAATAATGTCGCCCTTGTTGAGCATTGGAATCAGGTCTTTAATTTGCTTTTCGGTGATTTCGCCAGCTGGCAGCATCAACCAAACGATTTTTTGGCCTTCTAATTTGCTCACCGCATCTTGTACAGATGTGGCGGCAGTCATGCCTTCATTTTGAACTAATTTACTTACAAATTCAGTGTTGAAGTCAAAGCCTACTACTTGGATTTTGTGGCGGAGCAAACGTGCAGCCATGTTGCCGCCCATTTTGCCTAAACCTATCATTGCGAGTTTCATTCAGATTTTCCTATGGTGTGAGGATTGTTAAGAAACACCAACCTTGTGGGTAAGGTGCACTCATTTGCAGAGTTAGGTATAATTATAGCAAATGCAGCTTAGCACTCATAGGCTGCTTTTTCTTTTTTCAAATATCTCTAGTTTTTGGCGGTTTTCATGGCACTTAATCAAACGCGTTGGCATACATTTCAAACGCAAGACGACATCAATCAAGCGGCGGTAAGCCGGATTTTAGCAGCAGCAGAAGAAGCAATTGCCAAACATGGTAGCTTTTTAGTGGTGTTAGCAGGTGGGAGTACACCCAAAAGCGTGTATCAATTATTAAGCAAACAACAAGCGGATTGGGCAAAGTGGCATATTTATCATAATGATGATCGTTGCTTACCAGTCGACCATAGTGAGCGTAACAGCAAAATGGCACGTGATGTTTGGTTAAGTCATGTGGCAATTCCTGACAATCAAATTCATGACATACCTGCAGAATTAGGCAACGTAGAGGGCGCAAAAGCCTATGCTAAAAATATTGCGGGTGTACGTGCCTTTGATTTAGTGATACTTGGCTTAGGTGAAGATGGGCATACCGCCAGCTTGTTCCCCAATCAAATGGTGGACAACAGTGCAGACGTCGTACCAGTGTTTAATGCACCGAAAGCGCCCGCTGATCGCGTCACCATGAGCCAACACCGCTTAAATAATACGCATGAAGTGCTTTTTTTAGTCACGGGTGCCGGCAAACAAGAGGCTGTGGATAATTGGCGCAAAGGTGTTTCTATTCCTGCTACTTTAATCGCACCAGCCAATGGCGTGGATATATATTGTTTTGGGGTAGCACTTAAGTAATTGTTTAAATAGATTATTTGAATCACGTAAAAAAAAGGCGCTAAAAGCGCCTTTTTTGTTTCTTAGGTGTTCTGAATTACGATGCTGGGGAACTTAGCACTGTGGTCTAAACTTGCCATGGCGATTTTGCTGGCGGCTTTTCGCGCAATTTCTTTATAAATCTCAGCAATCTTACTATCAGGTTCTGCAATCACGGTAGGTTTTCCACTATCTGTTTGCACGCGAATGCTGATGTCTAGAGGCAGACTTCCTAATAGGTCTACGTGGTAATCTTTACTCATGATTTCACCACCACCTGCGCCAAAGATATGTTCCTCGTGGCCGCATTTTGAACAAATGTGTGTACTCATATTTTCGACAATACCTAAAATAGGGATACCCACTTTTTCAAACATCTTTAACCCTTTACGCGCATCCAAAAGCGCGATATCTTGGGGTGTGGTGACAATGATAGCGCCGGTGACGGGGATTTTTTGCGCAAGCGTCAGTTGAATGTCACCAGTGCCTGGCGGTAAGTCAATCACCAAGTAATCTAAATCGCGCCATTTAGTATCGCGCAATAATTGCTCTAACGCCCCTGTGACCATAGGGCCACGCCAAACCATAGGCGTATCAGTATCAACTAAAAAGCCAATACTCATGGCTTGTAAGCCATGTGCCAACATCGGCTCCATGCTTTTGCCATCCATGCTTTCAGGGCGCCCGCTAATACCTAACATTTGCGGTTGGCTTGGGCCATAAATATCAGCGTCTAATAATCCGACAGTCGCTCCTTCTGCGGCTAATGCAAGCGCCAAGTTGACAGAGGTGGTAGATTTACCTACACCGCCTTTGCCTGAGGCCACAGCAATCACGTTTTTCACATTGGGTAGCAAGTTCACTCCACGTTGGACACTATGTGAAACGATGCGGCTACCCACATTGATATTGATTTTACCGATGCCGTCTAGCCCAACTAACGCATCATTAATTTGCTGCTCAATATTTTTTAATTGGCTATTTGCTGGGTAACCCAGCACCACGTCCAAACTTACGTCATTGCCAGTAATTTGGATATTTTTAATGGACTTAGCCGTTACAAAGTCTTTGCCTGTATTGGGGTCTATGCATAGTTTGAGTGTGCTTTGAATCAGTAATTCTGAGATGGCCATTCGTTATCCTTAGAAACTTGCTTACGTGGTATACCGTGTCAATTTTAAACTATATATTCCGCTATAAACCATGTGAAAGCGGCTGTCATTTGTTAAAATGTTTAATTCTTTGATTTGAATAACATAAACATGACACGCAAACTCCTCGTCACCTCTGCGCTACCCTATGCTAACGGCAGTATTCATCTGGGGCACTTGGTGGAATATATTCAAACTGATATCTGGGTGCGCTTTCAAAAAATGCAAGGGCATAGCGTGCATTATGTGTGTGCTGATGATACCCATGGCACACCAATTATGTTGCGTGCAGAAAAAGAGGGGATTACGCCAGAGGCGCTGATAGCCAAAGTGCATGCAGAGCATAGCCAAGATTTTGCTGAGTTTTTAGTGGAATTCGACAATTACTACTCGACCAATTCTGAAGAAAATCGTGTGCTTGCCAGCGATATCTATAAAGCATTGAAAGCCAACGGTAAAATTGCAAGCAAAACGATAGAACAATACTTTGACCCAGTCAAAAACATGTTTTTGCCAGACCGCTTTATTAAAGGTGAATGCCCAAAATGTCATGCTAAAGATCAATATGGTGACAATTGTGAGGTATGTGGTGCCACGTATAGCCCGACCGATTTAATTAATCCGTTTTCAGCAGTTTCTGGCGCGACACCAATACGCAAAGAAACAGAACATTTTTTCTTTAAGCTAAGTGAATGTAGTGACTTTTTGCGTGATTGGACGCGTAGTGGCACCTTGCAAGCGGAAGCCGCAAATAAAATGACTGAGTGGCTGGGTGAAGTAGGTGAAAATAAATTGTCCGATTGGGATATCTCGAGGGATGCGCCGTATTTTGGATTTGAGATTCCTGATGCACCAGGTAAATATTTTTATGTGTGGCTTGATGCACCTATTGGTTACATGGCGAGTTTCAAAAATCTATGCGCAAAAAATGGGCTGGATTTTGATGAGTACTGGAAAAAAGACTCCACCACAGAGCTATACCATTTTATTGGTAAAGACATTCTGTATTTTCATGCCTTGTTTTGGCCTGCAACCCTTGAATATTCTGGCTATCGTAAGCCTACCAATGTATTTGCACATGGCTTCTTAACAGTCAATGGCGAGAAAATGTCTAAATCACGTGGCACATTTATTACTGCACGCAGTTATTTAGATCACATCAAAAATCCTGAATATTTGCGTTATTACTATGCAGCTAAACTCAATGGCAGTATGGAAGACATTGATTTGAATCTTGAAGATTTTGTGGCGCGTGTGAATAGTGATTTGGTGGGCAAGTACATTAATATCGCTAGTCGTACTGCTGGGTTCATCAACAAGCGTTTTCAAGGTAAGTTAAAAATGGATAGCCATAATGCAGTTGTCCAAGAATTAATGAATGCAAAGACATTGATAGGTAATGCTTATGAAGAGCGTGATTTTGGCAAAGCGTTACGTGAAATTATGCGATTAGCTGATTTAGCCAATGGATTTGTTGCAGAAAAAGCACCATGGGTGATGGCCAAGCAAGAAAGTTCAGACCATGAGTTGCAACTTGTTTGCTCTCAAGCGATTGAAATGTTTCGCTTATTAACCCTATATTTAAAACCAGTGTTGCCTAAGCTTGCGTATCAAGTGGAGGAATTTTTAAAAATTCCAGCATTAGATTTTTCCAATGTTGAACACGCTTTAGGAAATGATCATCGAATTGGCGAGTATGCCCATTTAATAACTCGGATTGACCCTAAACAAGTAGAAGCCATGACAGAAGCCAATAAAGAAAATCTTCAATCATCCGTAACACCCGTTGTAATTGCTTCAACACATCAAGTGGAGGAGACCAATTACATTTCGATTGATGATTTTACGAAAGTAGACTTACGCATTGCCAAAATTGTGAATGCAGAACATGTGGAAGGTGCTGAAAAATTACTCAAGCTCACGCTAGATATCGGTGAGGAAAAACCACGTCAAGTATTTGCAGGCATTAAATCTGCTTATGACCCAGAAACGCTTAAAGGTCGACTAACCGTAATGGTAGCCAATTTAGCGCCGCGTAAAATGAAGTTTGGTCTAAGTGAAGGTATGGTCTTGGCAGCCAGTGATGAGCTAGGCGGGCCATTTATTTTATCTCCAGATGTAGGCGCACTGCCTGGCATGCGCGTTAAATGATGCATTGAATGCAATCACTTACTTGTTGCTTGTCAGTTTAATCCTACAAGCATATCAGCGATAGCCCAATATTCATGACACTTATTTACAGCTATATTGCTCTTACTTTGTAAATCAAAGTTTATAAAAAAAGGAAGTAAAATGAAACACATATATACATTAATGCTAGGCGCTGCATTATTTTCAGGGCAAGCATTGGCTGGTGACAGCAACTTAAAAACTGGGGTAGGTGGTGGCTTAGGCGCTGCTGCAGGCACTGCACTTGGTGGTGTAGTTGGTGGTAGCACTGGTGAGGTACTCGGTGGTGCTGTCGGTGGTGGTCTAGGCGGTGCTGTAACTACTAAAGGCGAAGGTCAAACAGGTGCTGTGATTGGTGGTGCAGCGGGTGGTGCAGGTGGGGCATATGTCGGCCGTAAAGTTAGCGGTACAGGTACTGGCGCAATTGTGGGTGCTGGTTTAGGTGGTGCTGGTGGCGCTGTGGTGGGTAAGGTGATTGATGAGCCCTCATCTAACAGTGGTTCACGAAACCATAAACATGGCAAAAAACATAAACATGGTAAAGGTCACTACAAACATAATCATCGTGCACATGATGATTAATTGAATTTAAGTAAATAAAAAGCCGCATATGCGGCTTTTTATTTATTGAATTATTTATTCTTTTTTCGAGGTTGTTTCTTTTTCTGATTTGTTTGATTTCTTTGCTTTAGTCTCTGTTTTCGAGTCAGCAGATTTCTTTTTATCTTTCGTTTGACTATCGGATTTGCTGGACTTTGTTTCTTTAGCTTTAGTTTCTTTCAACACTTTAGCATCTGCTGTTTTTCCGCTTGCGGCAGCTTTATCAGTACCCACTGCTTTGCTACTTTCATTCGCTTTTGATGACTTAGTATCTTTTTTCGCTTTTTCTTCTTTTAATTCTTTTGCATTTGCTGTTTTGCCACTTGTAGAGGCTTTTTCAGTGCCTACTGATTTTGCGGTTGTTTTGTTAGATTTTTCTGACTTCTTAGTATTATTTTCGGTCGCCTTAGAAGAAGCCGATGCAGGCAAACTGGTTTTGCCACTGACAGCAACATTTTTACGTACATTTTGTAAAGTAATGGCTCCGACACCATCGACTTTTTCAAGTTCATCAATAGACTTAAAGCCACCATTTTTCTTGCGGTAATCAATAATGGCCTGAGCTTTTACCGGACCAATACCCTCAAGGCTTTCTAACTCTGCCTGCGTGGCTGTATTGAGGTTGACCGCTGAAAGTGCTGTTAGGCTCCACATGAGCGATAAAATCAATGAGGCGATTAGTTTTTTCATAGTATTCTCCAATTAAAATTATTATTTTGTACCCCTGTACAATCTCGATTGTACTGCTTTCGGATGCGCGTGCCTATACGCTCAAAATACTTAATGTAGGGATTGAATTTCTTGAAGAATGCGGGACAACGCTACTAATGGATCAGATGCTTGTGTAATTGGACGACCAATCACCAAGTAATTTGCACCGGCGGCCAGCGCTTGGCCAGGCGTTAATATACGACTTTGGTCATCTAGACTGGCAAAGGCAGGCCGAATACCAGGTGTCACCAATAGAAAGTCATTGTTAATATGTTGTCGCAATAAGGCAGCCTCTTGTGCGGAACACACCACGCCATGAAGACCAGATTGTGCTGTAAGTTTAGCCAACCGCAATACATGTTGATCCACGCTGCTTTCAATGCCTATTTCATTTAGTGCTGACTGATTCATGCTGGTGAGTACGGTGACCGCAATTAAATAGGGTGGGCGAACATTGACGCTGCCTTTATTCACACCTTCTAACGCTGCTTGCATCATCGCACTGCCACCACTGGCATGCACGTTCAACATCCATACACCTAATTTGGTGGCAGCTTCACATGCTTTGGACACTGTATTAGGAATATCATGAAATTTTAAATCTAAAAAAACATCGAATTGCTTGTCGACTAATTTCTCAACAAAACTGGGTCCTGCTGATGTGAATAATTCTTTCCCTACTTTGAGTTTGCAAAGTGTTGGATCTAATTGATTTACCAATGCTAATGCTTGCGTTGCTTCTTGAAAGTCCAAGGCGACAACTATTTTGCTGTCATTGATTGCGTGCTTCGCATTATTTACGGTTGTTTGCATGAAGATTATTTTCTATTGATCAATTTAATATCGCGCACGGTGGCTTCTGATGGTTCAGACGGTAGCGATTCCCATGCATTACATGCGGGACATTGCCAATGGTATTGTTTGGCGCGAAATCCACATTGGTTGCAATGGTACGCCGCACGATCACCAATGGCATTACGCACTGTTTGCTGCATGAGTTGAATGTCTTGTTGGTTGTCGTTCACCATCGCACGCGCTTGGAGTAATTGGTCTAATACTTTTAAATTAGGCTTGCGAATCAATTCATTTCTCGCAAGTTTTGCTGCTGCTTCTGCGCCTTCTTGCGCTAGGGTCGCTTCATACAACACAGTCACGAGTGAGGGCAGCTGATAAGTTTCTAAATAATATTCCAGTTGTGCAAGGCCGTCTTTTAAACCAGTATTTCCTGCGGCGGCATAACTTTTTAACATTTTATTGGCTACCAATCCCAAAAACTCTGGTTGCTGAAATTCGATACGCTTCCAGTAGGAGATGGCAGCATTATGCGAGCCACTCTTAGCCTCGATATCGCCCAATAACACATTTGCACGCACACAAGTTTTATTGGCCTCAAGCGCCTCGGATAATAATTCTTTTGCAGTAGCATTTTCTTCAGCAATGATTGCATTCATCGCGAGTTCACAATAATACTGTGCAATTTCTTTCCGAAATGGCACGCCTGATAATCGCTCAAGCTCGGTTGCCATTGCAATGGCTTGTGACCATTCACGTTCACGAACATAAATTTCTAATAAAGAGCGCAGGGCAGGTTGGCGATAACGAGTATCATCAAGGCCCTTAAATAATTCCTCAGCACGATCAAATAAGCCAGCTTTTAAGTAATCCTGCGCGAGTTCTGCTTTGACAGCATTTTTTTGTGGTTCAGTAAGTTCTTTTTTTTCTAGCAGGTTCAAATGCAAGTGAATGGCGCGATCAGTTTCTCCGGTGCGACGAAATAAACTACCCAACGCAAAATGCAGTTCTAGAGAGTCGTTATTGATATTGATGGCTTCAGTGAATGCTTCCACAGCTTTATGATGCTGATCACTAATCAGGAAGTTAAGCCCCTTAAAATAAGCGGCAGGTAAAGTGGTGGATTCTGAAATCAACTGTTTGATATCCACACGCGCTGCTATCCAACCCAAAGTAAAGAAGAGGGGGAGTGCCAATAGCCACCAGTATTCAAATTCAACGGACATATGCAGCCAAAATAATATAACGGATGTATTTTACCTAATGGTATTCTGATAGGCTAATACTATTAAAAAAAACGGCACTAATGTGCCGTTTTTGTAAATGCATGAATTAAACATTAACGCATATTAGGTTGCTGAGTCCACGCGATCGCGCAACTCTTTACCCGCTTTAAAGTGCGGTACATGCTTTGCAGGTACTTGCACTTTACTGCCGGTCTTTGGGTTGCGACCCAAACGCGGTGGTCGGTAATTTAAACTAAAACTACCAAACCCACGTATTTCAATTCTTTCACCAGTGGATAAATTATCTGTCATGGCATCAAGAATTGCCTTTACTGATAGCTCAGCATCCTTCACTACAAGCTGAGGAAAGCGCTCAGCAAGCAGGTTGATTAATTCAGATTTTGTCATTGCTTTTAGCCCTAAATAGGTAGATGACGATTATTTTTTACTATCTAATTTGGCTTTTAATAAAGCACCAAGGTTAGTAGTACCAGCTGCTCCAGAGTCATCAGGTACGATGTCATCCGCTTTTGTTTTAGCAGCTTTTGCTTTTGGTTTAGCTGCTTTATCGTCGGTCACAGGATTGCTGCTACCATTTGGGTCTTCAGTTAATTGTTTAACGCCTAAAGAAATGCGCTCTTTTTCTACATCGATTGCAAGGATAACGGCTTGTAACTCATCGCCTTTTTTGAAGTTGCGGATGGCTTCTTCGCCAGTTTGTGTCCATGATAAATCAGACAAGTGCACCAAACCATCAATACCACCTGGCAAACCAATAAATACGCCGAAGTCAGTAATAGATTTGATTTGACCTGACACTTTGTCGCCTTTAGCGTGAGTTGCAGAGAAATCATCCCATGGATTGGCTTTGCATTGCTTCATACCCAATGACAAACGACGACGTTCTTCGTCAATCTCAAGAATCATCACTTCTACTTCGTCACCTAACTGTGCAATTTTGCCTGGGTGAATATTTTTGTTGGTCCAATCCATTTCTGAAACGTGTACCAAACCTTCAATACCTGGCTCGATTTCAACGAATGCGCCGTAGTCAGTTAAGTTAGATACTTTACCGAACAAACGTGTGCTGACTGGGTAACGACGTGTTAAAGCCACCCATGGATCGTCGCCCAATTGTTTAATACCTAATGAAACGCGGTTTTTCTCTTGATCGAATTTCAAGATTTTCGCTTCAACTTCTTCACCTACAGTCAATACTTCTGATGGGTGTTTTACACGACGCCATGCTAAGTCAGTGATGTGTAGCAAACCATCAATGCCGCCCAAATCAACGAACGCGCCGTAGTCTGTAATGTTTTTAACAATACCTTTAATCACTGCACCTTCAGTCAATGTGCCCATTAACGCTTCACGGTCAGCACCCATGCTGTCTTCCATCACAGCGCGACGTGACACCACGATATTGTTGCGTTTACGGTCTAACTTGATCACTTTAAAATCCCACTCTTTATTTTCATAAGGTGTGGTGTCTTTTACTGGACGTACATCGACTAATGAGCCAGGTAAGAATGCCATGATGCCGTTTACAGAAACGCGCAAGCCACCTTTAACACGGCTGCTGACAAAGCCTTTAACAACGCGGCCTTCGTTCATTGCATCTTCTAAATCAAGCCATGCTTGCATTTTCTTCGCTTTTTCGCGAGAAAGTTGTGTAGAGCCAAAGCCGTCCTCGAGTTTTTCAATCGCAACTTTCACAAAGTCACCAACAGCGACTTCAAGTTCACCTTGCGCATTTTTGAACTCATCAGCGTTAATTACGCTTTCAGATTTAAGACCAGCATTAACAATTACGAAATCGTTATCTACAGAAATAACTTCAGCAGTAATCACTTCGCCTGAGCGCATTTCTTGACGCGCTAAGCTTTCCTCAAAGAGGGCTGCAAAAGATTCCATGGTAGATGGGGTTGAGTTAGAAGTAGAAGCCATTAAAAGTGTGTATCCAAATAAGTTACTCAATAAGCAAAATTGACTATCAAGTAATCCCACCTAGCAGTGGGGAAGTTAATCAAAATATTACGGCTAAATGTAGTCGTAATTCGAACCTGCGATATTACACAAAAAATATCTTATGTTCAATGACTTAAATGATTTTTTGTGGTTTTTTTTGCGGGTGTTTAAATTTTTTTATAAGCATTTAAGATGAAATCTACTGCTTCTTGAATGGTTCTTTCGGTGGTATCTAATAATAGTGCATCTAGCATTTGTTTTAAGGGTGCTGCACTGCGTTGGCTATCTCGAAAATCACGTTGTTGTAGGTCGTTTAAAATCGTCTCAAGATGGGCATCTAAGCCTCTATTTCGTAGTTGTAGAAAACGACGTTGTGCACGTACCTCTACATTTGCTGTAAGAAAGATTTTAAGTGCAGCATCAGGAAACACGACTGAAGCCATGTCTCGGCCATCTGCGACTAAACCAGGCGATTGTCTAAACTGCTTTTGCAGATCGAGTAGGGCGTAACGTACCGCAGGATGCACTGCGACTTCAGATGCACCACGCCCCATTTCTTCGCTTCTTACCGCTGAAGTGATATTGGTACCATTTAATAAAATTTCCCCTTGGGCAAACTGAATGCTTAGATGAGAGGTAAGCGAGGCAATTGCTGCGGCATGATCCCAAGCAATATTTTGTTGTTGGCTTGCATAGGCGACGATGCGGTAAATCGCGCCTGAGTCTAAATAGTGAAACCCTAGTGCTTCAGCAACTAACTCTGCCACACTGCCTTTGCCCGAGGCAGAGGGGCCGTCAATGGCAATGACAGGGATTGATGTAGATAATTTACTCATTAATAAAACTTATCACTTAGTTAGAAATAATCAATTGGATTAAATTGCTTTGGTGTCCAATAATGGCTTATCAAAACTTATTGCAGGAAAAAACATCATGACCAAAACAGCAACGTTTGCAATTTTACACTTCACCGTAGCATTCACAGTGGGTTATTTGTTAACAGGTAGCGCTATGGTCGGCGGCTTATTAGCTGTGATTGAGCCTGCATGTAATACCGTTGTATTTTACTTCCACGAAAAAGCATGGAAAAAATTTGAACAAGCAAACCCAGAGAAGCATGCAAAAGCGAGTCTTGGTTGGTTACACTTGCATTAACCGAAATTAAGAAACCAGTTTTTTGAATTCATCAAAGTAATTTGGAAAGGTTTTAGCCACACAATTTGGGTCATTAATCGTAATCGGTACGCCGCCCAAGCTCACTAGTGAAAAGCACATCGCCATGCGGTGGTCGTCGTATGTATCAATCACCGCATGAGGGGTGAGTTGTGCGGGGGGGGTGATTTGAATGTAATCCGCACCTTCTTCCACAATCGCCCCTACTTTGCGTAATTCGGTGGCCATTGCGCTAATCCGGTCGGTTTCTTTCACGCGCCAACTCGCAATATTTCTTAAGGTGGTAGTACCTTCGGCGAATAATGCCAATATGGCCAAAGTCATTGCCGCATCCGGGATATGATTGCAATCTAAATCTAATGCTTTGATTTTATTGGCTTGTTCCGTTTCAATATGATTGTTGTAATAAGCAATCTTGCCTCCCATCATTTCAACCGCTTCTGCAAAGCGCACATCACCTTGAATACTGTCTTGGCCTAAACCTGTGACAGTAACATCACCGGCTATTGCGCCTGCCGCAATGAAGTAAGAGGCACTGGAAGCATCACCCTCTACAAATATTTCTGATGGGCTGGTGTATTGACTGTTGGCCGAGATAGTAAAGCTTTCCCAACCATCGCGCTGAACCATAACGCCAAATTTAGCCATCAGATTCAGTGTGATTTCAATATATGGCTTGGAAATCAGTTCGCCAATTACTTCAATGGTCGCTTGCTGTTGGGTGAGAGGTAGCGCCATCAACAATGCCGTTAAAAACTGGCTAGACACATCGCCACGGATTTGAATAGGCTTGGTTACATCCAATAGAGCTGGTGAAATATTCAATGGTGGAAAGCCACTATTTGCTTCGTATTCTATGTTGGCGCCAGCTTGACGCAATGCATCAACCAAATCACCTATCGGGCGCTCGTGCATACGAGGCACCCCGTGTAAGTGGTATTCGCCATTAGATAAAGCTAACGCAGCCGTCAGTGGTCGAAATGCTGTGCCAGCATTGCCTAAAAATAAATCTGCTTGTTTATTGGGAAACTGCCCAGCACAACCAGTCACTTTCCAATCACGCTCATCACATTGTTCTAATTGCACACCTAGTGTTGTAAGCGCTTCCAACATACGGTTCGTGTCGTCTGAGATTAGTAAATCACGAATAATTGTGGTGCCACTAGATAAGGCCGCCAATAACAAAGTGCGGTTAGAAATGCTTTTAGAGCCAGGCAATTTAACGTTACCATTTGCACGTCTATAAGCAGGTAAATGCAGTTGTTCCATGTTGTATTTTCTGAGTTTAATTTGGTATAGAGGCTATTGCTTGCTCTTGGCCCATTGATTGCGGGCATGGCTTGCGCGTTCAAACAAAGCTTCTAATCCAACGCTATCATTGTTGATTAATAGCTGTTTTATCATAGCAAGCTCTGATTCATAAGCTGTAATTTCATTTAACAAAGCCTGTTTATTGGCAATGCTGATGTCACGCCACATTTCTGGATGGCTACCCGCAATACGAGTGAAGTCTCTAAAACCACTGGCCGCAAAGCTGAATAACTGTGCGGCATTGGGGCGTGAGGCAATATCATCTACCAAAGCAAAAGCGAGTAAATGCGGCAAGTGGCTCACAGCAGCAAAAATTGCATCATGTTGCTCAGCAGACATGGTGGATACATTTGCACCGCAGTTTCGCCATAAATCATTCACGGCTGTAATAGCATTTGCATTTGTATCGGCAGTAGGGGTAATCACCACATTTTTACCCACAAATAAGTCAGCAAGCGCGGCAGCGGCGCCGCTTTTTTCTGCGCCAGCAATTGGGTGACCACCAACAAATTGATTGAATTGATCACCTAACACCGCTTTTGCACTGGCTATCACATCAGTCTTTGTGCTGCCTGCATCTGTTATCACCGTATGTTGAGATAAAAACGGCTGAATGCTTGTTAATATTTTTGTGGTTTGAGCAACAGGTGCTGCCAGCATAATCATGTCTGCATCACTCACGGCCATTTGAAGATCAGATTCAGCTTCATCAATAATGCCTAGTGATAAAGCTTCATCCAAGCTGTAACGTGTGCGGCAAACGCCCACAATACGAGTATCAACACCTGCTTTTTTTAAAGCAAGCGCAACAGAGCCACCAATTAGGCCAACACCAAAAATAACCAGCTTTTTCACGGGTAATCAACGCACAAACAGATTAAAGCCGAAATTGTAACATGCCATGCGTTTTGCTCAGTATGGTCAACTTAAGTGATTGCTAAAGCGTTATAGCGTATAATGTAATTTTCTTTGGGGCTGACCAGGTTTCGACGTGGGTTGCAAAGCAGTGCAGGGCATACCGAGGGTTCAGGTTTCCTCGTAAATCCATCTGAACAAGTATAGTCGCAAACGACGAAACTTACGCTCTAGCCGCTTAATACCGGCTGGACGCTGCACCATCTCTCCCGTGGGGTGGGTGGCCTTAAAACCATCGCAGCGTCATATACACGGGATACGTTTTACGTTGGGTTACTTAGCGTAAGATTAACCTTAAGGTAACTCGCTTGAGTACTGCTTGTCTGTTGGTGTGGCTCAAGTTAAATTAAACAACAAGGCTAAGTATGTAGAACTGTCTGTGGAGTGCTTGCGGACGCGGGTTCGATTCCCGCCTGCTCCACCA
>NCGC01000163.1 GCA_002281475.1 Methylophilales bacterium 28-44-11
ACCAGTACGCTTACGCATAAAATCAGTCACTGATTGTGCGGTAGTTTTACGGTACGCAGCTAAGCGTTCAGCATCATCAGCTAGCGTTGCTGGACCAGCACCCGATGGCAACACATATTGGTTGATAAACGCCTGCACCGCCGCCCCTTGTCCGAGACCAGCTTGCAAGGTAATGGAAGCGCCTTCAGAAGTTAGTGCCGTATTGGCTCGTGACGCAAAGGTATTCCCAAAAATTGGGTTGGTGCTGCCAGAGTTACCCGTCGTGGTAATTGTAGTTACATTGGGGTAAATCAAATCTAAATTACGGCCTGCTTGCACCAATAACTCACCAGGACCAGCCACCGTGATGTTTTGCGTATTTACGTCTCTACCCGCTTTAATCAAGCTTATATCTGTTGCACGATTATTTTGCAATGCGATATTTAGACCAGTGATATCTCGTCCTGCAACGAATTTTGTCGCTTTGGGAATACTCACAATAGCATTCGTTGAGTTAGCAAATACATCCCCGTCTTTTGCCACAATAAGTGCAGGCTGCATATCATTACCATGCAATAAATCTTGGCTATGTGTGAGCAATTGATTGAATACTACATTGGTAAAGCCGCCAAATCTTGAAACGGGTGCATTCACATTTGGTAACAACAAAGGATCTGCATCTGACATTGCCACATTACCTAATCCTACGTCATTTGCAGCAAATACATTGAGGTTGCCAGTTCTAGCAGGCATTAAAGTGATATCGCCTACATTAGCATCACCATCATAAGCAGCTATAGTTATATTGCCGGGCGCATATAAGATACTATTGGAAATACTATTATCCAGCCCCGTTGTACTCGTTAGCACAGCGCTTTGTAAACCTAGTGCAACATCACCCTTTGCACTTGCCATAGTGACACTGGCTGTAGGTGAGAATGTATTGAAGTAACTATTTCTACCTGTCGAATCAAGGAAGGTTGCATTGGTTGTGGATTGACTGACCCATGTGGGGTTAATCACGGCATCAATGGTAATATTATCTGCAGCATTCACATCCCAGTTGCCATCTTGTAAGGCAAGCACGGTACCAAATGTCCCCTCTTGCGGTTTAATCGCACCCCCAGCATTGATTTTGCCATCACCTTTTGCTACAAAATAAACACCACTGTTGATGTTGTTACCTGCGACAACGTTAACGTCACCACCGCCATCAATTCGTTGAGCACCTGTGGCACGGACAATCGTGCTTACCGAGTTACCTTCAGCATCAAATGTGGTTTCCGTTTTATCAAATGTATCAAACCTACCAGTGGTGGCTGCAGAAGCTGAGAAGTTAGAAATATCACCACCCGCACGTAATTCAATATCACCGCCACCCATTGTGGCTAAACTTTGTCTAAATAGGTCTGGACGCACCCACCATGTCGTGTCTAAATTGTTATTACCGCCACCCTGTCTAAATAACCATTGATTGATGAGTTGACGACCATTCAGCGGCTCTGCACCTACAATATTACCTGCCGCTAATATACGAATATCACCCCCTTGGGTTAAATATAACGGATTGCCAGCAATAGGAGCATCAAAATTGTCTAGCACTGGTGCTTGCGTGCCTACGGTATAGATTGTGGATGAAGCGTTCCCCATCCTCACGTCACCACCAGTTGCAATTTCAATATCACCTGTGCCGGTACGTACCATCTTGTTATTTGCAATCACTAAGTTACCTGTAACAGCACTGCCATCAATTGCTTTGGCAGAGGCAATCGTGCCTAATGGGCTAACTGAAGTAAAGTCGGCACCTGCAACTAAACGATATGACCAAGAATCGCCAGTACCAATTTGGCCTGTGGTTAAAGCAGTAGTGAAACCATCACTTAAACTACCATTCAAGTTTAAGTTATCAGTAGCACGTAAAGTGAGTATGCCTGGTTCATCACCAACACGCGACGCACTGTACAAGTTCCAGTCACTACCAACCGTTAAATTACTGTTGGATTGTATCTCTGTACCTGCACGTAAATGGAATGTACTATCGCCTGATTTTCCTAAACTAGCCACAATGTTGTCTTTGTTAGCCATAAAGCTACCAACATCATTCGCAACTGTCGTAAAACCAAGCGTTGCTCCCGAGCCAGCTCCTGTTGTGACTGTGGTGACGCCAGAAAAGATCTTAAACGCTTCTAAAACAGTCGATTTCGCGCCATTTATGGCTGTGGCTAATGCACTCACAGCTACACCATCACCAGCACCAGCACCTGTTCTTGGTGCACGTAGATGTACATCACCACCAGCGCCTCCGGCTCCTCCAACAACGTTGATGGTAGAGCCATTTTGCAGAGCTAACACACCCTCTTGGGTAAATAACTCAACTTTGCCACCCTCTTCGCCTGCTTTAGTGCTATTGGCTTGGATATTAGCTGTACTTTCTAAAGTAAGGTTTTGATTTGCATACAATCCAACACGACTATTTTTTGGAGCAGTGGCAATAATATCGCCACTTAAAGTAATGCTACCAGCATCAGCAGCCACACTAATATCACGCGCGGTAAGCGCTTGTTCGCCAACGCCATTTACTGACACATCACCAGTGCGTACACGGTAATGTCTTGATTCACTAAAGCCAACTGCATTTTGGTTAGTCGCTGTTAAATCGCTTAGCGCACCTACATCCACCTCCAGATTGCCACCCAAACCAGTACCCGTTGAGTTGTAGTATAAAAGTCTAATGAATGCGAATTTGCAGAAATATTTGCACCATCTGCCAATACTAAATCAGTATTCGATTTTAGATGCACTTGGCCTGAGCGCGCCTCTATTTTGCTCGCCACATTCATATTGTTGGCTTCTATGAATAATTGCCCGCCAAATTGCGTGTTAGGCGTGAGTGCTGCCGTTGTATTTTGCGTGGTGTTGAGTGCATCACTTGCTTTAATGGTAAATTTACCACCTGTTTCACTGGTAATGCGCCCAGCGTTAATATTGGCTTGCGCAACATTAAGATTCGTTTGCCCTATATTAGCTGTGCGCACTTCATCCGCATTGATATTGAGTTGAGTATAGCCTTGCACTGTGGTTTGATCAGTTGCTAACAACACACCATTCGTTGTGACAGGTGCAGCTTCACCTTCAAAACGCACTGTATTAGCATTGATATTTAACGCTCTACCTGAGTTATCTGCCACGTTAATAAGCACTGCATCTTGATTGTTTTTGAGCGTAAGTGTATTGGCTGTAATCACGCTAGCGTTATTATCACTTGGCGTACCTATTTCACTTGCGCTCAAATGCCCAACAATGCCAGCACCATTCAAGGTTAAATCTAGACCACTGTTTCCAAAATTCACTGCACCAAACGTATCAATGTTGCTGTAACTATTCAGAGCAAGTGATTTAAGTTGGCCAAGCGCTGCCAAAGACGCAGCATTGACATTCAAGCCTGCAATATTTTGTGGTACATCACCTATCAATATACGATTTGCACCTAATGTGACTGTACTGCCATCACTTAATGTCACAGCACCATCTAAATTCACATTTTTAGTAGCATCCAGCACAGCAGAATTACCCGCTTGTAGGGTAGAACCGCTTTCTACAATTAACTCGCCCTGAGTTGCAGTGGATGAACCACCAGCACGGCTATAGGTAATATTGTTTTTAGATGATAAAGCTAATAAAGCACCCTCACCACTAGTTTTCAATACCTTGTCACCTGGTTTAATAGAGGCTACACCTGTGTCAATGCTCGCATTTTCTTGCACCACCACTTGCTGGTTTGCAGTAGCGATAAACTCAGTGGTACGCAATATTTGAGAACTATCGTTTTCAATCGTTACATTTTCAGCCACGGTAGTCACGTTGCTTACGCCATCGACCAAACTTCGTGTTCCGCCTAACAACACACTCTCTGCATTAAGGGCATTTAAGCTTGCTACCGTTAGTTGTAAACTACCGTCGTTGCTATTATCTTGACTATTTACCACTCTAATGTTGTTAGAACTAATATCTACCTCAAGGCCAGTACCGTTCGCAACTGTGTTTGCAATCACGCTCGCATTTAATGCAAGCTGATTCGCGCTTAAACTAAGCTTAGCCACGTCAGATGGCGTACTCACCACTAACCCTTCTGTTTTAAGTGGGTTGTTAAAGAAAGTATCTGCACTGGTCAGAATATATTGTGATGGCGCTTTTGAAACGGCACCTTCAGCTGGTCTA
>NCGC01000164.1 GCA_002281475.1 Methylophilales bacterium 28-44-11
AAGCATGGCGGATTGACGTTTGGTGGATATGCTGAGCGCATCACCGTAGACGAAAACTATGTGGTGAATGTGCCAGAAAACTTGGATACCAAAGCCGTTGCCCCATTACTTTGTGCGGGCATTACTTTGTACTCTCCATTAAAACATTGGAACGTACAACCTGGCCAAAAAGTCGGCATTATTGGCTTGGGTGGACTTGGTCATATGGGGGTTAAGTTAGCAGCAGCCATGGGTGCCAAAGTAGTCATGATCACCACCTCAGCCAGCAAAGCAGAAGATGCAGAACGTCTAGGCGCTGGCGAAGTACTTATTTCAAAAAATGCGGATGACATGGCCAAACATGCAGGCAGCTTTGACTTAATCATTGATACCGTGCCAGTCGCGCATGATTTAAACCCCTATATTGCCTTGCTCAAACGCGATAAAACATTGGTATTGGTCGGCCCGTTAGACCCATTGCAAATGCATGGTGCCAACCTGATTACCAAACGACGTCATGTTGCAGGATCGATGATTGGTGGTATTGCAGAAACACAAGAAATGCTAGATTTCTGTGGAAAACACAATATCGTGAGTGATGTGGAGATGATCGATGCGCCATATATTAACGAAGCTTATGAGCGTATGTTGAAAAGTGATGTGAAGTATCGTTTTGTGGTGGATATTGCTTCTTTAAAGCAGTAGGCTTATGGGTATTAGCAATAATGATTAATCACACATCAACCTTCACCGTTGATGTGTGTCAAACGTTCAAAGACGCTTGCAAGCAATGCAAAAAATATTATAACAAGGAGAAACGCCATGAGCCAAGATTTAAAAGATACCAAACTGGAAGCGCATCTAGACGCATTAGAAAAGCATAAAGCGCTGCTTGAAAAATTGCATTTAAACAATAATCAGCACCTAGATGAAGTCAGTGGATCATTAGAGCAACTCACGCTTACGCTTGAAGAATACCTAAAGATTATTGGCATTCCATAACCTAAAGTTTGCAACTTATTGATGCAACATGATTGAATAAAGTCATGATTGAGTAATGTGAATTTTTAAATCATGTAAATACTTGATCAAACATTTTTAAAGCGGAATACTATGTTTAAACTAAAAAAATGGCTGTGGCAACGCTATATGTTACTCATTGGTGCTGAACGCGCTTACGCTAAATATCTCGCCCATTTTTATCATTACCAACAACATGTTGCTGATAGCGCCTTGCAACAAGATCTCAACCTTGCCCCCATGACGAAACAAGCTTTTTTAGCAGCATGGCAAACTAAGCGGACCAAACCCAGCTGCAAACCTGGGTGCTGTGGCTAAATCCATTTAAACCAACCAAACCGTATCAAGTGCAATTGATTTACCTAATTAATTTTACTTAGTAACTTACTAGCACTTCATTTCGTCGAAAGAATGGCAAAGTCCAAGGTGGGTTATAACGTGCAAGTTCAGGTTCGCCAAGCGGGGTAATTTTCTTAGTTTTTAACCAAGCTAGCAATTCTGTAGTTTTTTTAGCCGTTTTCTCTTCCCCTGCCAGCCCAGAAAAACGGACAACAGCCACACGACTAGCAGGTACCTCTCGTAGCGTAACGGCAGGGTTATTGGGAGTAGGTAAGGTGTTTAGACTATATTGACTCGGCATGACAAAGTACATGCGCCATTGCCCCTTCTGTTGTTGCATGGTCACAGGCGCAGTCATGTTGATTTTTTCTGATTTGGCTTTGGGTGCCATTGCGACTGGGGCCGTCATGCTAATCTTTTCACTACCGCCTGCACGTGATGTATTGTTTCCAAATATATAATCCGCAATGCGTTTAAACCCTGCACTTGAGGCATCGTCCAAACTACCATCCACCAAGGTTTCTGCCACCACCATCGTTGCATACGCACGCAATTCATAGTCACCAGAGGTTTCTATAACTTTGTATTTAGGTTCTTCTGTTGCCATGGCAATATTCGCGCACCAAAACATCATCACACCACATATTAAACTTAATCGCACGGCAGTCCTTAATTAATTACATCATGTATTTGAGTTTGAAAATTAAGATTGATTCAACAACAAACACTAAGCGGTCACATGCATTTACTCAAAAGGTTGAATAAATAGGTATAGGCGTTTTCTTACAATAAATTAGGAATTCGCCGCATGTTTAACTGTGCTCAATAAGCGTTAAATATCACCTCGATGTCACAATCTTTAATCAAAGTTTAGAGGAGCTATCATGAATAGAAACCAAATTGAAGGCAATTGGAAACAACTTAAAGGTAAAGTCAAACAACAATGGGGTAAATTAACTGACGACCAATTAGATATCATTGAAGGCAAGCGCGATGAGCTGGCAGGCAAGATCCAAGAAGCTTATGGATGTAGTCAATATGAAGCTATGAAGCAAATATCGAATTGGGAAAAAACCCAACATGACGTGAACCGTCACTAGATTTTTTATCAAGCCTTACTAATGATATTGGCGGCTTGATGAAAATGTTCAAACAAATATAAAAGCCGCTGATGCGGCCTTTATATTTGCTCATGTCTATTTAACATTGATTGGCGTATAAGAAAATCAAAAAATTTAACACACACTTTTAACAAACAGCTTTAGCTTGTTTTAAATTAAAGTTTACGGTCTAGCCCTTAAACCCGTATTATCCAATCTTATGAAAACCCCAACCAGACTA
>NCGC01000034.1 GCA_002281475.1 Methylophilales bacterium 28-44-11
GCAGCTGATATTGTTGAAGACTTCTAAGGTGCCTAAATAAGTTTTATTTTCAACTTTTTCTAATACGGAACTGTAACCAGGAATAAGGCATTTCACATCAATACCAGAACCCTGCAAAGCTGCGGGGAGTGCACCACTCACATCAGCAAGACCGCCCGTTTTAATCAGAGGGAATACTTCAGAACTAACAAATAAAACGCGCAAAATATTCTTTCAAAGATAAGTGTATCAACTGATATTATATTTCTAAAAATACTTTGTTGAACCAACTAAAAGGTGAAAAATGATAAATGCGTTTGTTGCGGTGGGCTTTGGGGCTGCGATTGGGGCTTGGTTACGTTGGGGCTTGGGCATTTTATTGAATGCAAGCATCATTCCCATGGGCACTTTGTTGGCCAATTTGCTAGGTGGTTACCTGATGGGCTTGGCTTTGGCTGGCGTAGTGCATCAGCCTTCACTGAGCCCTGAAATGAAATTGTTTATCACCACAGGTTTTCTTGGTGGTCTTACTACGTTTTCTACATTTTCTGCAGAGGCCTTTAATTTAATGCATCGTGAGCAATATGGTTACGCAGTTGCACACGTTTTATTGCACGTTATCGGCTCGCTGATCATGACAGCATTAGGATATTTAACCGTACAATATTTTAAACACTAAATAAAAAGGGCTCAAATGAGCCCTTTTTATTGGTTTGTTGCTAATTACTTTTGTGTTTCAACCATCACTAATGGTGCATCTTCTGTAGCGACTTCCTTATTTTTCTTCCAGTTGGCCGCCTTACGGGGCGCTTTTGCTTTAGGTGCTGAGTCTGTAGCCAAAGATGCCTTGAGTTCACCTTTGGTTTCCACTAGTTGTAACCCGGTATCTGCTAAGCTCACTGTGACACTGCTAGTAGCTTCAGCTTTTTCAACATCTGCCTTTTTAGCTTTTGTCGGCTTACGCGCCGTTCTTTTCTTAGCAGGCTTTTCAGAAGCTTCAGGCTGCGTAGACTCAGCAGTAGCCACTACTACAGCGCTACCTTCATCTTGTTCAGGTGTGGTCGCCACATTGTCCGATTTCGCTGGGCGTTGTTTTTTAGGTGCGGGCTTCTGTGTTTCAGCCTGAATGACCGTTTCTACGTTTTGCACTGGGGTGGATACCACGTTCGCTTCCGTTGTCTCACCATTGGTGATCGCGGTTGCCGATTGCTCGTTCCCATCCACTACTTCGTTTGCTACTGCTATTTCTTGACCCGCTTCATCACGTGGACGACGATCACGACGGCCTCTGCGGTTGCGACGACCAGCACGCTCTTGACGTGGTGCGCCGTTTGCATCTACCGCTGTTGAACCCGCTGCAGTAATTGCCGGTTCTTCCAGTTTCTCGATCACTTTTTCTATTTCAACCCTTTTCTCAGGTTGTGGTTTGTGCTGTTTCTCTGGACGAGCCTGATGCGCTTGTTCTGGGCGGTTACGTTCGTTTGGATTGCGATCATTAGGTGCACGTTCGTTTGGAGCGCGTTCACTAGTGTTTTTATCAGTCGCATTGCGATCGCGATTACGATTTTTGTTACGATCACGTTGGTTACGGTTGCGATCGCGATGTTGTTCACGCACTTGTCCTTGCGTTGCTGCAGGTTTTTCAGCCTCAGCTTTCACTTCGCTTTCACCTAGGCCTAGCATCGCTTTGATGCGTCCAAATATGGATACTTTCGCTGGTGCTTCAATTTTCACTGGCTTAGCTTCAACGATAGGCGCTGAAGTGGCAGGCGTAACGCCTTTTACCACAGCTTCAGCCGCAACAGGTTTAGGCTCTTGATTGAGTGCACTGAGGTAATCTGTCTCGGAAGGCATCTCCACCATTTTGTAGCTTGCGCGAGACGTTTCTTCAGTCACATCATCGTGTTTAATGCGGGTGATGCTGTAGTTTGGTGTTTCCATGTGCACGTTTGGAATCAAAATGACTTCAACCCCCATGCGTTGCTCAATTTTATGGATATCTGCGCGTTTCTCGTTCAATAAGAAAGTCGCGGCTTCCACAGGCAACTGCACTTGAATCACGGCACTGTTATCCTTCATGGCCTCTTCTTGCGTGATACGCAAGATGTGCAATGCAGTCGATTCTATACCGCGGATATGCCCCGTACCATTACAACGTGGGCATGTTGCATGGTTGGTTTCGCCTAAACTTGGACGCAAACGTTGGCGAGATAACTCGAGTAAGCCAAAGCGTGAGATTTTGCCAGTTTGTACACGCGCACGGTCATAATGTAATGCATCACGCAACGCATTTTCCACTTCACGCTGGTTACGTGGATTCTCCATATCAATGAAGTCAATCACTACCAAGCCGCCTAAATCGCGCAAACGCATTTGTCGTGCGACTTCTTCGGCTGCTTCTAAGTTGGTATTAAAAGCAGTTTGTTCAATATCAGAGCCTTTAATTGAGCGCCCAGAGTTGACGTCGATAGACACCAATGCTTCGGTATGATCGATGACAATGGCACCACCAGAAGGTAGGCGCACTTCACGTGAAAACGCTGTTTCAATTTGATGTTCGATTTGAAAGCGCGAGAAGAGTGGAATTTCATCCTGATACAATTTGACGCGCGCTACGTTACCAGGCATCACGTGATTCATAAATTGCACTGCTTGTTCATGCACATCAGCGGTATCGATTAAGATTTCGCCAATATCCGCACTAAAGTAGTCACGAATGGCGCGAATGACCAGACTGCCTTCTTGATAGATTAAGAAGGCACCGGGTTGAATGTGTGAGGCTTCTTCAATTGCAGTCCATAATTGCGTCAGATAGTTTAAATCCCATTGTAATTCTTCTGCATTGCGACCAATGCCAGCAGTACGGGCAATAATACTCATGCCGTCAGGCACTTCTAATTGCGCCATGGTGTCACGTAATTCGTTACGCTCTTCACCCTCAACACGACGTGATACACCACCACCACGTGGATTGTTTGGCATTAACACAAGGTAACGACCCGCAAGGGAAATATATGTGGTGAGAGCAGCGCCTTTATTGCCACGCTCATCTTTATCCACTTGAACAATCAGTTCTTGACCTTCTTTGATGACATCTTGAATGCGTGCACGGCCACTATCAGGTTTGCCTTGAAAGTAACTGCGTGAAATTTCTTTGAAAGGTAAGAAGCCATGACGGTCAGTGCCGTAGTCGACAAATGCAGCTTCAAGGGAGGGTTCGATGCGTGTGATGACGCCTTTGTAGATATTGCTTTTGCGTTGTTCTTTGCCCGCATGCTCAATATCTAAGTCGATGAGTTTTTGTCCATCGACGATTGCAACGCGCAATTCTTCTGATTGCGTTGCGTTAAATAACATTCTTTTCATTGTGTGCTCCATAGCTAAAACCGAGCAGACAAATCGATGGGTAATCAAAGGCGCTGAAGCATTAAGTAGCGGTTTACTTAATGGCGCTACTGTTAACGTTATGTGGTCGTCACTAAGGTGAATAAACCTTACGTGGTGATTGTGATTCTAGGCTGGATTATGACCAGCGAAATAATTGCATTTCACGATTGTATCGATGCAATTAAATTAGTTTCATCTACGACTGCACTAAAATTAATACCCGATTGGGGCATAAATTCGTTAAAATTCAATATTCAGCAAACTTTAGTCACGCTTTGATTTTTAATTGTCTGCGTTGGCTATAGCGTAATTTTTACAAATCGCTACTTTTTGGCGAGCGGTATTAACCAAGTATTTGTTGTCACATTTGTTTCTAAAAAACATCATGTTTCTTAAAACATATTCTTAAGCGCGCTTTGTAAGCTTGCATTCTCTAAGAACCCTGTCAGTATAGGCTAGAAGTACCATTAAAGCAAAGTATGAACACATTAAATGTAACAAATACAACACATCCTAGTGCAGTGTCAGCAGCAGCCTCAGCGCAATTAGTGATTGATGAAGCTTCTGCTGGACAACGCATTGATAATTTTCTACAAAAAGTATTGAAAGGTGTGCCCAAAAGCCATATTTATCGCATATTGCGTAGCGGTGAAGTGCGGGTAAATAAGAAGCGCATTGATGCAGATTTTCGGTTGAGTTTAGAAGATATCGTGCGGATACCGCCGATACGGGTGTCCAGTGTGTCGCCCGTGGTGGCAACGGGACCGGTAACAAGTAAGTTTGACGATGCGATTGTCTATGAAGATGATGCGATGTTGGTCATTAATAAACCCGCAGGGTTTGCTGTGCATGGTGGCAGTGGGGTGAGTCGAGGTGTGATTGAGCAACTTCGCTTGGAGCGTCCTCAAGCAAAATTTCTGGAATTGGTGCATCGTTTGGATCGAGATACATCAGGGGTGTTGATGTTAGCTAAAAAACGCAGTGCACTGGTCGCGTTACACGAAGCGATTCGAAACAATCATATGGATAAACGCTACGTGATGATGGTGCATGGTGTGTGGACGGAAAAGAAAAAGCATGTCACGCTAGATTTACAAAAGTATGTTACAAATGAAGGTGAACGCAGAGTAAATGTAGTCACTGATCCAGAAAAAGATGTACACAATGCGGCGCAGGTCTCAGAAACGATTTTTTACCTATCAAAAAATTTAGGCGAATTTTCATTACTTGAAGCTAAACTGATTACTGGACGTACGCACCAATTGAGAGTGCAGTTGGCGCATCTTGGATATCCTATTTTAGGAGATGATAAATATGGCGATTTTGCATTGAATAAACAGCTTACCAAGCAGGGTTTAAAACGCATGTTTTTACATTCCGCGGAAACGAATATTCGACATCCAATGACTGGGGACAAACTCAAACTACAAGCTGTGTTACCCCCAGAACTGAATAAATTTATACAGCTACAAGAAAGTAAATAATACGTGATGCAAAAGCAATATGATTTAATTGTGTGGGATTGGGATGGCACGCTTGCCGATTCTACAGGAATGATTACTAACGCAATCGTCAAAGCCTCAGAGCAAGTGGGTTTACCTACACTGGATCCTGCCAAAGCAACGGGGATTATTGGGTTAGGCTTAAAAGAATCCATTTATGCGTTATATGGTGACCTGCCAGAATCTCAAGCACGAGATTTAGCCGCGCATTACAATACTAATTACTATGCGGGAGAAAGTGAAATCCCGTTATTTCGTGGCGCACCAGAGACGATTATTGAATTGAATAAACAAGGGTTCAAATTAGCTGTGGCGACCGGAAAAGGACGCAGGGGGCTCAATCTAGCCTTATCCCATTGTGGTTTGTCACAATATTTTCACGCTACTAAAACTGTGGATGAATGCTTTTCTAAACCGCATCCGCAAATGCTAGACGCATTGATGGACGAGCTTGTGGTGATGCCAGAGCGCACATTGATGATAGGGGATACCCATTATGATATGCAAATGGCCAAAAATGCGGGCGTACATTCTGTGGCCGTGACTTATGGCGCGCAATCCAAAACACATCTGTCTACCTATCAACCTGAATATATGTTTCACAGTTTTAGTGAGCTTAGTCAATGGTTACTAAAAGACCATGCGTGACATACGGTTTAAAAGTCGCGATTTGATTGAAAAGTCAGAAGGTTTACGATTTAATGTACCTGAATATGGTGAAAGAGCAACTGGGTTTGTGGTGCGATTTAATAACAAACCCTATGCTTATCTCAATCAATGTGCGCATGTGCCAATAGAGTTGGATTGGCAACATGGTCAGTTTTTTAATCTGACGAAAGACTATATTATGTGTGCGACACATGGTGCACACTACGAGCCAATTACTGGACGATGTGTATTGGGGCCATGCAAAGGAAAATCATTGAAACCAATCCAAGTTCAGGAAATCAATGATGAAGTTATTATTTATTTAGAAAGCAATACTTAAGATGACCACAGAGAGTAATTCATCCAATACCTCAAATAATGAGCAAAATTGGGCACATACCACGTTAGAAAAAATTGCCCTTTCTGGCTTAGCCGAGCAAAAGTCAGCGCGCCGCTGGTCAATTTTTTTTAAATCTCTGACTTTTCTATATTTATTCTTTTTGCTATTACTAGCTATTGGTTGGTTAGGTGATGGCAAAGCACCTTCTAGCGCGCATACTGCGCTGATTGATGTAAAAGGGGTAATTGAAGCTGGTGGCGAAGTGAATGCAGACTCGGTGACAGGTAGTTTGAATGATGCCTATGAAAATAAAGGGACTAAGGGCATTATCTTACGCATCAATAGCCCCGGTGGCAGTCCAGTGCAAGCAGGCATCATCAATGAAGAAATTCGCCGTCAGAAGAAACTTCATCCGACCATTCCGGTGTACGCTGTGGTAGAAGATATTTGCGCCTCCGGTGGTTACTACATTGCTGCAGCGGCAGACAAAATCTATGTTGACAAAGCCAGTATTGTTGGATCGATCGGGGTGTTGATGGATGGGTACGGTTTTACCGAAACCATGAAAAAAGTGGGCGTTGAACGTCGTTTACTCACTGCCGGGGAAAATAAAGCCATGTTAGATCCATTCTCGCCCGTGAATCCTAAACATCAAGAATATGCGCAAACTATGCTCAATGAAATTCATGAGCAGTTTAAAACGGTGGTAAGAGAAGGGCGGGGCAATCGTTTAAAAGAAACAAGTGAAACGTTTAGCGGTTTATTTTGGAGTGGTGAGCAAAGCATTAAAATTGGTTTGGCAGATGCGTTAGGTAGTGCAGATTTTGTAGCCAGAGAAGTGATTAAAGAAGAAGAGATTGTCGATTTTACTTATCAAGAAACGGTAGTAGACCGCTTTGCTAAACGTTTAGGTGCAAGCATGTCTGAAAAGATAGGCATCACAAGTAACATTCAGTTACGATAAAACCATGCAACAAGATGAAATTATAAAAAAAGCTGGGTTTCCCCAGCTTTTTTATTATTCAATCAATCCAAATAATGTTTAGGTGCGTTGCTTAGCGTAATTAATCAATCCGTTGGTTGAGCCATCAAAGTCGTTAATTTCATCGCCATTTTTCAATAAGGGTAAAATTTGCTGAGCAATTTGTTTGCCATACTCAACACCCCATTGATCGTAGCTATTGATGTCCCAAATAATGCCTTGTACAAAAATCTTGTGCTCATACAACGCAATTAATTTACCCAAAGTATATGGCGTCAATTGATCAAACATTATGGATGTCGTAGGGCGATTACCTTTAAATACCTTGTGCGGTAATAATTCTTCGAGTGCGTCGCCTGATAAACCCTGTGCTTCTAGTTCAGCACGTGCTTCTTCTCTGGTTTTGCCCAACATCAACGCTTGTGTTTGCGCCAAAAAGTTGGCCAACAATATTTTATGGTGTTGATCACCGTGACTACCCACTTGGTAATGGCTGTGAATCGGCATTAAGAAATCAGCGGGAACAGTTTGCGTGCCTTGATGGATGAGTTGGTAAAACGCATGCTGACCATTTGTGCCTGCTTCCCCCCAAATCACAGGGCCCGTTTTGTACTTCACATCGGTGCCATCGCGACAGACAAATTTCCCATTACTTTCCATATCTGCTTGCTGTAAATAAGCTGCAAACCTTGCCAAACCTTGATCGTAAGGCAAAATAGCATGTGTATCGACATGAAAGAAATTGTTATACCAGACGCCTATCATCGCCATGATGACAGGCATGTTTTGTTCTATTGGGGCAGTTTTAAAATGGTTATCCATGGCATGACCACCTGCGAGTAGCTCTTCAAAATGATCCATGCCGACATAAAGTGCGATCGATAAACCAATGGCTGACCATAAGGAATAACGGCCACCCACCCAATCCCAAAAAGCAAACATGTTGTCAGTATCAATACCGAATGTTTCTACTGCTTTTGCATTGGTGGATAGTGCAACAAAGTGTTTGGCTACATGCGTGCTGTCTTTTGCTGCTTCTAAAAACCATGTTCTAGCCGAGGTGGCGTTGGTCATGGTTTCTTGCGTGGTAAACGTTTTAGAGGCCACAATAAAGAGCGTGGTCTCTGGGTTGCATTTCTCTAGCGCGCGCATCAGATGTGCACCATCAATATTGGAAACAAAATGCACATTCAAATTGGGACTTGCATAAGGCTTAAGTGCATCACACACCATGACAGGTCCTAAATCTGAGCCACCAATGCCGATATTGACAATATCAGTAATGGCTTTGCCTGTATAACCTGTCCAGCTTCCGTTACGCACTTTTTCTGAAAAACTGCGCATATGTGCTAATACAGCATTGACCTCAGGCATCACATCTTTACCATCAACGTAAACAGGCGAATTGCTTCGATTTCTTAAGGCGGTATGCAACACTGCACGGTTTTCCGTGATATTGATTTTTTCACCCGAAAACATGCGATCACGCCAACCCTCAATATCGGCTTCTCTAGCCATTTGAAAAAGCAGAGAGAGTGTCTCCGTGGTAATGCGATGCTTAGAATAATCAAGCAATAAGTCTTCATTGCGTAAACTAAATGTTTCAAAACGGGATGCATCCGCTTTAAATAAATCACGCATATGTTGCGTTAAGATCGTTTTTTGATGTTGGCAAAGCGCTTGCCAGCTAGGGTGTTGTGTAAGTGTCGCCATTTATATTCTTATGTTCAATTAAATTGTGTAAACCAATAACGATTACTGAAAAACTACGTGCGGGTTAAAATGATGCCAGCCAAAGGCGGAATTGTCAGTACAACGGAATAGGGTTGGTTCATCCAAGGAACGTATTCTGTTTCGATACCCGTATTGTTACCTAAATTACTGCCACCATAACAAGCTGCGTCACTGTTAAATAGCTCGTGGTACTTACCTTCTGCAGGTACGCCAATACGATAAGATTGACGTGGTACAGGCGTAAAGTTAAATACTATTATAGCAAAACTATCATCGGTTCCGCGTCTAACAAAGCTGATAATAGATTGATCTGCATCATGACAATCAATCCAACCGAAACCTTTGGAATCAAAATCCAAGCTATGCAGTGACTTCTGATCACGGTAAAGATAGTTCAAATCTTTACAAAGTTGCTGTATGCCACGGTGGTAAGACTTGCCTTCATAGTCTTCTTCCAGTAAGTGCCAATCTAAACTGGTATTTACATTCCATTCTCGACCCTGACCAAATTCGTTGCCCATAAAGTTGAGCTTTTTCCCTGGGGAAGTGGCTTGCAACGTCATCAGTAACCTTAAGTTGGCAAATTTTTGCCAAGCATCACCAGGCATTTTGTCTAATAGCGAATGTTTGCCATGCACTACTTCATCGTGCGAGAAGGGTAATACAAAATTTTCACTGTAAGCATACAATTGACCAAAGGTCAGTTTGTCATGATGGTATTTACGATGTACAGAGTCTTCTTCCATATAGGCAAGCGTGTCGTTCATCCAGCCCATATTCCACTTCATATTAAACCCAAGCCCGCCAGCATACACCGGGCGCGATACACCCGGCCACGCTGTGGACTCTTCTGCGATGGTCAATACACCTGGGAAGTCCTCACCCACCATTACGTTTAACTCTTTTAAGAAGTCAATCACGTCTAAATTTTCGCGACCGCCATATTTATTGGGTAACCATTCACCCGCTTTTCGTGAATAATCTAGGTACAACATCGACGCCACCGCATCGACGCGTAAACCATCCATATGGAATTCTTTCATCCAATAATAGGCATTACTCATCAAAAAGTTACGGACCTCATTACGTCCGTAATTAAAAATATAGGTACCCCAATCTTGGTGTTCGCCTAATCTTGGGTCTTCATGTTCGTATAAAGCAGTGCCGTCAAAACGCGCCAGCGCCCAATCATCTTTTGGGAAATGTCCCGGCACCCAATCTAAAATGACACCAATATTGGCTTGATGAAACGCGTCAATTAAAAAACGCAAATCATCTGGAGAGCCAAAACGATTGGTCACACCAAAATACCCAGTGGTTTGATAACCCCAAGATTCATTGAGTGGGTGTTCAGTAATTGGCAATAATTCAACATGGGTATAACCCATTTCAGCGACGTGAGGCACCAATGACTGCGCGAGTTCTCTGTAGGTTAAAAAGTGACCTTGCGCATTACGTTGCCAGCTACCCAAATGTACTTCGTAACAATTGAAGGGGGCGTTTAACCAGGGATTACTTTCACGGTGCTTAAGCCATGCGCTATCAGCCCATTGATAATTGCTCTGACTCACTTTTGCAGCCGTACCAGGTTTTTGCTCAAACTCAACACCATACGGGTCGGTTTTGACAAGAATATGACCAGTTTGACGATTGCGAATTTCAAATTTGTACAAATCATGCGTAGTCAAATGGGGCACAAATATTTCCCATACACCACTGCTACCATGCGCGCGCATGCTATGAATACGGCCATCCCACTGATTAAAATTGCCGACAACACTCACACGTTCAGCGTTCGGTGCCCATACCGCAAACCTAACGCCCATGACACCTTGTTGGCTACGCGTTTGCGCTCCCAACATTTTGTAAGCTTGTTTTAGCTTACCTTCACCGTAAAGATACAAATCATCTTGCGTAATCGATGGTTCAAATGTGTATGGGTCGTATACCTCAAAACGAGTGTGATCAATTTCAATGTTGAGTAAGCATGGGGTTTCAATTGCAACATCGCTTAAATATTCGAAGAATCCATTGAGATGGCTATGTGTCAACGCAACCCATTGATTGTTTATACTCACAGATATTTTGTCTGCATGCGGATTGAACACACGTAAGATAAATTGGTCGTTTATCCTATGCACACCAAGAAAGCTAAAAGGGTCATGATGCTTTGCATCCAATATCCTCTGCAAGTGAAGCCTATCGCTGTTGATGGTGGAAGTCGATGATTTATTTTTTGCCAAAATTTTCTCTTAAATTTTTGTCAATGAATGTGATAAAGTGAGTTTAACTGCAGTCTTGATGATTATAATGCAGTTAATAGCGTTTGAGAGGTAATTCATCGAAGTACTCATCAGCTAGCGCTAGAATCAACCCAGTAATGTTAGGAATGAAGATGTTACCCAATCAAGAAGAAGAGCGCAGAAAAATCAATCGTAGACAGGAACGTCCCTCAGATCGATTTATTAGTAACCTAACAAAAAACACAGTGGCTATTATTTTAGCCGGTGGGCGTGGTAGTCGCTTGAAGAATCTAACGGACTGGCGAGCGAAGCCAGCAGTTCAGTTCGGTGGGAAGTTTCGAATTATTGATTTTCCTCTTTCAAATTGCATTAATTCTGGTATTCGTAGAATTAATGTAGCTACGCAATATAAAGCGCAAAGCCTGATTCAACATATTCAACGTGGATGGGGTTTTTTGCGTGGCGAGTTTAATGAGTACGTCAATATTATTCCGGCCCAGCAACGTTTGTCTGAAGATTGGTATAAAGGTACGGCAGATGCCGTATATCAGAATATAGACTTATTGAGAGAGAATGGCGGTGAGTACATTTTAGTGTTAGCAGGTGATCATATCTACAAGATGGATTACGGCAAAATGTTAGCCACGCACGCACGCAGTAATGCTGATATGACCATTGCTTGTATTAATGTGCCTCTTGAAGATGCTAAAGGTTTTGGCGTATTAGCAGTGGATGATACCGACCGTGTGATTGAGTTTGCTGAAAAGCCAGAAAACCCAAAACATATGCCTGGCGACGCCACACAAGCCTTTGCCAGCATGGGTATCTATATTTTTAATGCGAAATTTTTATATGAGCAATTGATTCGTGACGCGGGTGACAAGAAATCATCGCATGATTTTGGCGGAGACATTATTCCCTACATTATCAAAAAATATCGCATCCAGGCGCATCGGTTTACCGATAGTTGTGTTGGCGCGCAAGATGGCAATTATTATTGGCGTGACGTTGGTACGATAGATGCATACTGGGAAGCTAATATGGAACTGACCAAAGTCATTCCAGAACTCAATTTATATGACAGTGATTGGCCAATTTGGACCTACCAAGAGCAATTGCCCCCAGCAAAATTTGTGTTTAATGATGAAGGCCGTACAGGCAAAGCCACGGACTCATTGGTTTCAGGAGGGTGCTTAATCAGTGGTTCATGTGTCACTAGTTCCGTGTTGTTTTCCGATGTGCATGTAAATGATTTTTGTACAATCGAAGGGTCAGTTGTGTTACCTAAAGTAACCATCAATCGCAATGTGGTACTTAAAAATGTAGTCATTGACCGTGGCTGTGAAATTCCAGAGGGCATGAAAATTGGTCTCGACTTAGCATTGGATGCAAAACGGTTTCATGTTTCAGAAAAAGGAATTGTATTAGTTACCCCTGATATGCTAGGTCAAGACTTGTACAGACTTCTTTAATTTTCAAAAACTTATTTACTTTAATTAAAGTGGTTAATCAATATTTTGGCAAAAAATCTACACCTACCTACAACATCTAAACTCTACTTGAATCTCTACTGGCACATGCACCAGCCAGACTATAGAGATTTAAGTACGGGTGAATATGTGCTCCCATGGACTTACTTGCACGCGATGAAAGACTACAGCGATATGGTGTTTCATTTGGAGCAAAACCCAAAAGCACGGGCAACCTTTAATTTTGTACCGATTTTGTTAGAGCAATTGGTAGACTATTCTGACCAGTTTGAATCTAAGGAGATTAGAGATCCATTACTGGCATTGTTGATAGAACCTGATTTGGCATTGATCAGTTCAGAGCAATGCAAATTAATTGTTGAGAGCTGCTTTAAGTCTCACCATGAAAAGATGTTGAGCCCTTTTCCACAATATCAGCGCTTGCTCCAATTGTTTCAATTGGTTGAACCGATAATGGTCAATAACGAATTCCATTATTTGTCCGCCCAATATAAGGCTGATTTATTGGTTTGGTACCACTTGGCATGGTGTGGTGAGAGTTTGCGTCGCAACGACAAAGTCATTCAACATTTAATGACCAAGGGCATGTTATTCACGTTAGAAGAACGTCAACAATTATTTGATGTGATTGGCAGCACCATTCAAAGCTTAATACCACGTTACAAAGCGCTGATGCAAAAAGGGCAGATTGAGCTTTCCACCACCCCTTATTACCATCCTATTTTACCTTTGTTACTCGATTTTGCTTCTACCAAGGATGCAATGCCCGATGCGCCATTACCACAACATACACGCTATGATGATGGTGTGAATCGTGCACGTGCGCACATAGATTCAGCAAAAATATATCATCAAACTTTATTTGATCAAGTGCCAAAAGGTATGTGGCCAGCTGAAGGTGCTGTCTCACATGCTGCACTGTCCTTGATGGCAGAGCATGGTGTGCAATGGGCAGCGACTGGACAAGCTGTATTGGCAAATAGTCTTGTCAAATCTCACTTGAGTGTGAATGACCAGTTGCAATATCTTTACCAACCTTACCGTGTTACCAATGGTAAGAACGATGTCACGTGTTTCTTTAGAGATGATGGATTGTCTGACAAGATAGGTTTTGAGTATGCAAAAATGCATACTGCGGATGCGGTCAATGATTTTATGCAATCATTGGATGCAATTTTAGCTGCAACGCCAAAGGGTCAATGCAAAGTGGTCAGTGTGATTTTGGATGGAGAAAACGCTTGGGAGTACTATCCATATAACGGTTATTATTTCCTTAAAGAATTATATGAAGCGTTGGCAAATCACCCAGCGATTGCCATGACAACGTTTAGCGATATTCTCCAAATGCAGCACACAGGTCAATTACCCCCAGCAAAAATCCTACCGCAAATTGCGGCGGGTAGCTGGGTTTATGGCACGTTTAGTACATGGATTGGTAGCCCAGCAAAGAATTTAGCGTGGGATTTATTGTGTAAAGCCAAAAAAGCATACGACCAAACGATTAATTCGTTGAGTTCAGAACAGCAGCAAGCATGTGAGCGGCAGTTAGCCATTTGTGAAGGATCAGATTGGTTTTGGTGGTTTGGTGATTACAACGCTTCGGATAGTGTGAAAAGTTTTGACCAATTATATCGCCGTAATTTGATGAATTTGTATCAGTTACTGGGTCAACCCATCCCTGAAAATTTGCATGAGCCAATTAGTCATGGTGGTGGAAGCTCTGAAAATGCTGGCACTATGCGTCGAGGACAGGACGCTTAATGTCAGTAGCACGAATGCAAGAAAGAAGTGCCGGTGTTTTACTCCATATAAGTTCTTTACCTAGTGGTGATTTAGGTAAAGATGCTTATCGTTTCGTTGATTTTTTAGCTAATTCTGGCGTAGCTGTATGGCAAACATTGCCCATCAATATGCCGCATGCTGATAACTCGCCTTATCAATGCTTGTCTGCTCATGCGGGTAACCCAGCTTTTATCAGCCTAGAGCTACTTATTGAACAAGGCTTGATCACGCCTTCTAATTGTCACGATGGAAGAGAATCAGCGTTTAAGGCCGCCTATGATGTAACCATGAACAGTGCAAGTCGCGATGCATTTTATCAATTTTGTCAGCAACACCAATCATGGTTGGATGATTTTGCATTGTATTTGGTCATCAGAAGTCAAAAACAGCAACAGGGCTGGTTTGAATGGCCGAAACAGTTTAAAAATCGCTCAGCATCTGCAATAAAAAAATTTACAGACGATAATACTGAGGCACTCAATCTAGTTAAATTTGTGCAATTTCTTTTTTTTGCGCAGTGGAACGCATTAAAAAGTTATGCCAATGCGCATGCTGTTCATTTATTTGGCGATATCCCCATCTTCGTGGCATATGACAGCGCCGATGTCTGGGCAAATCCACATCTGTTTAAGTTGGATGCCAATAGACTCATGACTGTGGTGGCAGGTGTGCCACCCGATTACTTTTCGGCTACTGGTCAGCGTTGGGGTAACCCACATTATCAATGGGATGAAATGGCCAAAGATGATTATGCATGGTGGGTTGATCGACTGCATACGCAATCCGAGCTATTTGACTTAGTGCGAATTGACCATTTTCGGGGCTTAGAATCTGCTTGGGAAATCCCTGTGCATGAAGACACTGCAATTGCAGGCAGTTGGGTAACAGCACCTGGAGAAGCATTGTTGTCAGCAATCTTCCGTCAATTGCCAGATGTGCATTTGGTAGCGGAAGACTTGGGCATTATTACCGAAGAAGTCACCGCCTTGCGTCAGAAGCATGGATTGCCTGGAATGCGCATCCTGCAGTTTGCCTTTGATGGCAGCGCGGAAAACCCTTACCTGCCGCACAATCACACGGCGGACTCTGTGGTTTACACCGGCACGCATGACAACGACACCAGCTTGGGCTGGTGGTGCAGCTTGAGCGAGACGGATCAGGAGCGGGTGCGTGAGTACCTGGATGGTGGTCTTGAAGAGCCCATGCCGTGGATGCTCATTCGTGCTGCGCTGGAATCCGTGGCGCAGCTCGCCATTATCCCGATGCAAGATTTGTTGGGGCTTGGTTCGGAGGCGCGTATGAATACTCCGGGAACCACCGTCGGGAATTGGGCTTGGCAATATGACGAGACGCAATGCACGCCTGAGCG
>NCGC01000165.1 GCA_002281475.1 Methylophilales bacterium 28-44-11
TAAAAAATGAAAATGCTAGAAAAAAACCGCCCATAAAATTGGGCATAAAGCGATGTAGTTGGAAATCCCCATGCGTCCATTCCAATGCCAGACTGATCAACAGCAGGTAAGCGAACACCAGCAAAAGTGGACGGAAAATTTCAAACCATGTGCTAGTTTCTGTGGTGATGGTTGTCGAAGGTGAGGGATTGTTAGCAGTGAGCGTGTAGGAGCTTATTTGGCTAAGTGACTGATTTAAATCGTCAAGGCTTGCAGTTGAGTCTGTGAAAATTGCTTGAGGAGTGTTTAACGTAACCGCAACGTCCGTACCAAAACTTTGCAGTGTGGTTTTCACCCGATTCACCCACCCGCCGCATGACATGCCAGTTACATTATAAGTAATCGTTTTCATGCTTTAATCATAGTACGACTGGTTTTTAATTACAATCATCAAAAAAAGGTTTTAAATCAATTCATTAGCGCGTAAAATAGTTGCCCTATGGAAGTCTACACCGATAGTTTAGCAAAGCCGATTCACACCTACCGTCCGTATTGGGCAAAACGTTTTGGCGCAGCCCCTGTGTTACCTATGTCACGCGCCGAAATGGATGCTCTTGGGTGGGATAGTTGCGACATTATTTTGGTATCGGGCGATGCGTATGTTGATCATCCCAGTTTTGGTATTGCACTGATTGGCCGTTTATTAGAAGCGCAAGGTTTTCGTGTGGGCATCATTGCGCAACCCGACTGGCAAAACGCAAGCGCATTTAAAGCCTTAGGCAAACCCAATTTATATTTTGGTATCACTGCCGGCAATATGGATAGCATGGTCAATCGCTATACTGCTGACCGTAAAATTCGATCTGATGATGCTTATACACCCGATGCTGCCGCTAATAAAAGGCCTGATCGTGCAGTGCTGGTTTATTCGCAGCGCTGCCGTGAGGCTTATTCTGATGTGCCGTTGGTGATTGGTAGCATTGAGGCAAGCTTAAGGCGTATTGCTCATTATGATTACTGGTCAGATAAGGTGCGCCGTTCGATTTTAGTAGATTCCAAGGCCGATATTTTGCTGTATGGCAATGCTGAACGTGCAATCATTGAATTGTCTCATCGAATCGCAAAAGGCGAAAAGGTTAACCAGATACAAGATATTCGTGGCACCGCATTTTTGCGCAAAGCCATTCCAGAAGGCTGGTCTGAAATTGAAAGCACCAAGCTAGATAGACCTGGTGCAGTAGACAAACCTGTCGATCCCTACGAAATGAAAATGGGTAAAGCCGACGCTAGTTGCGCGACAGAACCTACAAACCCGTTATTGCCAGAGGGTGTGAATGCTATTCAAATAGTTCGCAAACCCAAGGCAAATCGTGCCACGCAAGTGGTGCGATTACCTAGCTATGATGAGGTAGTGGCCGATCCTGTCATGTATGCGCATGCATCGCGCGTGCTGCATTTGGAAGCAAACCCTGGCAATGCCAGAGCCTTAGTACAACAACATGGTGACCGTGAAGTGTGGCTCAACCCACCGCCGATTCCACTGACCACGCGTGAGATGGATTATGTGTACGATTTGCCCTATGCGCGCAAACCTCATCCAATTTACAAAAGCGCCAAAATTCCTGCTTGGGAAATGATTCGTTTCTCTGTGAATATCATGCGTGGTTGTTTTGGGGGATGTACGTTTTGTTCGATTACCGAACATGAAGGCCGTATTATCCAAAGCCGTAGCGAAGAATCTATCTTGAAAGAGATTGAAGAAATTCGCGATAAAGTCGATGGCTTTACGGGCATCATTTCAGATTTAGGTGGCCCAACCGCCAATATGTACCGTATTGCTTGTAAATCCGAGACCATAGAAAAGGCCTGTCGTAAGCTAAGCTGTGTGTATCCGGGCATTTGCGAAAATCTGAATACAGATCACAGTGCCTTGATACAACTGTATCGCAAAGCAAGAGCCATTAAAGGCGTTAAGAAAATACTCATCGGTTCAGGTTTGCGCTATGACCTAGCAGTGAAATCACCGGAGTATGTCAAAGAACTTGTGCAACATCATGTGGGTGGCTATTTAAAAATTGCACCAGAGCATTCTGAAGAGAATGTATTGAGCAAAATGATGAAGCCGGGCATGGGTGCGTACGACGAATTTAAGGCCATGTTTGAAAAATTTAGCGCAGAGGCTGGCAAGAAGCAGTATTTAATCCCTTACTTTATTGCATCTCATCCCGGCACGACAGATGAAGATATGCTGAATTTAGCGCTGTGGCTTAAAAAGTATGAGTTCAGACTAGACCAAGTGCAAAACTTTACCCCAACGCCGATGGCCATGGCGACTGCGATGTATCACAGTGGTAAAAATCCGTTGCGTAAACTGACAGCGGATTCAGAAGACGTGCCTGTAGCCAAAGCAGGCAGTGTGCGTAAATTGCACAAAGCCTTTATTCGCTATCATGATCCAGCCAACTGGCCCATGTTGCGAGAAGCGCTAAAACGGATGGGTCGAGAAGATTTAATCGGACCAGGAAAAAAACAATTAGTGCCGGCATTTCAACCTGCAGTGATTGGCACGATTCGACAATCGGATGGCACCAGCTTTAAACCCAAGCCAATGTTGCCTAAATCATTTAATGACATGAA
>NCGC01000166.1 GCA_002281475.1 Methylophilales bacterium 28-44-11
TAAGTGGATAAATCTTTATTGCTTAATTTTTCTTGCTGATCTTTATAGGTGGGTACGCGCTCAAGCCAGCTTAATGGCGTCATCATGGAGAGCAAGGTATACAATTCTGCATGTTCTGGCACGCGTGATTGAATGAAAATGGTCGCATTGGCTGGATCAACGCCTGCAGCCAACCAATCAATCACCATATCCCACACACTTTCTTCAATCACTTCTGGCGTATCGTAATGGGTCGTCAATGCATGCCAGTCAGCCACAAAAAACAAGCATTCATGCTCATGTTGTAGACGTAACCAATTTTTTAAAACGCCATGATAGTGACCTAAATGCAGCTGCCCCGTTGGGCGCATACCAGATAAAACGCGTTCGACCGCCATATGTTCAAAGCCTAGTAATAGTGTTAATTAAAATTATAAATGACGTGCATTCAATTACGCATGTTTATTCGATACAAATATGCGCTTTACATAAAGACTACATAAATGAGTCTTTCAAACATTTGAATAATAGGTGAAATGATTTTGCCTAAAATGCCGGTAAACATGAGCACGATTAAAATGATGAACCCATATTGCTCTAGGCGCGCCAATTGTATTGCCCAAGGCGTAGGTAGCAAGCTCACGGCAATACGACCACCATCCAGTGGCGGCATTGGCAACAAGTTAAGCACCATTAGCACCAAGTTAATACTGATACCCGCCAGGCTCATTTCAGCCAAAAAATTAACGGCTGTATTGGGCACATAGTTGGCATAATTCAGCAGAATTGCCCACATAATCGCCATGACAAAATTAGAGGCTGGGCCCGCCGCTGCTACCCAAAACATGTCTTTTTTAGGATTGTTCAAATTGGCAAAATTGACCGGTACCGGCTTTGCCCAACCAAACAAAATCCCCCCCAACATCACTGTTAATGCGGGTAGCAGAATTGTGCCGAATGGGTCGATGTGTTTTAAAGGATTTAAGGTGATGCGCCCAAGTTTTTCCGCAGTTAAATCGCCAAAATATTTTGCTGCATAACCATGCGCCGCTTCGTGCACGGTAATTGCAAATAAAATAGGCAATGCATACACTGCAATTTTTTGAACAATGGTGAGTTCCAAGTGAAATTAATCCTTTAACTAATACTTATTTATAGGCCGAGCGTTTCTAAACTACCAATCCCCTGCCGAATCAGTTGTGGTGTTTCATTGGTCAAATCCACAACCGTGGTCTCACCCATCTGGGCAATGGTAGAGTCAATCACTAAATCCACTTGGTGCTCAAGCTGTTCTCGAATTTCCCATGCAATATTCAGAGGCAGGTCATCATGAGGAAGTTGCAAGGTCATGCTTAATAATGGCGCATTTAACGCTTCTAACAGTGCCTGCGTGACGGTGTGTTCTGGTACACGTAAACCGATCGTGCTACGTTTAGCATGCAATAAACGGCGTGGCACTTCTCGGCTAGCTTCCAAAATAAAGGTGTACGGACCAGGCGTGTTCGCTTTCAACAGTCTAAATTGCGCATTGTCTACTTTTGCGTATACGCTCAGTTCACTTAAATTGCGACACATCAACGTAAACAAGTGGCTTTCGTCTACGCCACGGATACTGCGTATTTTTGTCTGCGCTTCTTTAAATCCAAGTGCGCAACCTAATGCATAACTGGAATCAGTGGGATAGGCAATCACGCCACCGTTTAACAAAATGTCTATCGCTTGTTTAACTAACCGCGGTTGTGGATTGTCTGCATGAATGACAAAGTACTGGGCCATAAGAAGTTTTCGCTACACTTTCAACACACTAGCTAGGCGTTGAGTAACCGCGCCTCTTCCCAATCTTGCCAAACCGGCACACAACCGAGGGGCAAATTTGGGAGATAACCCATTTCCATGTATGAAAGTCCAGGACCGTGGTAATCAGACCCTTGTGAAGCTTTCAATCCAAATCGATGGGCGATTTTCGCAAACTGATCATATTGTGGTGGGGTATGGCTACCTGTGACCACTTCAATCGCCTCTCCACCAAAGCCTCTAAATTCATGCATTAATAGATGCATATTCACAAAACCCAAATCGTAACGTCCAGGATGGGCGATGACTGCTACGCCACCACTCTCTTTTATTAGCGTCACAGCTTGCTCTAACTCCATCCATTGATGCTCTACAAATCCAGGCTTGCCTTTGACTAGAAATTTCTTAAACACCGTTTTTACATTTTTTGCATGTCCAGCTTCTACTAAAAACTGGGCAAAATGGCTACGCGTCATGATGCTTTGTTTAGCAAACTTTTGTGCACCTTGATAGGCATCAGCAATCCCCGCCTTGTGCAATCCAGCAGCGATTTCACGGGCTCGCCCATCACGTGCAATGCGAACTTCAGCCAATGCACTTTTAAGTGCGGCGTTGTCGGCATCGACTTTCAGCCCGACAATATGCAAAGTACGTCTTTTCCATGTGACTGATATCTCTACGCCGTTTACAAATGCGATCCCATGTTCTTTGGCAGCCGCCCTTGCAATGGCTAGACCACCCAAATCATCATGATCTGTCAACCCAAGCACTTTTACACCACGTGACGCTGCATGCGCAACCAAATCTTGAGGTGGAAGCAAGCCATCAGAAACG
>NCGC01000035.1 GCA_002281475.1 Methylophilales bacterium 28-44-11
TTCAACGAATTAGTGGCCAAAGCGCAGCATGATCAACAACGCTATCAATCCTCATTGCCAGTTTTTAAAGAGGCAGAAGAGAAAATTAACCGAATAGGTAAAAAACTCTTGCGCCATCTCAGCCTGACTTACCTAGATAACTCTATTGCAGAAACGCGTAAAGAAATGCACGACAGTTGGACCACAGTCAGATTGAATCAAAGCATCCGCAAACTGATGAAACAAGCCAACGATTTAGCCATACACGTCACCACTGAAAGCAATAATATCCGTCGTTTGGCCCAACATATTTATGACTTGTTCCGTACCCAACATGGGTTTGATATTTCGGCGCCGCCAGAACTCAATATGACCAGCTTTTTAGAAAAAATGCAGTCACTGGAGCAGATCACCCACGACTTTTGCGCAGACCCAATTAATGTATTAACTGAAAAACGATTTTTGATACGCCGATTTTTCTTAAGTTTGGGGGCAGAAGCGCAAGGTGCTTTTCAAAATGCGCATGACGATTCAGAGCGTTGGATTAATAATGTGATTGTCACCCTGAAAATTCAAATTGAAACCCATAAAGAAGCATTGGATCAGCGGATTAAAGGCTTGATGGATGCGAAATCAAGCTCTGAAGCACTCAATAAACAAATTGCTCAAGTTAATGATGAATACAAGCACATTGCAAGTCAGTGTAAATTGCTGGATGACGCCTTGTTGCAGTTGATGAAAGCAATTTTACAATCATCAAAAATCAAACAACAAAAACTAGAAAAAGAAACCCAGTTAAAAGCGCTCAATTTTGAAGGCTTATCGATATCATAAGCTTCTTAGCATGTGGAAAAAGAACTGCACCAGCTAAATCCAAATGATATCGAACTCTTCTCGGCCATACGCCGTTTCGATTTGCAGTGACACAGGCTTTTGAATAAAGTCAGACAAATTCGCTAAGCTTTGTGACTCTTCGTCCATCAGCATATTGGTGACTTCTGTCGACGCTAAAATCTTAAATTCTTTTGCATCAAACTGTTTAGACTCGCGCAATAATTCGCGCATAATTTCATAACAAATCGTTTGTGCAGTTTTCAGCTCGCCCCGTCCTTTACAGACCTCACAGCTTTCGCAGAGCAAATGGGCTAGGCTTTCGCGAGTACGTTTGCGTGTTAATTCAACCAACCCTAATGGTGTAAAACCGTTCACATTAATACGCGCTCGGTCGGTGGCAATCGCTTTTTTCAATTCGTCTAATACTGTTTCACGCTGACTGTCTTCATCCATATCGATAAAGTCGACAATGATGATGCCACCCAAATTGCGTAAGCGTAATTGTCTTGCGATACACTGCGCTGCTTCTAGATTGGTTTTAAAAATGGTGTCCGATAAGTTTTTACCACCGACAAAACTGCCCGTATTGACATCCACGGTCGTTAAGGCTTCGGTTTGATCAAAAATTAAATAGCCACCTGATTTTAATTCCACTTTACGCGCCAGCGCTTTTTCAATTTCTTTTTCAATGTCGTAAAAGTCAAATAAGGCTCGTTCACCTTTGTAATGAAACAAAGTGTTGATTGCGCGTGTAACATACAAATCTGCAAACTCTTTCAGGCGCTCATACATTTCTCGCGAATCTACCCGTATCGTGGAGGTGTCAGCACAGACGACATCACGCAAAATACGTTTGGGTAAACTTAAATCGTAAAAAATGAGCGAGCGCTCACCCGCCTGTTTGCTTTCTACTTGAATTTTTTTCCATACTTTTTGCAAGTATTCGATATCGGCCAACAGCTCTTCATCGGTCGCTGTTTCTGACATGGTACGGATGATGTAACCACCTTCACGCTGCTCAGGCAACAAGCCCAGCAAGCGATTGCGCAGAAACTCACGCTCCTCTTCGACGTCGATACGTTGTGATACCCCGATATGATTTTGATATGGCAGAAACACTAAAAAGCGTCCCGCAATACTGATTTCTGTCGTCAAACGGGCACCTTTGGTGCCTATGGGTTCTTTAATCACCTGCACAATGACGGATTGACCTTCATGCAACACCTCTTGAATGGGCTTTTCAATCTTAATATCACCGTCTTCAATATGACATTCCATGATATCTGCCACATGTAGAAACGCCGCCCGTTGCAAGCCTATTTCTACAAACGCAGATTGCATGCCAGGCAAAACCCGACAGACGGTTCCGCGGTAAATATTGCCGACAATCCCCAAGGAAGAACTACGTTCAATATGTAGCTCCTGAACGATGCCTTGCTCTAATATGGCGACGCGCGTTTCTTGCGGTGTAACATTAATTAAGATTTCTTGTGCCAATTGTGCTCTTTCATTTCGCTCAGTAACTGTGCTGTTTCATACAATGGTAAACCCATTACCCCAGAATAACTGCCATCAATCCGTTGAATCCAAGCGCCTGCTAGCCCTTGAATCCCATAGCTTCCAGCTTTGTCACGATGCTCACCAGACTTCACGTAATCCTGAATGATGGTCTCAGAGAGCATTTTCATCGTCACTTGCGTGGTGTTAATGGCGTGCATGATGCAATTGTAACCACAAATAGCAATGGCTGTGTGCACTTGATGGGTAGTGCCAGACAGTTTGTTTAACATACGCACTGCATCTGTATCATCTTCGGGCTTGCCCAAAATTTCGCCATTGAGCGCCACCGTGGTATCAGCCGCCAAAATCAGCCTATCAGAATCAGCGCCAGTTTGACTATCACGCACGGCTTGCGCTTTTTCCAAGGCAAGTCGCTGTACATAGGCTTCTGCCAATTCACCTAATCTGACTGATTCATCAATATCGGCAGGCATCACTGTACAACTGACCTGTATTTGCGTTAATAACTCGATACGTCTGGGGCTGCGCGAGGCAAGAATAATGTGCATATAATTAAAAATGTCTAGTGTCTATTCCGTAGTTTGACTATCATCTAACGACCTTCAAACGGCGCATTGTATGTCTAATTCAAATCAACTTTTTCAAACGGTGAATCTATCGGTATGACAGATTATAGCTACTTAGTTAAAATCACCATCGCACTATTTGCGATTGTGAACCCCATTGGTTGTTTGCCAATTTTTATCAGTGCAACGGATGGCTGGCAAAAAGCGGACCGCGCGCGTACCGCACGCACGGTAGCGCTGACAGTGTTTATAGTCCTTGGTCTTTCAGCTTTCATTGGTGACGGCATTTTAGATTTTTTTGGCATCAGCATTCCATCTTTTCAAGTGGGTGGCGGCATTTTAATCTTACTGATTTCTATTTCGATGATGCACGGCAAACAAGGTGGTACCAGACAAACGCCTGAAGAAGCTCAAAGCTTAGCCGAGCGTGATGTAATTGCAATCGTGCCGTTAAGCATTCCTTTATTGGCTGGGCCAGGCGCAATTTCTAATATGATTTTAAGTGCGCAACAACAGCCCACGTTTTGGGGACATTTAACCTTAGTGATACCGGTCGCCATCATCGCCCTGTTGATTTGGCTAGTATTGCAACTGGCCGATGCCATCACGCATCAATTGGGGACGATTGGCATCAATATCATCACGCGTTTAATGGGCTTAATTTTAGCTGCCATGTCCATCGAGTTTATTGCACATGGATTGACTGGCTTATTTCCGCAATTGGCTGGTTAGCGTTAAAATAGCAACTTCTGTAATGAGTGAATGCTTGTGATCAATTCAATTAAACCAATACCATGGAAACCCAACGTCACTGTGGCAGCCATGATTGAGCAAGATGGCCGTTTTCTGTTGGTTGAAGAGAAAACAGAACGCGGCAATCGCTTCAACCAACCAGCAGGGCATTTAGAAGACAATGAGACGCTACTTCAAGCGGTGATTCGCGAAACGATGGAAGAGTCGGCCTATGAGTTTTTACCAGAAGCCGTACTGGGCATTTACCACTGGAAACATACCCATAACGACACCACGTATTTACGCTTTGCATATATAGGAAAAGTGGGTGCGCATTACCCACTACAAGCGTTAGATCATGGCATTATCCGCGCAGTATGGATGACCGCAGATGAAATGCGCGCCAATGCGCATTTAATGCGCAGCCCACAAGTCATCACATGTGTTGACGACTACCTTGCAGGAAAACGCTTTCCATTGGACAGCATCACGCATTTAGCCAGTTAATAAACTTAATCAGAAACAAAAAGTGTAGAAAGTAATCGTATGTCACGCAGTCCTCATGTCATTGTTGGTTTATCAGGCGGAGTTGATTCGTCTGTAACCGCCATGCTACTCAAACAGCAAGGTTATCAAGTCACTGGTTTGTTCATGAAAAACTGGGAAGATGATGATACGGATGAATATTGCTCATCTAAACAGGACTTGATTGATGCGGTATCAGTGGCCGACAAATTAGGCATTGAGATCGAAGCCGTCAACTTTAGCAAAGAGTACAAAGACCGTGTCTTTGCAAATTTTTTAGAAGAATATCAAGCGGGTAGAACACCCAACCCAGATATTTTATGCAATGCTGAAATCAAATTTAAAGCTTTTTTAGACCACGCCATCGGTATGGGCGCTGACATGATAGCGACTGGTCACTATGCCAAAGTGCGCGAAAATCCATTACAGGCTGGGCAGTTCCAATTGCTGAAAGCAGATGATGGAAGTAAAGACCAAAGTTATTTTCTTCACAGACTTAATCAAGCGCAATTATCCAAAACTTTATTCCCATTGGGCAGTTATCTCAAACGAGAAGTACGTGAGATGGCACGCGAGGCAGGATTGGCCAATGCAGAAAAAAAAGATTCCACTGGCATTTGCTTTATTGGTGAGCGCCCGTTTCAAGAGTTCTTGCAACGCTACTTACCGCGTCAACCAGGTGACATGAAAACACCCGAAGGCCATTTGGTAGGACAACACGAAGGCTTAATGTATTACACACTCGGCCAACGTCAAGGTTTAAAAATTGGTGGTAGCCGTGAAAGCAATGGTGAACCTTGGTTTGTTGCGGCCAAAGACATGGTCAAAAATGAATTGATTGTGGTACAAGGTCATGATCACCCACTTTTACAAAGTGATGGTCTGAAAGCAAATCAATTGCATTGGATTAGTGGCGAAACACCGGAAACCAATTGGGTATATGCCGCCAAAACCCGTTATCGCCAACCCGATGCACCGTGCGAAATTGAATCGGTCGATGCCCATGAAGTGGACATACGCTTTGGTCAAAAACAATGGGCCGTTACCCCTGGGCAGTCAGCGGTAGTCTATGAAAGTAATGTGTGTTTGGGTGGCGGCATCATTACTTCCGCGCTCTAGCTCTTCATAGATGTACTTGCAGAATTTCCTAACATCACTAGCTAGTAGGCATAATATTAGGTATCAAGCATCTTTTGTAAGTGAGTGTAAATACAGGTAGATTGCAATTGCTTGCCTATGAAAAAGAGTAGCAAGCCTTTTACCATTTATTCGCTGAATCATATTCACGTATAGAAAGATACACTACTGCGTGAAAATCAATGCAAAGGGCTGCAGATGGCATACGTTTTAAGAGATCAGCAAGGTCAAATTATTGCGGCTAGTACTGACGTTCAGATAACGCCTGAATGGCAAGAGATTGATCAGAGTAATGCAGAATATTTGAGCTATATTGAAACTAGCTTAAAAACGCACGATGCGTTTCGCGAAAGTGACATTCAACTTGCCCGCGTGTTAGAAGATTTAATTGGCATTTTAATCGAACGCAACTTGATTCAATTTACCGATTTCCCTTCTGCGGCACAAAAACGCTTGAATGATAGACAGTCCATGCGTTCTAAAAACAGACTTTCTATGATTTTTGAGGACGACAAAGGTCTTTTTTAGCGTCATCCAACAACCATAATCTAAGAATATTATGGTTGTGGCATGGTTTGTTTAAAACTAGGACGTTTAATCAGTACGCTGTAATGCTTGGCTAAATTGACAAATTTATCTTGCCACGCCTCACCTTCCCATCGCAGATGCTTAAAGCGCAAATCCAAATAACCTAAGCAGCAACCTATCGCGATATCGGCAAGGCTAAATGTTTCATTCACGCACCATTTCTTTTTCAACAAATCTGCGTCTAACACCGTCAACCCTTGCAACACTTTGCCCATTTGCTTATCAATATGCGCTTGCGACTGTTGCGCTTCAGGCTTACGTTGTTCCAACATAACTGACACAGCTGCATCACACACGCCATCTGCCAAAGCCTCCCAACGGCGGACTTTAATTTTAGCCGTGTGATCATGGGGAATCAGTTGCGACAAAGGTGTGCGGTGATCCAAATACTCCACAATGACACGTGAATCATATAGTGAATCGCCATCATCCAACACCAGCACCGGCACTTTACCCAGAGGATTATATTGACTCACAGGGCAATCAGCTGCAGCAAGGACGACTTCATTGAGTTCAACATCCACATGTTTTTCAAGTGCAACAATGCGTACTTTTCTGGCATAAGGGCTATTGATCGTATATAGAAGTTGCATAAGTGTCTTGAGTAATTGTAATGAATGCCCATTATAATAGATTAATGACTATACCGCTTTTTACACAGCATTACCCGCGACACTCCAATGCATTTAATCAATTGGTTCGCTCACAAGTGGAGCAAGCACTGATAGAGGATGTAGGCGCGGGTGATCTCACGGCACAACTTATTTCTAGTGACCAACAAGCGCAAGCCACCATTATCAGTCGGGAACCTGCGATGATATGTGGGCAAGATTGGCTCAATGCCTGCTTTCTGCAAATAGACCCACAAGCGCAAATCAAATGGCATGTGGCAGAAGGGGAAAGTGTAATAGCTAACCAGATTCTTTGTGAAATCTCAGGGCAAGCGCGCGCCTTACTCACTGCCGAGCGTACCGCACTCAACTTCATACAAACATTAAGCGCGACTGCCACTGAGACTAAACGCTATGTGGACGCAATACAAGGTTTACCTTCAGCGGTATTAGATACCCGTAAAACTATTCCAGGTTTGCGCTTAGCCCAAAAATACGCTGTGTCAGTCGGAGGTGGGTTGAATCAAAGGTTAGCGTTATATGATGGCATATTAATCAAGGAAAATCATATTGCCACTGCAGGCAGTATTGCGGCGGCTTTGCAGAGTGCCTTTGCTCTGCATGCCAATGTCAGCATACAAATCGAAGTTGAAAATATTACCCAACTAGAAGAGGCTTTATTGGCTGGGGCCACAAGTATCTTGCTTGATAACTTTACGCTTGAGCAAATGCATGAGGCGGTGCGTATCAATGAGCATCGTGCAATTTTAGAGGCATCTGGCAATGTTTCTTTAGCCACCATTCGCGCCATTGCTGCCACCGGTGTAGATAGAATTTCGATTGGCAGCTTGACCAAACACATCCATGCCATAGACTTAAGCATGCGTATTAAAATGCACTAAATGCTTTTTTTTCGTTCATAATAAGAATAACCATATCTAGCGAAACATATGAATACAGTTACACGATCTGCCACTAGCAAAGTGTCCACCAAACTGACTTTAGGTGAAGTGTTGCGGATGTTAGTCAACGATGGTCGTATTGACAAAGCACATGCTGAGAAGCTCTACAAAGATCGAAAAAAAGATAGCTCAAACCTGCATCCAATAGTGGTGATTGCGGAACAAAAGTGGAAAGATTTAAAGACACCCAACAAAGTGTTTTCCGTTGAGCAATTAAGCCACTTTATCGCGCAACAGGCCAAAGTAGATTTTTATCATATTGATCCTCTCAAACTAGATTTCTCCTCTGCAGCACAAGTCATGTCCAAGGCTTACGCAGAGCGCCTAAAAATCATGCCCATCACGATCAAAGGTGACGTGGCGACTATTGCAACGGCAGACCCTTTTCATACCGAATGGATTGCTGATTTAGAGCGTGTACTCAATCTAAAAATTAAACTGGTGATGGCGAATCCATTGGAGATTAATCGCTACCTACCAGAGATATATAACCTTGCGACATCGATCAACCAAGCCAATATTGCCAAAGCTGGCCAAATCGTCGGTGTGCAAAACTTTGAACAACTGATCGAGTTGGGAAAAGACAAAAATCTGGATGCCAATGAGCAACATGTCGTCAATATTGTAGATTGGCTGCTGAAATATGCGTTTGAACAGCGCGCCAGCGATATCCATCTAGAGCCTCGCCGCGGCATTGGTACCATGCGTTTTCGTATTGACGGTGTGCTGCATCAAGTCTATCAACTGCCTAGCAATATCATGAATGCAATCACCAGCCGCATTAAATTGTTGGGACGTATGGACATGGTAGAAAAACGTCGCCCACAAGATGGTCGCATTAAAACGTTGAGCGCAGATGGTGTTGAGATTGAACTCAGGCTATCGACCATGCCCACTGCCTTTGGCGAAAAATTGGTCATGCGTATTTTTACGCCTGATGTCATCGTGCAAGACTTTATACAACTCGGCTTTTCAAAAAAACAAGCAGATTTATGGGCACAATGGACCAAAGCACCGAACGGCATTATTTTGGTGACGGGTCCCACTGGTTCAGGCAAGACCACTACTTTATATTCAACCCTTAAACAAATCGCCACGCCAGAAGTCAATGTCAGCACTGTGGAAGATCCAATTGAAATGATTGAGCCAGCATTTAATCAAATGCAGGTCACGCAAAATATTGGATTAGGCTTTGCTGAAGGGATACGCACATTGATGCGTCAAGATCCAGACATCATCATGGTGGGTGAGATTCGCGACATGGAAACAGCGGACATGGCGATTCAAGCAGCGTTGACGGGTCACTTGGTACTTTCAACGTTGCACACCAATGATGCGCCTTCCGCAGTTACGCGGCTGTTGGATTTGGGCGTACCTTCTTATCTTATACACTCCAGTATTTTGGGCATTATGGGGCAGCGTCTTGTGCGCACCTTATGCCCCGCATGTAAAGCTCCCACAGAACTCACCGATGATGAGTGGAAATCAGTCACCTACCCCTTCAAAGCCAGCAAACCCACGCATGCCATGAAAGCTGTGGGTTGTTTAGAATGCCGCAATACAGGTTACCGTGGCCGTAGTGGGATATATGAAATGCTCACATTTACCAATAAAATCCGCAAACTCATTACCCCAGACACCGATTTAGCGGTGCTAAGAAATGTGGCCTATCAAGAAGGCATGCAGCCCTTGTTATTGAACGGCGCAGAGAAAATTGCAGCCGGTTTAACCACGGTGGAAGAAGTGTTGAAAGTCGCACCGCCTATTGAGCAATAGCTTCGGGTTAATACCTAGTCTTTCTTTAGCAATTATCGTTTAACCACCAATAGACTTCACAAACTTTTTTAATGTTGGGCTTTTAATAGCCGCGACTTACATAGGGTTTGCAATGGCTTCTCAAGTGAATGCGTGTTGATTTGGACACATTCCTGCAACTTCAATTGCTAAGGTTTGATGCTTCATGAATGACCAGCTAACTGATTAATTTTTTACAAATCTTCAAAGATGCCGCGTAAACATTGGTGCGGTCAGCGCGTTATGCAGTTATAACCTTTGTATTCATTCATATCGACAATCATCATTTACTCTTGTTTGCCTTTTAAGCGTATTGGATATTGGGATAAAAAAGTAATATTTAAATTAGGAATTCATTTGATTCGTGAGTTATCCAAAAAAAAATCTGTAATTCCATATCGACTTACTGCCATTTTTAGCTTATTCGCCTGCTTTACAATCTATAGTGGCACTCTCTATGCCAAAGAATCTATCTGGTATAAGTCAGGCGACCCTTTGCGCACGCAGATTGACAGACTCCCCAAAGTGCCAGAGCAATATAGCGTGCAAGATATATCGTGCGCAAAACCTGACTTGAGTGCACCGTTAAGCCTTGCAGAAGTTGCGAATACCAGCCTGTGTAATAACCCCCTAACACAAGAGCTGTGGGCGAGCACGCGGGCGCAAGCCGCTCAGCTTGGCATTGCCAAATCTGCTTATTTACCCACTTTAAATAATACGACATCTACCAATGGCAATATTGCGGGAAATGATTCCCAAACGAGAAGCAACCCCTACTTTAATTTAAACAATAGTTTAGCGGCGAGCTATTTGCTCTATGATTTTGGTAACCGAAATGCCACGCTGGAAAATGCGCGTCAATTATTGCTAGCAGCAAGTGCCAGTCAAAATAGCACCATTCAAACCGTGTTACTCACTGCCACCGTGGCTTATTATAAGGTGCAAGCTAATTTGGCGGCAGTCAAAGCAGCGCTGCAAGCTGAAAGTGCTAGTTTGGAAAGCTTCAAAGCCGCTGAGGCACGTTATAAAGCGGGTGTGGCCACGCCTGCCGACAAACTTCAAGCACAAACGTCTTATGCGCAATTAACACTGACACGCATTACCAGCGAAGGGAATCTGCAAAACGCATACGGCAACTTGGCCAATGTCATGGGATTGGCTGCCAATCAACCTATCTTACTCAAAGAAAACGCTTACCAATCACCAGCCAATATTTTAGAAGACGTCAATGTAATGATTACCCAAGCAGCTGACAGGCGCCCAGATTTAATCGCAAGCGAAGCTCAACTCAAAGCTGCACAAGCTAATATTGATGCCAATATCGCAGCGGCAAAACCTTCCATTTCTGTGGGAGTTTCTAATCAGTGGCAAGATGGCAATAGCCTTTCTTCTAGCAATAACAGCAGCTTAGGCCTCACTGTCTCAATTCCTTTATTTGCTGGTTATGCGCCGAGCTATCGCATCCGCGCTGCTGAGGCACAAGCCGATTTGCGTGCAGCACAACGAGATCGTCTAAAACTGCAAATTTCTTTAGATGTCTGGACTGCTTATCAAAATTTACGCACGGCTGTCCAATCGGTGACGGCTAGCGAGGTCTTGGTAAAAAGTGCAGAAGAGTCTTATCGCCTTAATCTGGGGCGCTATAAAGCTGGGCTAAGCAATATTATCGACACACTCAATGCGCAGAGTGCATTAGCCAGTGCCCAGCAACAAAATATCCAAGCATCGCTGAATGCCAATATTGCACGTGCTACCCTTGCACAAGCCATGGGCACATTGGATAGTGCGATGATTCAATCTCTCCCTACAACCGCAACAGTCACAACGCAATCATCCAGACCATAACATGAAAACACTACTCAAAAAAACCCTCATTGGCGTATGCGTACTTACCGTGATGGGCGTTGCAGCGTATTACTATCAACAATCACATCAAATAAAACCTGAAGATCAATACCGTTTGGATGAGGTCACCCTTGGCGATATTGAACAAACAGTATCTGCCAATGGCACATTAAATCCAGTCACCTTAGTCAGTGTGGGTACGCAGGTTTCGGGCATTGTGCGCAAACTTTACGTCGACTTTAACGATGAGGTGAAAAAAGACCAGGTATTGCTTGAGCTAGACAGCGCTTTATTCACGGCACAAATTCAACAGTCGCAAGGCAATGTCCGAAATAACCAAGCACAGGTGGAACTTGCAATGGCCAATGAGCAGCGCTTTAGGCAATTATATGCACAGGAATATGTATCTAAACAAGAACTAGATACAGCAGTGCAGGTACGGAAATCTGCGCAAGCCCAACTAGATACTGTAAAAGCACAACTTGCCCGAGACCAAACCAACTTAGGCTTTTCAATTATTCGCTCCCCTGTTTCAGGCATCGTGGTGAATCGTGTGGTGGATGTGGGACAAACTGTGGCTGCTAGCTTTCAAACGCCTACTTTGATTCAAATTGCGCAAGACTTAGCCAACATGCAGATTGACACCAGTTTTGCCGAAGCGGACATAGGCAAAATTAAAGATGGTCAAACTGTTAGGTTTAATGTGGATGCTTTTCCTAACCGTAACTTTGAGGGCACCGTTAAGCAGGTACGTTTAAACTCAACCAACACCTCTAATGTGGTGACCTACAATGTGGTCGTATCCGTTGACAATAGTGACTTAACCTTGCTACCCGGCATGACCGCTTATGTGAACATTGCTGTTGCGCAACGCAGTAATGTGTTATTGGTGCCCAATGCTGCTTTGCGTTTTAAACCTAAGCAAGAAAGCACTGCAAGCAATACAAATAAACCTATGCGAAATACTAAACGTGGTGGGAAGGAAGATTTGAATGCAGGCAAAATTTATATCTTAAAATCCGGACAACCCACCTTAGTGAAGGTACGTGTAGGCATTACGGATGGTCGATTCACTGAAGTGTCTGCAGACGCGTTGCAAGCTGGAGAGCGCGTAGTGGTAAGTGAATTACAAAGCGATGATAGTGCTGCCAATAATCGCATGCGCGGCCCAAGGATGTTTTAGACATGCAAAATGATGTCATTACAGTCTCTCATGTGTTTAAAGAATATCTCACTGCTGCAGGCCCATTTCCAGTTCTCAAAGACGTCAATTTAACTATTTCAAGGGGTGATTACGTCGCCATTATGGGGCCTTCTGGCTCAGGCAAATCCACGTTCATGAATATTCTCGGTTGCCTAGACAAACCCACGCAAGGTCATTACTTTTTAGACGGGCATGCAGTGGATAGAATGGATGCAGATGCAGTGGCACAAGTGCGCAACAAAACTATCGGCTTTGTGTTTCAGGGCTTTAATTTGTTAGCCCGCGCCAGTTTGCAAGAAAACGTAGCACTGCCTTTAGTATATGCAGGAATCGACAAACAGGAGCGGCTTGCACGCGCGCAAGTCTTGTTAGAAAAAGTGGGATTAGCCAAACACATTCACTCCAGACCCAACCAAATTTCTGGTGGGCAACAGCAACGCGTAGCGATTGCACGTGCCTTGGTCAACAATCCCAGCTTAATACTTGCCGATGAACCAACGGGCAACCTTGACAGTGTGACCAGTGAAGAAATCATGGCGCTATTTGCACAACTCAATGCAGAAGGTATCACCATTGTCTTGGTTACGCATGAAACCGACATTGCTGACCACGCCAAACGTCAAGTCAGATTCTTGGACGGACGCATTGTGCAAGATGTCCTGACACATAATAAGACCTTAAGTGAGGTGGTTTGATGAGGCTTATGAACAACGTAGCGAACGTAAGAGTTTTGATTGGTCCTTATCATGTTTAGCGCAATGTTAGGTGAAGCCTGGCATGCCATGGGCGCAAATCGCCTGCGCACATTTTTAACCATGCTAGGCATGGTGATCGGTGTGAGTGCAGTGGTGCTGATGATGGCAATCGGGCAAGGAGCAGAAGCCTCGGTCAAACGATCTATCAGCGCGATGGGTAGCAACTTATTTATCGTGCTCTCTGGCCCACCGAATATGGGCGGTGCGCGTTCGGCCACTGGCAATGCAGTCTCATTAAATGTAAAAGATGCAGAAGCGATTACAGAATTAGACGGTATCGCTTCGGTTGCGCCAATCTCCACCGGCAAAGCGCAAGTCGTATTTGGCAGTAATAATTGGAATACCGACGTGATTGGGACTACAGCTAGCTATCTAGATATTCGAGATTGGAATCTGACCGCGGGGTATAGCTTTTCAGATTCAGATGTACGGTCGGCCACACGCGTAGCGTTGATAGGTGACACTGTTGCTCAAAATATTTTTGGAGATGACATTGATCCTGTGGGCAAAACCATCCGATTAAAACAAAACCCTTTTGTCGTTCTCGGTGTGCTTGCTAAAAAAGGCCAGTCTCTCGATGGGCGGGACCAAGATGACACGATTATTGTGCCCCTTACCACAGCGCAACGGAAGTTATTTGGTAACCAAATACCAGGCAGCGTGCGTCAAATTATGGTGCAAGCACAATCTGATAATGTGATGGTGTTGGCAGAAGAAAACATCAATGGTTTACTCAATCAACGTCACCGTATTCGGGATGGCGCCGATAGCGATTTCTCTGTACGCAATTTAACGGCCTTGGCTAATTCTGCAGCTGAAACCACGCGCACCATGTCACTTTTGCTTGGCGCAATCGCATCCGTATCATTGCTAGTAGGTGGCATTGGTATTATGAATATCATGTTGGTTTCTGTGACCGAACGCACACGCGAAATTGGTATCCGCATGGCAATAGGTGCCAGACAACGCGATATCCTGATGCAATTTCTGCTAGAGGCTATCGGCATCTCGATAGTAGGCTGCCTGATTGGCATTTTGATTGGCGTTGGTGGTGCGTATGCAGTGAATGCTTTTACAGGCACAGAAATTATCATTGCCACACATACTGTTGCCATTGCTTTTGGGGTGGCAGCAAGTATTGGTATCTTCTTCGGTTTTTATCCTGCGCGTAAAGCTGCAAGGCTCAATCCAATAGAAGCCTTGCGATACCAGTAAGCGTTGCGAATGTAAGATTGATCAATATCAATCAAAAAAAACCCAGCGCGTTGTTTGGCTGGGTTTTTTGATGCGATACGTTGTTTTTTTAAAGTGAGCTGATGGAAAAAATAAGCGCAAGCAAAATGGATCCGCCAGTTAAACCCGTCATTAAGAGGCGTGATTTACGCATTTTTGTCCATAATAATAGGCCGGATAAAGAAAGCACAATGAGGGCACCAGCTAAGCTATCGACCAACAAAATCCAAGCTGCATTCATGCCTACCCCTTTATGCAGCCGGTTTAAAAATGCCAAGGTATTGGCATCTTGACGTTTTACACTGACAAACTGATTGCCCACCCAATATTCTGCAGTCACTGAATACTGTGGCGCATGAAAATCCACTTTCCATAACGCGGGCTGATCCACCCACACACCATTCCAAATCACTTTTTTAGCAGGCTCATCTTCGATTTTTAAAGGTGATTTTTTGATGCTGAGCTCTGCTTGTAGCCATGCCCCTAGGGCTTTGGCAGAGCTGGGCTTTTGATCAGGCAATTGCAGTTCGATATTGGTTTTTTCATACTGTGCATAGGGCAACTTCATGACCTGTCTATGATTGAGCAAGATGCCGGTGGCACCAAACAACAGCCCTAGGCCAGCACCCCACAGCCCCATATAGCCGTGGGTATTACGTAGCCAACGTATTACATCACCACGTCTTTTACGCTTTTGTTGCTCGGTCATGGTTTAACCACAGAGTACGTACTGACATGACGAATATTGGCATAAGCATCCCCTTGGTAGACGCCTTTATTCGGCTCTAAATGGATCGCAACCAATACGTATAATCCTGCCCATGGCATATTGTATGTGGCTTCACCATTTGCATCCGCATCCAACTCTTGCAACCATTGGTTGGGCGCCATTACTTTTAGTTTTGCTTTAGGCAACGGCTTACCGTTCAGATAAATGCGCACTTTGTGATTGCCTAGTGGCTGAATATCCAACGCATGGCTAGTCTGCATGACCATTGCCAATTCGGGCGTAATACATAGGCTTCACGATGCCATAATGACTTTTAGTTAAATCTTTCACTTTCATCCCCAGCTCATGAGCAAGTACTGACTGATTTTTTGCACCCTCGATGGCAATGAAGTTCTCTGCACGTTTCGCTGCTATGGGTAATGACTGATTGTCTAGTGTTGTGGCAGCAGGGGTTGCAATCGTATCCAACTTGCCACCTGTTTTTTCACGTAGTCCACCTTCATATTCGCCAAAGTAAAGCTTGGTCTGCCCATCGACTTGTTCTAACCAAATAAAATGCGCTTGTGCGATGGTGGTTTGAATGAGGGC
>NCGC01000167.1 GCA_002281475.1 Methylophilales bacterium 28-44-11
TTAAGCATTAGTCATCTTTAAGCGCTGTCGCAAGTGCGTTGCTAAAGCATGTTAAAATGTTGCAAAGCTAGCTAGACAGTCGCCGCTTGCGTAAGCAAGGGGAGGAAAGTCCGGGCTGCAAAGAGCAAGATGACGGCTAACGGCCGTACGCCGTGAGGCGAGGAATAGGGCCACAGAGACGAGCATATTAAGTTATGGTGAAACGCGGTAACCTCCATCTGCAGCAAGACCAAATAGGCTGGTGGATTCACTTCGGTGAATGAGGCGTTGCTCGCGCTACCAGCGGGTAGGTTGCTTGAGCGCACGAGTAATCGTGTGCCTAGATGAATGACTGTTACGTACAGCAATGTGCGACAGAACCCGGCTTATCGGCTAGCTTTTACTTACATTCTAAAACACTGTCCCCCCTGTCAAAAAAACCGCACCCCTTTTGGAGGTGCGGCGGAGGGATGAGTTATGAATACCGGTAAATAACTCACGCCAAAATACTAGCAATCTCACACCAATGCACAATCCCCAAAATAGGATGCATTGTGCTTTCCTATTTTTGAGGTGATGACTCCATTTTAGCCTCTCATAGTCAATTCAATCACATACTGAAATTTCATTAGATTGCACATTCATTTATTACCGTATCTTATTGATTTTAATCACCATTAACTTTTTGCTAAAAATGCGATAAGTCATTGTCTTATAAAGAAAATCTGCATATATGTCTTGCAAAGGCATTTTTTTTTAACTATAGTGTTTAAAAGAGGTTTTTTGTGTTGAATTGTGGAGAATTTTAATCAATAATGCGCGCACAGGTTTTTTTGTGGATGATGTAAATTTCTGGGGTTAATCGTTTGATGTTTCGTGGGGCAACACAATTAAGTATGGATGCGAAAGGCAGGCTTGCGGTGCCGGCTAAGCATCGTGACGCCCTCACAGCAGGGGGTGTGGGAGAAGTTGTGCTCACGGCGCATCCACATCGTTGCTTAATTCTGTACCCGAAAGAGGCTTGGACGCCTATTGAAGCCAAGCTCACTAGCTTATCCAGTTTTAATCCACAAATCAGTGCTATTCAACGCATGATTGTTGGGCAGGCGGATGTGTTGAATTTAGATAGCGCAGGCCGATTATTGGTCTCGTCTGTATTGAGGAAATTTGCAAAGTTGGACAAAGAGGTGATGTTGGTAGGGCAAGGGAGCCACTTTGAATTGTGGGATGTCATGGCTTGGGATCAGCAGTTAGAAAAGTTGATGGATACCGAGCAATTAGTTGTGCCTCAAGAGTTAGAAGGTTTTTCATTATGATGAAGGGCGCTACTTCGGCGCCCAACTCAGCCTCAGTGTCGGCGCCACTTACAGAACAGTCTGCGCCTCATATCACGGTGTTATTGCAAGAAGCTGTAGATGCATTGGATGTTAAATCCGACGGTATCTATGTAGATGGTACGTTTGGACGCGGCGGCCATAGTCGTCTTATTTTGTCTCAGTTAGGCAGCGAGGGTAGGCTAATTGGCATGGATAGAGATATGGCTGCTTTCAGTGCAGGTAAGGAAGTGGATGACGCACGTTTTCAAATCGTGCATCGCCATTTTTCTGAAATTGCGGATGTGCTGAGTGAATTGGATGTTGCGCATGTAGATGGCATTTTGTTGGACTTAGGCATTTCATCACCACAAATTGATGAAGCGGAGCGAGGCTTTAGTTTCAGGTTTGATGGTCCTTTGGATATGCGCATGGACCAAACAAAGGGAAAAACAGCGGCTGAGTGGTTGGCGACTGTTTCCGAAAAACAATTGGGAGAGGTAATAAAACATTATGGTGAAGAACGGTTTGCTAAGCAGGTTGCAAGGGCGATTATTAAAGAGCGCGAAGATGGGCATGCCATCACCACTACAGGACAACTTGCCAAGGTCGTGGCAAGTGCAATCCCAAAGGTCGAACCGGGGCAGAACCCTGCAACGCGCACCTTTCAAGCTTTACGGATTTTCATCAATCAAGAGCTTGAGGAGTTATCGCTAATTTTACCCAAATGCTTGCACTTGCTCAAAGCCGGTGGGCGTATCGTCGTCATTAGTTTTCACTCATTAGAAGACCGTATCGTTAAGCGGTTTATTCAAAGTGAGGCATTGCGAGATGATTTGCCAAGCCGTTTTCCAATCAAAGCCAAAGATCTTCCGCAACCAAGATTGTTGTCAGTTGGACGAGCAATGAAGCCGAGTGATGATGAGCTGAAGCGTAATCCAAGGTCAAGAAGTGCGGTGATGCGGATAGCAGAAAGAACGGCTGTGCTATGACCAGAATTAATTTGATTTTATTTGCAGTGTTGATTGTTGTGTCGCTAGGCGTGATTACGGCTCAGCACAAGGCACGTAAACTTTACATCGAGCTAGAGCATCAGGAGACATTGAGTTCAGGGTATCAAACCGAGCTGGGACAATTGCAACTCGAGCAAAGTACATGGGCAATGCATTCTCGCCTCGAAGAGTATGCGCAGCAAAAATTACGAATGCAAGTGCCTGATGTAAAACGTATTCAGGTCATTCAATTAGAAGGTGTGCGTTAGTGTCATGTTGTTAAA
>NCGC01000168.1 GCA_002281475.1 Methylophilales bacterium 28-44-11
GGATGACATCTTAGTGCCGTTGCGCATTGAGAAGGCAACAGACGAAGTCTTGCAACAATTAGTATCGCTTGTGCAGTCTATAGATCAATGATGTATTAACTCATGGCCTCTTCACTGCATTTGCACCGGCAAGATAATCAAGCCGTATTTGTCCTGCACACATATCCATTCAAAGAAACTAGTTTGGTCGTGGAATTATTCACACAACGGTTTGGTCGAGTGGCTGTGCTGGCAAAAGGAGCTAGGCGACCACGTTCTGCGATGCGTGGCATGCTGCAATCGTTTCAAAACTTAAGTGGCACTTGGTCAGGCAAGAACGAACTCAAGACTTTACACAGCCTCGATTGGAGTGCTGGCCTCACGTTGTTGAGGGGAGAGGCGCTCATGTGTGGTTTTTATATGAACGAACTGCTGTTACGTTTATTGCCAAGAGAAGATGCACATGAGGCGTTGTTTGATTATTACGCCAATACCTTAAATGCCCTTTCGAATATTCAGGCAGTAAATAACAGCACAGAATTGGCGATGATTTTGAGGCGATTCGAACTAACTTTATTACAAGAGTTAGGTTATGCAATTCCTCTGACACAAGATGAAAATGATGCGCCGATTGAGTTGGACAAAACCTATCGCTATGAGGCTGAGTATGGTGCGTGTGCGCTAAGTGCGACTAAAAATGGCGTACAATTACTAGGTAAAACTTTAATGAGCATGGCACAAGATGATTACTCACAACCGCAAACATTACAACAGAGTAAGCAGCTGATGCGCTATTTATTGGCGCATTATTTGGGCGATAAACCTTTACACACAAGACAGTTATTAATAGATTTACAAGGCTTGTAAGTTCTATTAAATCCGAAGTATTGCAACAAAATTCGAGAAGCGAAAACTACAAATGATTAAATTAGGTGTCAACATCGACCACGTCGCCACCATCCGTCAGGCGCGTGGCACCAAATATCCTAGCGTGGTGCAGGCCGCATTGCGGGCTGAACAATCTGGCGCGGATAGTATTACCTTACATTTGCGCGAAGATAGGCGCCATATGCAAGATGCAGATATCTTTGCATTACGACCATTGCTGCAAACCAAAATGAATTTGGAATGTGCAGTGACCGATGAGATGTTAGATATTGCCATTCAGGTCTCGCCACAAGATGTGTGCTTAGTGCCCGAGCGCCGTGAAGAACGTACGACCGAAGGCGGCTTAGATGTGCTCGGTCAATATACAAAAGTAGAGCATGCCGTTAAAAAGTTAAGCGATGCAGGTATACGCGTCTCATTATTTATTGCGCCTGATTTGGCGCAAATAGACGCTGCCGTCAAAATGGGTGCGCCTGTGATTGAGTTACATACAGGTACTTTTTCTGATGCAGGAACAGAACGTACGCAAGAAGAGGAGCTAGTGCGGATTGAGCATGCGCTGCATCACGCCAAAGATGCGCATTTGGTGGTGAATGCTGGACATGGTTTGCATTACCACAATGTGCATCACGTAGCCCGCATGTATGGCTTTGAAGAGCTGAATATTGGGCATGCGATTGTGGCACACGCCTTATTTGTGGGCTGGGATAATGCCGTACGTGAAATGAAAGCACTGATGAAAGAAGCGGCACCGTTCACAAAATGATCTATGGGATTGGTACGGATATCGTAGAAGTCGAGCGGATAGAATCGTCCTTAAGTCAATTTGGAGATGCGTTTGCCAAACGTATTTTGGATGAGCAGGAGATGGTCAGCTATCAAGCCTCCAACATCAAACCACGTTTTCTTGCTAAACGGTTTGCTGCCAAAGAGGCTTTCTCAAAAGCCTTAGGCACAGGCATTCGAGGTGTCGTGAGTTTTCAAAATATTGCAGTGTCACACGACGAATTGGGTAAGCCAATGTTAGTATTGGCCCCAGAGTTGATGGCTTTTTTGCATGAAAAACAGATTGCACATATGCATGTCACGATCAGCGATGAAAAGAATTTGGCCGCTGCGTTTGTGGTGTTAGAGCAATAGCCATGTTTGCATCAGATACACCGGATGTTGCGCGCCGCTTTGGTGGTGTGCGCCGTTTATACGGTGAGGCTGGTTTGGCAAAATTACAAGCAGCGCATGTCTGTGTGATTGGCATCGGTGGCGTGGGCTCTTGGGCAGTAGAGGCATTGGCGCGCAATGCAGTCGGAACCCTTACCTTAATCGATTTAGACAATATCGCAGAGTCCAACGTCAATCGACAGATACATGCTGTGGATGGTGCCTTTGGTTTGGCAAAAGTCACTGCCATGCAAACACGTATTCATGCCATCAATCGCTCTTGTAATGTGCATGTGATTGAGGACTTTATTACCCCTGATAACATTGCCAATGTGTTGCCTCAACGATTCGATATGGTCATTGATTGCATCGATGATGCTAAGGCCAAAATTGCTCTGGCGGCTTATTGCAAAGTTCAGCAACAACCTATGGTGATGGTGGGGAGTGCAGGCGGACGTTTAGATCCAACCCGAATTCAAATAGACGATTTAGCGCATGTGGCAGGCGATCGTTTGTTGGC
>NCGC01000036.1 GCA_002281475.1 Methylophilales bacterium 28-44-11
GTTTCTAATAAGTAATTAAGACAAATACAAACCTTATGTGTGATATCGCACCTTCAATAATAGGGTGAAATGCAATAATCAAATAGGTTATTCAGAGTAATAATGTGAAGCAAAATTAGAGTGCTAATTACAGCTTGTAATGATCTGTTTAGTATGATTTAACCAAATTTAGCTTTAGATATAACCACATTGTTGCGATGACGAATAAAAAAATTTTTGTATGAAATTTTAAAATTTTTAAAGAGTTAACATGAAAATAATTTTATGGATATTAGGCATAATCTTTTTAATTGGTTTACTGGTAGTTACTGGTCTTCTTAAGTTGATATTTTAATTTGATAAGCTTGATAATTGTATGAATATAAGTCATTCATGACATTGTCTTTCTCACAATTAATGTATCCAAATTCTAGTTATATGGAATTGTCTGTAATTTCCCGCAAGCGCATTTAGGTGCTGAATAACTACTTATGAAAAAATTCATTTGATCATTTACCATTATTTTATGACGACATTCCTCTTGATGATTGAATAGCACTTTGAACGAAGATAACCATAATGAACTGTAAATATTGCTATTAAGATAGGTGATTGAGCACAACTCCGAAAAAAATGTCGCATTTAACAAAGATACATAAGGGCTGACATCATTTGATGCCCGCTGACCTGGAAGTATTAACTAGAGCTCTCGAATGGCTAAACGCTGATTTTAAAGCTTATCTTTTTACAGTTGTGGAAACTTGGGGTTCCGCACCCCGATCTCCTGGGGCAATATTGATTGTGCGAGAAGATGGACATCTCATTGGTTCTGTTTCAGGTGTTTGTATTGAAGATGATCTAGCCGATAAAGCACACAATCGAAAACTTCCACTGACACCAGAAGTGATGGAGTACGGAATTAGTAAGGATGAAGCTCAGAAATTCAATATTCCCTATGGGGGGAGATTACTTATTTTTGTTGAACCCCTTAATTCTCCAACCCAGCTATTACCATTGATTCAAGATTTGCAACAGCGAAAACTCATCAAGCGTTCGGTGAGTATAAGCACTGGTCAAGTAAAGTTGCAGGAAGTACTGCCAGAAGGTATGCCAAAAATTGAAGGTGATTGGTTTCATACCTATTTTGGTCCGCAGTGGCGTTTGTTGATAATTGGTGCAAATCAACTTGGCTCTATTTTAGCAAACATGGCACAAGTGCTAGATTTACAAGTTTTGATATGCGAACCGCGTCAGGAAATACGGGAAGAATGGCATTTAGAGGGCACCACTTGGATTGAAGGCATGCCGGACGACGTGGTGCTAAGTATTAGGCCTGACGAACATACTGCAATTGTCGCGGTAACACATGACCCAAAATTAGATGATATGGCTTTATTAGAGGCCCTCAAATCAGATGCTTTTTATGTTGGAGCGCTAGGCTCTCATAAGAATCAAGAAAAACGCCGGGAACGCTTGGGTATGTTTGATTTAAATCAGACGGAAATTTCTAAATTACATGGTCCAGTAGGTTTACCTATAGGTAGCCGTACACCTGCAGAAATTGCGATTGCTATTCTAGCAGAGCTCATTCAAATAAGAGCCACTCAGCTCAAATGGCACTAAGCTCCTTTAAATGGAGCAATAATCAACGAATAACTGATTATCAAATATTTAAGAGTTCAATCAGAACTAAACTTTAATCGGCATTTTTTCAATTAACTTGTCGAGGGTAATTGGATAATCCCGAACTCTAACACCTGTAGCGTTGTAAATAGCATTAGCAACGGCAGCTGCAGCTCCGCAAATGCCTAGTTCCCCAACCCCTTTTGCTTTCATTGGTGAAGAAATCGGGTCTGTTTCATCAAGGAAAATAACTTCTTGGTGTGGGATATCTGCGTGAACAGGAACTTCATATCCAGCAAGATCATGGTTAACGAAATAACCAAAGCGCTTATCCACCTCAAGTGATTCCATCAAAGCAGCGCCAACGCCCATCGTCATAGCACCGATTACTTGGCTGCGCGCAGTCTTTGGGTTGAGTATGCGTCCGGCTGCGCATACGGCAAGCATACGCCGCACTCGTATCTCTGCAGTAAATCTATCAACGCCGACTTCTACAAAATGCGCACCGAAGGTCGACTGCTGAAAACGCTTGTCGAGGTCACCAAACTCGATTGCGTCCTCTGCCACCAAGCCACGACTTCCCGCTAGCTCTGCTAGCAGAAAGCTATGAGAACCACTGCGAATAAACCCGTCAGTGAAGACAGCATCGGTAATATTGAATTCAGATTTCTGCCCTTTAGCCAAGAGTGCAATGGCATCACGTAGTTTTAAGCATGCCGCATAGACGCCAGATGTTGAGCTGTTGCCGCCCCATTGTCCACCCGAACCGGCAGATACTGGAAAGCTAGAGTCCCCAAGACGTACAGTGATTTTCTCTAAAGGCAATCCCATCATTTCTGCGGCTGTTTGGGCAATGATCGTATAACTGCCAGTACCGATGTCGGTCATGTCGGTTTCCACTGTCAAGTGACCACGCCTGTCAAGAATTACTCGAGCCGCTGACTTGGTGACAACGTTGTCTCGGAAAGCTGACGCAACGCCCATGCCGAGCATCCAGCGACCATCGCTCAATTGCCCGGGTTTAGACAAACGCTTATCCCAGCCAAAACGCTCTGCTCCTATTTCAAAGCATTTTGATAACTGACGTATAGAAAAAGGTGGATGAGGATTATGGGGCTCATTTTTTTCTGGCTTTTTGGTTTGCGGGTCATTTGAGGCGGGTCTGGGTGGGTAATCAGGGACTATTTGCGTGTCATTTTTGATGCGAAATTGAATCGGATCCATATCCAGTTTTTCCGCCATTTCATCCATGGCTATTTCTAAAGCTGCTAGTCCTGGCGCTTCGTTCGGAGCTCGCATAGCGTTTGCTTCAGGAAGATCTAGGTGGGATACACGATTCGATGTCATTCGATTCGCGCCCGCATAAAGTGCTCTTGTCTGGAGTGCCCCAGCTTCTGGTCCGCCACCAGGCAAGTTACCAGACCAACTTTCATGTCCGATGGCAGTAATTTTTCCATCGCGATTTGCGCCGATACGTATACGCTGGATAGTGGCAGAACGATGCACAGTATTATTAGGTATTAAGGCACGCTGCAAACTCACTTTGACAGGACGCCTAGCTACACGTGATGCAAGTGCTGCCATTAATGCATCGCTACGCAAGAAAAGCTTTGCACCAAACCCACCCCCAATGTAGGGTGAAATTACGCGTATCTTTTCTTTGGCTACACCTAGGGTCTTGGCCATATCACCTACAGCCCAAGCGATCATTTGATTTGAAGTCCAGATTGTTAACTGATCGCCATCCCATGCAGCTACTGATGCATGTGGCTCAAGCATAGAATGCGACTCGTGTGCTGTTGTATATGTGTTGTCTAATCTTACTTTGGCAGTGGAAAATGCTTTGTCGAAATTTCCAACCGAGCTTTCACTTGATGTTCCAAACACATCTTTTGGCACCCCTTTTGATTTTTCTGAAGCAAGATCGAAAGACCCTTTAGCGCGAGAATAGTTGACATGTATGAGGTGTGCTGCTGATCTCGCTTGCTCAAACGTTTCAGCTACCACAACAGCGATGGCTTGATGATAATGCTGAATTTCTGGCCCACCCAATAATAATGCCGTATTGTAATCACCCTTAGAAAGCTTTCCGGCATTCTCTGCGGTGACGATGGCAATCACGCCTGGAGATTCTTTGGCTTCCGCAAGATTGATTGAATCAATACGTCCTTTTGCAATTGCTGAACCAAGCACATATCCGTAGGCTTGATTAGGGACTACGTCGTGCCTGTCATAAGCGTAAGGAGCCGTACCAGTTGTTTTTAATGGCCCATCAATGCGAGAAACCGGTTGGCCAACAACTTTTAATTGATCGATGGGATTGTTGGTAGCAGGGGTGTCGAATTTCATGGCATTAACCTTTCGCGTCGTTAAGGACGGAAGCAAGCGTTCGCTCTACCAATTGAACCTTGAAGGCATTGTCATGCGTTGTTCGTGCATTAGCCAGCAACTCTTTAGTCACGGCCTTACTACCGCGCTGCAATTTACGTTCAGCAGACTCCACACGCCATGGCTTATGCGCGACGCCGCCAAGAGCAACCTTACCGCTCCCGTCAGGCTGGATGATGGCGGCAACGGAAACTAATGCAAACGCATAAGAAGCGCGATCGCGGACTTTACGATAAATATGGGTTCCGCCAGAGGGTTTGGGCAACAAAACAGCAGTGATTAACTCTCCAGGTTCAAGTGTATGTTCAATATTTGGCGTATTTCCTGGTAATCGATGTAATTCAACGATAGGGATGGTCCGTGTTAAACCGTTCGAGCGTACAGTCTCGACCGTTGCATCCAATAACCTCATCGCAACCGCCATATCGCTTGGGTGAGTGGCAATGCAGGCATCGCTTATCCCAACAATCGCATGCATGCGGCTGTAACCACCTAATGCACTACAGCCCCTGCCTGGTTCTCTTTTGTTACATGGCATATTGGTGTCGTAAAAATATGGGCAACGAGTGCGCTGAAGTAGATTTCCTGCCGTAGTCGCTTGATTCCGAAGTTGACCAGAAGCTCCAGCCAATAAAGCGCGTGACAATACTGCGTAATCACGTCGAACATACTCATTTGCTGCTAGATCTGTATTGCGCACCAATGCACCAATGCGTAACCCTCCATTCGTCGCTGGCTCAATCTGATCTAAACCAAGGTCATTAATATCAATTAAATGAGATGGCGTTTCGATTTGTAACTTCATTAAATCAAGCAGATTCGTACCCCCGGCGATGAACTTTGATCCCGTAGTTTTAGCGACTGCCGAAGCGGCTTCAGCGGCGGATGTAGCTCTGTCATAAGTAAACGCTTTCATGTGCGCACCCCCGCAACCTCAGCAATTGCTTCCTGAATATTGGAATACGCACCGCAACGACAAATATTACCGCTCATGCGCTCTCGAAACTCGATAATTGTCATTTCGGAAGGTCGGGTTAGATCAGCAGTCACATGACTAGGCATGCCCGCCTTTACCTCCTCCAACATGGCAACAGCTGAGCAAATTTGACCAGGTGTGCAGAAGCCACATTGATATCCATCATGCTTGATGAATGCCGCCTGCATCGGGTGAAGATTCGTGGGCGTTCCCAAACCTTCAATAGTGGTAATATCATGTCCCTCTTGCATTACCGCCAGAGTAAGACAAGAAGTAATTCGTCGTCCGTCAACAATCACTGTACAAGCGCCGCACTGACCTTGATCGCAGCCTTTTTTAGTTCCCGTAAGGTGTAATCGTTCACGCAGTGCATCAAGCAGTGAAGTGCGTGGATCGATCATCATTTGGTGTTCACTACCATTCACTTTTAAAAGGACATTAACGTTTGCTGGCTCGGTGGTTGCCTGTGCAGGCTGGAGAACAGATTTAGCCTCTACCTCTGGAACTAGCTTAGCTGCGATTAAAGCACCGCTAGTAACTGCAGTGTTTTGGATAAACTTTCGTCTTGAGGGGTTAAATTCAGTCATTTTGCGGCTCCGCCTTGGCTTCTTATCCACGCCATTAGTCTTAAAGTATCATCTGGAGATAACCCGTTACTGTGATTACTAGGGTCCATTACACCTTTGCCTTTACCACTCATTCCTGCATTAGTCCCTGCCCAGATAATTTCAAACATTCCTTTATCGGTAGCGGTCTTGGAGTGGTTGTACCTCGGACCGGTTAGACCGCCAGCGGTTTGTCCTTGAGCTTGGGCACCATGGCATTGGGCGCAAGAATAGGTTTGATAATGCTTTTTGCCGGTTGCAATGGCTTCTGCATTACCGTTATACGGGTTTTCCCCAGTATTCATAAACTTCTTGGCCTGTTCGGTATTAAAAAGCCCCGACTCAATTTTGATAGGCTGGCCAGTCTTGGTATCAACAAAACTCTGCTCAGCAAATGAAAATCCGCTAGATAACAGAAGTGGGATACTGAATACGACCAATAATAATTTGATAGGGAGTGTATGCATAATAAATATCCTCCTTGGATAATTTATTCAATGATTGACTCATCAGATAAGATTAGCCTAAGACTACGCATTATTTAGATTCGACTCTGTGCGTTTGCGTACCAAATAAAAATACTTAGTTTATTGTTAACTCTCTTGAAATATGTAGATGAATTATCCAGTTTGCATACATGTTTTCTTTCCGTACTTTTGCGCCTCCAACAGTCCTTGGCAACGTGGTAGCAATGAAAACACCAATCGCTTATGGAGACAGTACTTTCCAAAAGGTACTGACTTATCGGTACACTCAAAGGCTAAACTAAGCGCAGTGGCTAGATAGTTAAACGAAAGGCCTCATAAAACGTTCCATTACGGGACCCCAGCCGAAAGATTTAAAGCATGTGTTTCGTCGACCCTTTGAACTCACACCCCTGAGCGAACATGTTCCCGATAGCATAAAAGATGAAAAAAATCCCTACCTCATAACAAAAACAATGTTCATAAGTAGGGAGTTTATAGCGAGACATATTCATATCTTTAAGTCGCTAGATTATTAGGTCTAATGACCCTCGTGTCCATTCGGCTTTCTGACTTTCATTTCTATACCATCTGTTTTGTCTGTAGGCTTTGTTCGGCTAATTGGTGGTATTTCATCTATAACTTCTCGCGCCACAGTTCCTTTTGGATGTTTGTAATAGCCAGGATCCTTGTAATCACTTTTCGCCAAACCCTCACGCACTTTCACCGTTGTAAACATACCGCCCATCTCAACGGCGCCAAACTGATCTTTTCCCGTCATCATGGGTAAGGTATTCTCAGGTATGGGCATCTCCATCATTTCTGCCATATCGGTCATTTCAGACATGCCGGTTTCACCCATGGGCATATAATCTGGCACTAAATTGCCAATTTTTTTCATTAAGTCTCCCTGTTGAACACCCAACAATGTAGGAAAGTTATGTCCCATAGCATTCATGGTGTGATGACTTTTATGACAATGAAATGCCCAGTCTCCTGGCTCGTTCGCAATAAACTCAATAGCACGCATTTGTCCCACAGCCACATCTGTGGTCACTTCCGGCCAACGCGCTGAGGTCGGTACCCAACCACCATCTGTGCCTGTTACCTCAAACTCATGGCCATGCAAATGTATCGGGTGGTTCGTCATGGTGAGGTTGCCCACCCGAATGCGCACGCGATCATTTTTACGCACGACAATTGGGTCAATCCCTGGAAACGCCCGACTGTTCCAAGTCCATAAGTTAAAGTCGAGCATAGTATTCACTTTGGGCGTGTAGCTACCTGGCTCAATATCGTAAGCATTCAATAGAAAAATAAAATCACGGTCCACAGGCATGAATTTAGGATTTTTTGGATGTGTCACCCAGCTACCCATCATGCCCATTGCCATTTGCAACATTTCATCGGCATGTGGGTGATACATAAATGTGCCCGGACGCTTGGCTTCAAACTCATACATAAAGGTTTTACCAGGCTCAATAGGTGGTTGGGTTAATCCACTCACACCATCCATCCCATTAGGTAACCGTTGTCCATGCCAATGGACACTGGTTCTCTCTGGCAAACGATTGGTTACAAAAATTCTGACTTTATCGCCTTCTACAACTTCAATTGTGGGGCCTGGGCTTTGACCGTTATATCCCCATAAATGCGCTTTCATCCCTGGTGCAATTTCACGTAACACAGGCTCGGCTATCAAATGAAACTCTTTGACACCCTTATTCATGCGCCATGGCAAACTCCAACCATTGAGTGTCAAAACTGGGTTGTAAGGTCTGCCAGTGTTTGGATGCAAAGGTGCTTGGGTATTGGGGGTCTCCATCGTTACAATTTCTGGAAGAGCAGCCATTGCAACTTTACTCACCGCGGATGCAGCTACACCTGCTAGCCCAAGTCCTGCCAACTTAAAAAAACCACGTCTATTTAAATGAGGTAAGTTCATATTCATTGTCCTTCCATTGCGTTAGAACCGATAAGCGTCATTTTTAATGTGCTATCAGCCAACCAAAATTCGCGTAATGATTCGATATAGTTTTTAACACTTGCAACCTGCGCTCTTGCGTCACCAAATAACTCAAACGGGCTGGTGAGCATACCGTTGTAACGCAGTTGATTTTCGCTCAGGATTTTTTTGCGTATTGGCACAATTTCATCACGTAAATGCTTGGTTACATCGTAGTGAGTGCGGTACACGTTATAGGCCTCACGGATTTCAGATTGTGCGTTGATGGCCACTTGGGCGGTCTCGTTGAATGCCTGCATGTAGATGGCTTCCGCCTTGGCTACTCTGGCAGTGCCCCAGTCAAACAGCGGGATTTCAAATCCAATCTCCAAGCCTTTTTTATAGGGGTCATTTCTACTCCCTTCGAGCACACGTGCCGGTCCAATCTCAAGCACATTGATCAAACGTGTGGTCTTGGTGAGACCTAATTGTTTTGCTAGAGCTTCGGTTTCTAGCTTCGCAACTTGTAAATCCAAACGATTCTCGAATGCAGTCTGTTCAAAAGGTTGTAAATCTTCTACAGAAGTTGGTAAATCTGGCAATCGTTCGAGCAAAGTAATTTGATCAGAGGGTACGCCAAGTAGTCTGGATAATGCCTCATAAGCACGCAGCTGCTTGTTTTTCGCATTAGCATATTCCAAGACTGCATCTGCATAAAAGCTTTGCTCTCTGGCTTGCTCCAACTTGTTCCAGTTACCTGCCTTGTACATACGCCTAGCTAATTCAGCACTGGCCTCTGCACTCTCCCTGACCTGTTCACTGTAGCGTGTTAACTCTGAGGTAGCGACTGCATTAAAATAGGCCATACGGGTATGGTTAGCCAATTTAAGCACTTCTAGGGCGGTTGATTTTTGTGTTTTTTCAAAACGGCGGCGTTCAATTTCTACCGCCTTAGGCATGGTAATCAAAGAAAAAATGTTAAACGTAAATGCTTGCTCTATTTTGTAATCGCCATTATTTTTGGCGTACAACATAGAGAAGCGCGGATTGGGCAACCTGCCAGCTTGCACAAGATCAGCCTCAGAAATACCCAACGCATAAAAAGCGGCTTGTAATCGTTTGTTGTTCAACAATGCAATTTGAACCGCTGTTTCTACGTCTAGCTTACGTTCAAGCAACACTTTCACTTGGTCGTCGTTTTTAATTTGTTCTGACTTGCTCTTAGGCCAGACGATTTCCTGATTAATATGTTGTTGGGTTGTCTGCTTTACATTGTCAAAACCACCATCTTTAGAAAATGTGGCGCAACCACTTAGTAGCAATGCCGTCACCAGCGGCATAAAATGTGGATAGTGCGTTGCAACGCAGTAATGCTTAAAATTAGTATGTTTCATAGATGCCTCTCATTTCGCTTTCCAATACATGACTTGGAAAAAATCATTCTTCACAAACTAACTACTTAAGAATGCCTATCTATGTTCGAATAGCTGCAGAAGGTTATCTGCATATATTCGTTACACAGTCTAAACGAGAGATAGTCTTGGAGGTCGCTCTAAACCAGATGGAATAAAGCCAGTGAAAAGTAACGTCCGGTCATTAAGTCTGGCTTGAATGACAGGAAGCTGTTGAAATAAATTGGATGCTAATGATTGAAATGTAAAGCCTGAACAACAGTTGTTGCATTTCACGCAATGCGCACATGCTTGCTTGGTATGTACTTTGCCGTGAGTTATCTGGACATCCACCTTTGTAGCATCATGCGAATGAGCATGCTCCTTGTCATGCTCCTGATGCATATCATGTTGTTGGTGTGAGACATCCGCTTGGTGGTGATGCGGAGTTTGCACACAGTTCACCATGGCAACAGATGCTACCCCTTGCACCGGGATAGCAATTGCGATGATCCAAATGGCAAAAATTTTAATCCAGCGTTTCACGTTAGTATTTTCACATAGTTATGTTTGTATGAGTTGATGTTTATCAATCAGTTTCATCGTTTATAGATCATCCAAGGCGAGTTCATCAAGTATGGGGCAATCTGGGCGATCATCACCATGACAGCAACTGACTAAACGCATCAGTGCTGACTTCATATTGTTTAATTCCTGTATCTTTTGATTGAGCATTTCAATATGCTCAGTTGCCAACGACTTCACCTTACTACTCGGCCGGTTTTTATCACTCCACAAACTTAGCAAATCTCCAATTTGCTTGATTGAAAAGCCTAAATCTCTCGCATGTCTAATAAAGCGCAGCATATGCACATCCTGATGGTTATAAGTTCTATACCCCGAAAATGTTCTGCTTGCTGCTGGCAACAAACCCACCTCCTCATAATGGCGAATCATTTTTGTCGAGATGCCCGATTCTTTTGCTGCCTGACCTATATTGTATAGATTGCTTTGCATAGTTGATCCTTATTGTTTGAGTGAGCGAGCTGGGCGCCATCTACTTAACATTAGTGCATTGGTGACCACGCTTACAGAACTGAATGCCATCGCAGCGCCCGCAATCACAGGACTCAGCAACCCCATCGCTGCTAAAGGGATGCCAATTAAATTGTAGATAAAAGCCCAAAACAAGTTTTGTTTAATTTTGCTGTAGGTTCTTCGTGATATATCAATGGTATCTGCCACCAAACTTGGGTCTGAGTGCATCAAAGTAATATCAGCCGTGTGCATGGCGACATCTGTGCCTGTGGACATCGCAAAGCTTACATTAGCCGCTGCTAAAGCGGGTGCATCGTTAATGCCATCCCCCACCATGGCAATCACTGCGTCTTTTTGACTGAGTGCAGCAATGCTGGCTGCTTTTGACTCGGGCGTTTGCTCTGACAACACTTGATCAATCCCAATCGCTTCCGCAACTCTGGCTGCGCTCACACTATTGTCGCCTGTTAATAGCAGGGTTTGAACACCTTTTTGGTGTAACGCTTGCACTGCATCTTTAGCGCTAGATTTAATTTGATCCCCAAATGCCAATACCCCCAATACTAGTGGGGTAGCAATGCCATCGCCTTGCGCAACCCAAGAGACAGTATGGCCCGCATCTTTATATTCTGAGGCTACGGCTTTATGCTGTTCAATAGAAACCTCCAGCTCATCCATCCAACGTTGATTGCCCACATAAATCACAGCATCGTTGACTTTGCCGTGCAGGCCACGTCCAGCTAGGTCTCTCACTTCAGTAGCCTTAACTGGTGACGATCCAGTAGCAAGCAATTGATCTACAACCGCTTTAGCGAGGGGATGCAGGCTGTTTTGTTCAATACTCGCCGCAAGTGCTAATAACGATGCATCATTCCCATCAACAGACTTGTAAGCCAAGAGCTTGGGTTTGCCTTCTGTCAGCGTGCCAGTTTTGTCAAACACCACATGCGTGATGCCATGCGCAAGCTCTAACGCATGCGCATCTTTGATGAGTATTCCGTGACGTGCCGCAACCCCTGTGCCTGCCATAATCGCTGTCGGCGTTGCTAAACCTAATGCACATGGACATGCAATCACTAATACCGCCACAGCATTTAATATGGCTTGTTCCCAATTCGCTGAATAAACGCCCCAAGCCAACAGTGTCATCAATGCAATCACAATCACCACTGGCACAAATACAGCACTGACTTTGTCAACCAAACGCTGAATTTCTGGCTTGGCGGTTTGCGCGTCTTCGACCAGTCGGATAATGCGTGACAACGTGCTTTCAGCTCCCACTGCAACTGTTTTGACCAACAGCATGCCATCTATATTGACCGACCCACCAATCACTTTATTACCCGCCATTTTATTCACTGGATCACTTTCGCCTGTCATCATCGACTCATCAACGTGACTATTTCCCTCCATAATGACCGCATCCACAGGGATGCGTTCTCCAGGGCGGACCACCACATCATCATCTACTTTTACTTCATGAATGGGAATATCAAATTCTTGGTCTAAGCGTTTAACTCTTGCGGTTTCTGGTCTAAGCTGCTGCAGCGCGCGAATCGCCTCGGTCGTTTGGCGTTTCGCTCTTTTTTCTAACCACTTGCCTAATAATACTAAGGTAATGACCACGCTGGATGCTTCAAAGTAAAGATGCGGATGGCCTTGCAGCATCAAGTATATCGATAATACGAAAGCGGATGAGGTGCCAATAGCAACCAACAGGTCCATATTGCCTGTTCTATTTTTGATGGCTTTCCAAGCAGAGTGATAAAAGCTAGCACCAAAATAAAATTGAACGGGGGTAGCAAGAATCAGTTGAACGTAGCCTGGTAAATTAACATGAAGTCCAAATATATCTAACACCATAGGAATGACTAATGGCAAACTCAATAATGCAGAAATGATGATGCTGGTATGTGACTGACTTGTATCTAAGGTTTTCTTAAACATATCATCTGACGCTATGATATGTGCCTTGTAACCTGCCTTTACGACTGCATCAATAATACTATCGCTAGAAGTCTGTTGCTTTAACTCTATATGTGCACGCTCCGTAGATAAATTAACACTGACTGTTGTAGTGTTTGGAACCTTACGGATTGCTTTTTCGATAGTATCAACACAAGATGCGCAACTCATGCCTTCTATCGCAATATCGATACTTAGATGGTTTTCATTGAGTGACATGTTGATCTCCTAGTTTCATGAGTTAACGACCACTCTAAAGATTACAACCGTTGGAAGGTCAAGTCTATGAATAAAAAATATGTATTGACCTTCCAACGGTTGTAATCTGTAGCATAGATGTAGATTCATAAATTTAACTGGAGATAACACGATGTACACATTAAAAATACCTAAAATGAGTTGCGGTGGTTGTGTGAATACAATCAAAGCAACATTGATGAAATTAGACGAAGAAGCTTTGATTAATATTGATTTGCCATCTAAGCAAGTAACGATAACCACAGATTTGCCAGTTGAATCCCTTAAATCCGCACTCACTCAAGTGGGTTATCCAATTAGTGAGGTAAATTAAGCATCATATTGAACTATCCTGATGTCTAGATTAGTTTAAAGGGGATGTTTATGGCTTGGTTAATCGCTTAATATTTATAACGGCTGTTGTGGCTGTGTTTATCACAGAGTTGGCCAAGCGCAACGATAAGCTAGGTGCGATATTTACAGCATATCGCTCATTTCAGTGTTGACCTTAGTTTGACTGTATGTAGAAAAGCAACCTTTAGAAAGAGTTGCTAATTATGCTATATATACGTTATGGCATGTCATTCCATCATTACCCATGTTTTTAGTACTTGCAGTTTTACTACCAAAACTAGGATTATGGTTGTCTTTGCTTATATCAATAATATTGGCTAGTATTTACTTGATTGCTTAGGCAAGTTTGCTCAGGCAGTTTGGAGTTGATTTGTTGTAGCCTATGCGGAAAGCTTTGATGGATTCGTTAAGAAAGATCAACATCTCATCAATTACGGATATTTGCACTATCAACCTAAATTCATTAGGTTGACTAGCAGCAATAGAATTAACAGTTACCTTTTTTGGCTTGACCAGGTGGGCAGTGATATCCCCAGTGATGACAACTAGTAAGAGTAAAAGCACTTAATATCAGTATTAGCAGTGTAATTTTTTTCATGAACGTAAAATAGCATATCCCACGTCTAATGCCAATCTAATTAATTAAAGCTATATTGTTATTGATTCGAACTTTGTCTTATACAATTTGCTTTGGAGAAGTGATGTAAAGATCAATAACAGCTTTGTACCCAAAGCAGACATCCTAAGCTTGCCATACCCCGAAGCCTGCACTACGCAAATCAATACCAATCTCAATCTCTAATTCAACAGCTTCATCATAGGTTAGCGGATTAAACCCTTCATAGAGATCTGGAAGTAAACGCAGTCCATATTGTTTTGCATATCGATTCGACTGAATTCCAGCTTTATGTTTGTCAAAGCGTACATCAGGATCTAAACCAGTCATGCCGACATAAACGCATGGCTTGCCTGATTGGTAATTAGGATTACACTTCATGAATTTAGCTTCGAAGAGAACGTCCTTTGATAATTCAATAACATAAACGCTGTAGTGACGATGATTGGGCATTGAACCTGCAATATATCATATACTACAAGCCAGATCCGAAGGGTTAGCTTTTAGTCATGGAGTATTCATTATGTCAGTAGAACTTAGTTGTTTAGCGTGGTCAGTCATATTAGGCTTGGTGCATATATTGGCTGCTGGGCACTCCAGAACCCTCGATTTGGGCCCAAAATGGAACATGGGTCCAAGAGATGGTAATCCCGGACAACTAAGTCCAATAACAGGACGTTTACTTCGAGCTCAATCAAATTTCTTTGAAACATTCCCTCTGTTTGCAGTTTCAATATTGATGGTTGTGATGACCGATAGTTTGAGCGCTTATAGTTATTGGGGAGCGATTCTATATCTGGCTGCCCGGGTTATTTATGTTCCACTTTACGCCTTTGGAATACCACTGATTCGTAGCATTGTATGGCTAGTTTCAATTGCGGGATTATTGATGGTATTGCTGCCTCTGATGTTTTAATATTCTTTGCAAATAAACTACCTTTAAGTGTCTATTTAATTTAATCATGTGCGCATAAATAAGGCTTGATACCTCATTTAGAACAGAAAATGTCAGCCTACGGCACACAACCGCAGAATTCCCAAATGAGACGTTCTGTCACTTAATCTAACTGCTTCATTCGACCCTTTAGCGATATTGAACGTTTTTTTCAGATCACTTAATTTGCATAGTTAAGATTAAGTATAAGTGGCTACTTCAAAATAATGCCATATGGTTCGTTTACTAAAACACTCGGACAGCTTCAAATAATATTTAGCCATTACGTAATATCACTAGAGTTTAATGGTGGAAGTACATAGGGCTAATTTTAAATGTGCGCTCATAATGCAACACATGAAGCGAATCATTGTGAATCGCAAAACTTTAAAGGATATGATTATGTGGACAACACCAGCAGCTACTGAAATGCGTTTTGGCTTTGAAGTTACAATGTACG
>NCGC01000169.1 GCA_002281475.1 Methylophilales bacterium 28-44-11
ACTTCTATCCGCACGTTATCCACCCCCAAGCCCGCTAGGGCAGACATTAAATGCTCAACCGTTGCCACACGCGCACCATTTTGCTCTAGGGCAGAGCATAGGCGTGTATCTTTTACAACATCTGGTGTTGCTTGAATCACTGGCGCACCGGGCAAATCGGCGCGACAAAATACAATACCAGAGTCGATAGGCGCAGGACTGAGCGTCATGATGACTTTCTCACCATTATGCAAGCCGACGCCTGTGGCGCTCACTGTTTTTTTCAGTGTTCTCTGTTTAAGCACTTAATGTTTCCTATGTGTTCTATCACGCTATTGTGAATAGTTTAACACCATCCTATACGATCACTTAGCTGCATTTAATCCGCTTGTTTGCGCAAAAAAGCAGGAATATCGTACTCTTCAACTCCAGACATTTTCATGGCTTCTACTTGCGCGCGACGGTTGTTGCTTGTAAACACGGCAGGTGCTTCCTCTTCTGCTTCCATCCCAACAAAAATAGGTTGGTTGGTTGTGCCATCACGGACAGTAGTCATCACTTTTAGCTCAGGTTTTTGCTGTCTACGTGAGACTGAACCGCTTAATCCAGTTGCCACCATGGTCACGCGCAAATTGTCACCCATGCTTTCATCCATCACATTACCCACTATGACAGTGGCATCATCAGCAGTGAATGCTTTAATGGTATTCATCACATCGTAGTATTCTTTCATTTTAAAGCTACTACTTGCACTGATATTCACTAAAACGCCTCGTGCATTCGCCAAGTTGACATCTTCTAGCAATGGACTGGCGACTGCCTGTTCTGCCGCAATACGTGCACGATCTGGACCACTGGCTTCAGCAGAACCCATCATCGCCATGCCCATTTCAGACATCACGGTGCGTACATCAGCAAAATCGACGTTCACTAAACCTGGGCAATTAATAATCTCTGCAATCCCTGAGACAGCGTTATGCAATACATCGTTCGCTGCACGGAAAGCCTCTAAGAAAGGTACATCCTCACCCAGTACTTCCATCAATTTTTCATTTGGAATCACAATCAGTGAGTCTACATGTTGTGAAAGCTCTTCTAAGCCATCGGCGGCTACTTTGGTACGTTTACCTTCAAACGCAAACGGCTTAGTTACCACCGCCACTGTCAAAATGCCCATTTCTTTTGCCACTTCGGCAATGATTGGGGCCGCGCCAGTGCCAGTACCACCACCCATACCTGCAGTAATAAACAGCATGTCGGCGCCGTCAATCACTTCGGCAATGCGGTCACGATCTTCTAATGCAGCTTCACGACCGATTTCTGGTTTTGCACCAGCACCCAGACCTTTGGTGATGTCTTCGCCTATTTGTAATACCGTTTTTGCATGGCTTTTCTTCAGCGCTTGCATATCAGTATTGGCACAAATAAACTCAACACCACTCACATTTTTGCTCATCATGTGTTCAACAGCGTTACCGCCGCAACCACCTACACCAATTACCTTAATTACCGCCTCTTGTGAATCTTTTTCCATTATTTCAAACATCTTGAACCTCCTTTTGCCTTTTGTTTTTTAGATCAATTGCTTTCACACAACTGACCCAGCCCTAAATCAAATAACTCATTACGTTTACTACTTAATATGACGACTACTAAAAATTGCCTTGAAACCAACTCTTCATCTTCTCAAACACGCGACCAATCGAACTCGATTGCATTTGGCCCATCAGTTGACGTTCTAATTGCTGTTTACCCATCAATACCAAGCCAACTCCAGTGGCATATCTAGGATTACTTATCACCTCTGATAGTCCTGCTACATAACGCGGCATGCCTAAACGTACCGGGGTATGAAAAATCTCTTCACCCAACTCGACCATGCCACGCATGGCTGCTGAACCACCTGTAATCACAATGCCAGAAGCAATCATTTCTTCCATGCCACTGCGTCTTAGTTCTTGTTGCACAAATTCATACAATTCGACTACACGTGGTTCAATCACTTCTGCTAACGTTTGAATCGATAGCTGACGTGGATCACGACCATCCACGCCTGGTACTTCCACCACTTCACGCGCATCCGCTAACTGCCTAAGCGCACAGCCATATTTCACTTTAATTTCTTCAGCCGATTGCGTGGGTGTGCGGAAAGCCACAGCAATGTCATTGGTCATTTGGTCACCCGCAATTGGAATGACCGCAGTGTGACGAATCGCACCATTTTTAAATACCGCAATATCTGTGGTACCGCCGCCAATATCAACCAAGCACACCCCTAACTCTTTTTCATCTTCCGTCAGCACTGCAACGCTTGAAGCTAAAGGCTGCAGGATCAAATCGCTGACTTCTAAACCGCAGCGCTTGATGCATTTCACAATGTTTTGTGCAGCAGCCACCGCACCTGTGACGATATGCACTTTCACTTCTAACTTCATGCCACTCATGCCTAACGGTTCACGCACATCTTCTTGACCATCAATGATGAATTCCTGCGTCAAGATATGCAGAATTTGCTGATCTGCAGGCAACGCAATGGCACGCGCTGTTTCCACC
>NCGC01000170.1 GCA_002281475.1 Methylophilales bacterium 28-44-11
TGGTGGTGCAGCAGAACTGGTGATGGATGGCTTAGGCGAGAATAAAACCAATCAGACAGGTTTGGCGCTGTGTGTAAGTTGCGTTGGACGCAAAGGCGTGATGGCTGAATTGGTTGCAGATGAAATCAAACAAGTACAACAAATATTAGGTGCAAAAACCAGTATCACCGGATTTTACTCTTATGGTGAGATAGCACCCCGCCCTAACACCTCAGACAGTGTGCTTCATAATCAAACGATGACTATCGGTTACTTAAGTGAAAACGTACTCGCCTAAATGGCGTAAATAGCGCGTTCTCACAGATTTGTGTTATAAAGCATTTGTGTCATGCAAATGCTTTTTTTATTGTTATTAATCCAGTTACAGTGAGTCAAAAGGAATACCGATGCCTAATGCTGTTACTTTAATGGGAAGCCCAGTTCTCATTGAGGGTGTTTTGCCTAAAGTGGGTGACCATATCCCCGAATTTACGCTCGTCGACAAAAATTTGGATGACGTAACGCTCGACAACTTTGAAGGCAAACGTAAAGTCCTTAATATTTTCCCAAGTGTGGATACGCCTACTTGTGCGAGCTCTGTCAGACGTTTTAATCAACTTGCCAGCGGCATGAAGAACACGGTAGTACTGAATATTTCTGGCGACTTGCCTTTTGCACAACAACGATTTTGTGCCGCCGATGGTTTAGATCATGTGATCAACTTATCTACCTTACGTGGGCGCGACATGCTCAAAAATTATGGTGTATTGATAGTGACCAGCAAATTAGCAGGTCTGGCTACGCGCGCAGTGATTATTGCTGACGAACATAATGTCGTTCAATACGTTGAACTGGTCAATGAAATCGCCAATGAACCCAATTATCAGGCAGCTTTAAGAGCATTAAAATAATAGTCTATGTAATAATAGGTCTAGGTAATTACTAGCGCATGAGATATTCAGTCTATAGAATTATCGAAAATATATAGCAATCGACTGAAGTGATACCTTATGGTTTATCATCATTTTTAACTCAAATTTCATCAAGCTATACCGGTGTTGAGCGTCGTTATCCAACACAACACTATCATTCATTATTAGGAGAACATTTATGGCTACAGTCACACTTAAAGGCGGACCAGTTACAGTCGGCGGCAACTTACCGAGCATTGGTCAAACTGCACCAGACTTCCAACTTGCAGATGCAAAGCGCGTCTTACAATCATTGAGCGCCTATGCAGGCAAACGTAAAGTACTCAATATTTTCCCTAGCATTGACACGCCCACTTGTGCCACTTCTGTGCGTACTTTCAATCAAAAAGCGAGCACCATGGAGAATACCGTTGTGCTATGCATTTCTGCAGATTTACCGTTTGCGCAAAGCCGCTTTTGCGGTGCTGAAGGCATTGAAAATGTAGTCACACTCTCTACATTCCGTGACACAGCAAAATTTGCCAATGATTATGGCGTGAACATTGTCGACAGTAGTTTGGCTGGCTTGACTGCACGCGCAGTGGTAGTGCTTGATGAACACAATAAAGTGCTGCATAGCGAACTGGTCAGCGAAATTGCCAATGAGCCAAATTACGATGCAGCATTGGCTGTATTATAAATTCGCTTATACGTTAAAATTTTCATAACAAAAGCCCTGCAAATGCAGGGCTTTTAATTTATCCTTCGCATCTTACATTTACTCCTAACACTTCACAGTAAACACTCATCAATTAGTGTTGTTGAATGTACGTATTATTCATAAGCAGTATATTTTGCATTGCTACCCTTCGCTTTATCTACTGGGTATTTTTGTGCATTCAACGTTATTTTTTGGTTAGCAGCCGCGATCAGATCGATATTCAGTACTTCAGCAATTCTCAATAAATAGACAAAGGTATCCGCCAACTCATGACTGACAGCCTCGCGCTTTTCGGGCGTCAATGCCAAACTCTCTGTTGGCGTATCCCATTGAAACTGCTCCACCAACTCAGCTGCTTCAACAATCATCGCCATCGCCAAATTTTTAGGCGTGTGAAACTGATTCCAATCGCGTTCTGCAACAAAGGTATTAATCCTCGACCGCAGTTGTTGTAAGCTATCATTTTCCGATGTCATGCCTATTCTCTTAGTGGTTTCGAGTTAAATGATGACTGGTTGAAATATATCTAACATTCTTTCAGAGCGTAATAATTTCTCAAATTCTACTGCTGATAATGGCTTACTAAAGTAGAAACCTTGTATCTCATCACACTCATATTGTGTTAGGTAATTGAGTTGATCGGCAGTTTCAACCCCCTCAGCAATTACCTTGAAGTTAAGACTATGCGACATTTTAATAATCGCTGTAATGATGGCTGCATCATTGGCATCTGTTTTAATGTCACGCACAAAGCTTTTATCGATTTTAATGGTATCAATGGGCAAGCGCTTTAGGTAAGAGAGACTAGAAAAGCCCGTACCAAAGTCATCAATCGACAACCGCACACCCATGTCTTTTAAGGAGATTAAGTCTCGAATACCTTCACTATCACCATGTATCGCAACAGTCTC
>NCGC01000171.1 GCA_002281475.1 Methylophilales bacterium 28-44-11
TGCGATTGTTGGCTAGGGGAGTTGACCGATGACACCGCTTCTGCAGAGAGCGTAGGAAGCGCGACCAATAAACAAGGTAAAACAAAAAAGGCCTTAATCATGGTAAACATTCTATGCGAAAAATTACCATACTAAAGCCTTTTGTTTGAATTATGCGTGACATTAGTCACGCATAATCTGAGATGTTAATGACTATAAATTAATTGCATTGCCCTTGACAACCCTCTTCGCTCACGCCTAAAGATTGTAATAATTTAACCATATTTTCAGCACGTGGTCCTTCGTCTTTCATCACACGAATCAGGGATACGTCGCCTTTCATTTTAATATTGACGTCTGCACCTTTAGCCGCTAAGTATTTAACGACATCTTCATAACCATCAAATGCAGCCAAATGGAAAGCAGTCATTTTGCTGGCAGGGTGTGCGTAATTTAAATCGGCACCTTTTTCTACTAAGTATTTAACGGTGTCTAACCTGCCTTTAGTGGCTGCCATTTGTAGTGGTTCCCATGCAAAGAACTTTTCATTCACTAATTTAGGATCTGCTTCTACAAACTTTTTTACCACTTTGGTATTGCCACTGCCTAGTGCTTCAGTAAACTCCATATATTCTTCATCAGTGAGCGCAAAGCTATTCAGTGACAAACATAATGCAGCAAGTGTTAACAACCCTTTAATCATATTCATACTTATTATCTCCAACTTTTTATAATGGTGCTTATTCAAATGATTAAGCAATAAATTTTCTTGCATTACGGAACATACGCATCCAAGGACCATCCTCTTGCCAACCATCTGGACGCCATGAATGTTGAACCGCTCTAAACACCCGTTCAGGATGTGGCATCATAATACTAAAACGCCCATCTGTGGTGGTGAAACCTGTTAAGCCCTGCGGCGATCCATTTGGGTTAAACGGATAAACCTCAGTAGGCGTTGACGCATGGTCGATAAACCGCATCGTTGCCAGTTTTTTATTCAGCACATCTGTGACAGCACTCTTTTCAGAAAATTCCGTAAAACCTTCACCATGCGCAACAGCAATCGGCATGCGGCTTCCAGCCATGCCATTGAAAAAGAGTGAGGGTGATGGCAATACTTCCACCATGGCAAATCGTGCTTCAAATTGCTCGGATTTATTGCGCACAAAATGCGGCCAGTGTTCACTGCCAGGAATAATGCTGTGTAAATTGCTCATCATCTGACAGCCGTTACATACGCCAAGGGCAAACGCGTCTTGACGGCTAAAGAACGCACTAAATTCGTCTCGGGCGCGGCTGTTAAATAATATGGATTTTGCCCAGCCTTCACCCGCACCCAGTACGTCACCGTAACTAAAACCGCCACAGGCGACGAGCCCTGCAAAGTCTTTAAGAGACACACGCCCAGCAATCACATCACTCATGTGTACATCTACGCTGTTAAACCCGGCACGGTCAAACGCCGCTGCCATTTCCGTTTGCCCATTTACGCCTTGTTCACGCAAAATGGCCATGTTAGGACGCACGCCAGTGTTGATGTAAGGCGCAGCGATATTGTCGTTAATATCAAACATCAAGTGTGCATGCATACCAGCATCAGCATCATTCAAAATCCGATCATATTCTTGCTGTGCGCAATCTGGATTATCGCGCAGAGTTTGCATGTGATAAGTGGTTTCTGACCATAGTCGGTGTAGGTTGACACGACTATCAGCAAACGTGATGCCATCTTTATGTATCGTGATTTGGTGGGTGGTATTGACTGTTCCAATCACATAAGCACAATGACCTAAAGCCTGATTAAGTTGGGCTAGTATGCTGTCGGCATCGGTCGAGCGTACTTGTAATACTGCACCCAATTCCTCATTGAATAATGCGCTGACAATATCACCTGACAATGCGGATACATTTCCTTCAATGCCACAATGCCCAGCAAAAGCCATTTCACATAGTGTGGCGAACAGGCCGCCATCACTTCGGTCATGGTAGGCTAATATTTTGTTATCACTGTTTAATGCTTGTATGTGCGTAAAGAAATTTTTGAGTTGTGCAGGGTTATCTACATCGGGCGCGCTGTCCCCTAGCTGACTGTAAACTTGTGCCAGACTGCTTCCGCCCATGCGATTTTTGCCGTTGCCCAAATCAATTAAAATTAGCTTGGTTTCACCTAAGTCGGTGCGCAGTTGTGGCGTAAGTGTTTTACGCACATCAAGCGTATTGGCAAACGCGGAAATCACCAATGAAATCGGAGATGTGACAGCTTTTTTGTTGCCATTCTCTTCCCACACCGTTTTCATACTCATGGAGTCTTTGCCCACAGGAATACTAATGCCTAGTGCAGGGCAGAGTTCCATGCCAACGGCTTTTACGGTATCAAATAAAGCGGCATCCTCACCCGGATGACCTGCAGGCGCCATCCAATTGGCAGACAGTTTTAAATTGCCGATATCGCTAATCCAGCTGGCTGCAATATTGGTAATCGCTTCGCCAATGGCCATGCGTCCAGAA
>NCGC01000172.1 GCA_002281475.1 Methylophilales bacterium 28-44-11
AACTCACTCCATAGACAAATAATTTGTTCTTATAGAAGGTGAGCTAAGTATGCCAAATGCAACGTTTGATGGGCAAGTAATTTGTCACTATTTGTAACAGTAATGTGCGTTTGTTGCAATTGTGCAACACATCATTACGCACATCACCATACAATTACTAAATTACAAATATTCTTCTACTGCAAATAACCGGCGATGCTCACGTATGGCAAACCGATCTGTCATGCCTGCAATATAATCTGCAACGGCTCTTGGGTGATCAATTTTAGCCGCCATTTGATGCTCATCAGGCATGAGTTCAACATTATGCATAAATGCAGTAAAGAGCTCGGTGATAATACGCTCTGCTTTTGCACTCATGCGATTGACTTTGTAATGATGGTATAAATTTTTACGCAAAAATTGCTTAAGGGCTTGGTTTTTCTTTGTGGCTTGATCGCTAAATGCGATCAAATACGGTGCATTTCTGACGTCTTGAATGGATTTTGGATTGAGTTGCGCGATATTGTTAAGGCTGGTTTCGCATAAATCCAACACCAACTGGTTAATCATTCTGCGGATAGTTTCTGGGATTAAGCGTTTTAGCTCAATATTAGGGTACCTTGTTTTGACAATCGCCATATTTTCTGCAAAAAGTTCAATGTCTTGCAGTTGATCAATAGTAATCAGTTGAGAACGTAAACCATCATCTACATCATGATTGTTATAGGCTATTTCATCAGCAAAATTAGTGACTTGTGCTTCTAAACTAGGGCTTTGTTTATTTATAAACCGTTTACCCACATCTCCAAGTTGTTGCGCATTTTTAATCGAGCAATGTTTTAGAATGCCTTCGCGCAATTCAAACGTCAGATTTAAACCATCAAACTCTGCATAACGCTTTTCCAATTGATCGACGACACGTAGTGACTGCAGATTATGTTCGAATCCACCAAAATCTCGCATGCATGCATTTAGCGCATCTTGGCCAGCATGGCCGAAAGGGGTATGCCCCAAATCATGCGCTAGAGCTATGCCTTCTGTTAGATCTTCATGTAAATTGAGGTTTCTTGCGATACCACGCGCCAATTGCGCGACTTCTAAGCTGTGCGTAAGACGCGTGCGAAATAAATCCCCTTCATGATTCACAAATACTTGCGTTTTGTATTCCAAACGCCTGAAAGCAGTGGAGTGAATGATACGATCACGGTCACGTTGGAATGCGTTACGAACTGGCACACCGTTGACTAAAGGAGTGGATTGCTCTTCAAATTTTCGACCTATCGATAGGTCTGGATTTGCTGCGTAAATAGCTAACATAGTTTTTATGCAATCGCCTGTAAGGTTTGGTTGAGCATTGTCTTATCATAATCAGCAGTCATGACTGCTTTGCCTATCGCCTGTTGAAGCACCAATCGAATTTGGCCTTCAGCTACTTTTTTGTCTAATTGCATGAGGTAGAGATAGCGTTCGACGCTTAATTTGGGTGCGTTTAACGGTAATTTTGCTAACTTAAACAGCGCATCCATGCGAGCTATTTCTTGGGTAGACAACCAACCAAGTCGATGTGACAAATCTGCAGCCAACATTGTGCCGGCTGCCACCGCTTCACCATGAAGCCAAACGCCATAGCCCATGGCATTTTCTATGGCATGCCCAAAGGTGTGGCCTAAATTCAGCAAGGCACGTTCGCCTGCTTCATGTTCATCCGCTACGACCACTTCTGCTTTGTTTTGACACGAACGATAAATGGCATAAGCCACGACTTGATCATCTAATGCCATTAACAGATGCATGTTGGTTTCTAACCAGTCAAAAAAGTCAGCATCTCTAATCAAGCCATACTTGATGACTTCGGCAACCCCTGCCGAGTATTCACGCTGCGGCAAAGTAGTTAAGGTACTGATATCAGCCAACACTAATTTGGGCTGATAAAACGCGCCTATCATATTTTTACCAAGTGGGTGATTGATACCCGTTTTACCCCCGACACTGGAATCTACCTGAGAGAGCAATGTGGTGGGAATTTGAATAAATGGCACACCACGTAGAAAAGTGGCGGCTGCATACCCAGTCAAATCACCAATGACACCTCCACCCAATGCAATTAAAGTGGTATTACGCTCGCAATGTGCCTTCAATAATGCATCGTAAATGGTATTTAAGGTTTCACTATTTTTATAAGCCTCTCCATCAGGCAGTATTATTTGAATAACGCTTACACCAGCTTGCGTGAGCGTATTGACCAATGTTTCCATATACAAAGGGGCAACTGTCGTGTTGCTAACAATGGCCACCTGTTTGCGCTTTAAATGTGGCAATATCAAATCCGCTTGGGTCAGCAATCCCTTGCCTATATGAATAGGATAACTTCTATCTCCTAATGAGACTTCAAGTGTCTGCACCTTCATGTTTTTAATGCCGTTTCAATTTGATTTAATATGTTTGTGACGGGTTGATTGCCAGTGTCAATAATCAGGGAGGCTGTTTCTGTGTAAAGTGGATT
>NCGC01000173.1 GCA_002281475.1 Methylophilales bacterium 28-44-11
CCAACTGCTGGATTGATTCGGTTATAACTTTGATCACTGGTCAAAGAGGTATTGAGCGCTGGATCTGGATCTGGGATTGGATTGAGTCTGTCATCATTTTCCACTTTAGTGTGATTATAACGAGCAGATGCAGTAATGTGCCATAGTGGATTCAACGATAAAGTATCCGTAGCAAAAATACTCCATGTTTTGCTGACACCCTTTAGATTAACAGGTGCTTCATCACTAAAGATTCCAGCACCATCAATTCCACGTGTGGTATTCACTAAGCCGTATTCAGTGCTTTGTTTAAAATTGGTTCTTCCATAGTCATAACCAAGCCCAGTGATAAACTGATTTTTCATACCTAAAAAATCTTGGGCAAACGTCATTTGCGTATTAAAACCGTAACCTGTTCTTCTCGAATTAGTACGATTAATCGCGCCAGAACAATTTTCATCTGCGTCAGTATCTGCAAGACAAGCAGCATTTGCAGCCGCCAACTCGGCAGCATCGATGTCACCACTTAAATCCAAATCTACTGTGCCATCATCGAAATCATCATTGCCGTCACCATTCAATGTCTGTGTTTTGGCTTTGCGATAATATGTATTACCGCTTAACTGCACATCATCACTGAAGAAATGACTCCAGTTCAAGTTGACAAATGCCAACTTATTTTCTGTTTTGTCTGGCCTTGTCAAAATCGAATCACGGCCTTGCTCATCCAGAAAATCTGCAGGGGCTAAACCATTTCCGATCAATTTATTGTCCGCGCCAGTAAAGCTCAGATTAAGAGATGTTTTCTCATTTTGCCAACCCACCTTACCAAAGATTTGACCGACATCTGAGGGTGAATAGTCACGCCAACCATCTTCTGAAAAAACGTTGCCAGCAATAAAGTAGTCAACTGACCCATCTTCACTCACGCCACCAAACTCTGCTGAACCAGCTTTACGGCCCCAAGAGCCCATGTAAGCTTCGACTGCGCCACCCGGGTTGGTACGACCACTCTTGGTTTGCACTGAAAGCGCGCCACCCAAAGTATTAAGACCAAACAATGGATTTGAACCCGGAATTAAATTGATATAGTTGATTGCGTTCATTGGAATTAAGTCCCAATTCACCACGTCACCAAAAGGCTCATTTACACGAACACCATCTACAAATATAGAAATACCTTGCGGAGTGCCCAGCAATGGTGATGCAGAGTAACCACGGAAGGACACATCAGGCTGGTAGGGATTGTTTTGTGTGTCATTTACACTGACACCATTCAAGTTTTGATTAATGTAATCAGAAATACTAATACTTTTTTGCTCTTTAATTTGATCTTGACTTATCGATTGCACAGAAGCTGGTATTTGCTCTAGTGGAAGGCCCATGCCTTTTAAAGGTGTTGTACTAATGACCTCGATTTTTTCAATATCAATTTTGGTGCTTTCGTCGGCAAGCACCAGTTGAGGTGACGCATATACTGACAGAATCGCCAGTAATATTAATTTGGGTTGAAGAGTAGATTTCATGTATGTTTCCCTAGACTGGAGTTTTAAATTGCACATCTATACGCGTGTGCTCCAGCTTTATGTGCAAGAAGCATTCCCAAAAACACCATGGAAATAAAGTGCATGAAAATCAATCACTAATCATAATTCATGAAAAGTTGGTTGATTGTAGCCGAATTAATTGGTTGTATACAACCAATTAATTGGTTGTTATTGGCTGTATACAGCCAGCTATATGCTGTTTAATAATTGCTTTGGGGGCTGATTGAGGTAACTACGAAGCACAAGCCAAGCGGCTAAGGGAATAAAGACTACAGCGCATATAATGGCAGTGGCACTGATAGCCAAATTGAAATGGAACGGAATGTCCAGTAGTGATGCACTGACGTACCAAGCAACGATATTAGCCAACACTACAGCGACGAGTACAGCACAAAAAGCGATGGCAAAAAATTCGGCCAGCATGGCAACACTCACTTGCTTTCTTGATGCTCCTAGTACACGTAACAATGTGGATTCACGTATACGGGCATTTTGTGTAGCTATTAAAGCCGCATAAAGCACTGCCAACCCTGTGATTAAACTAAACAAAAATACATAACTCACAGCCACACTCATCTTTTGCATGATTGCCCTAACTTGCTCCATCAATGCTGCTACATCAATCACTGTAAGATTAGGAAAAGTAGCCACCAGTTGCTGTACAAACTCCGCTTGTTGAGGCGGTACATAAAATGCAGACATATAACTCGCCGGGAGTTGATCAATCGTTTTGGGCGGTGTCACAGCAAAAAAGTTGGCACGCATGGTGTCCCATTCTACTTTGCGAATACTGGTGACCTCTAGCGTAAGTGGCGTGCCAGCCACGTCATAACTTAACGTATCGCCCAGCTTGATATTCAAGCTTTTTGCTAAATCTTGCTCTAATGAAACGTAAGGTTTACCTGCATCCTCTGGTTTCCACCA
>NCGC01000174.1 GCA_002281475.1 Methylophilales bacterium 28-44-11
ATTAAGTGCTCGATACCATAAGCAGTGGCAATGGGCCTAGTAACAAAGCTATTGGTAGCGGTAATAACCAAACATAAGTCGCCATTGTCTTGATGCTGATTGACTAACGCTTGTGCTTTTTCAGTCATCATCGGGCGAATCACTTTATCCATATATTTCAAATGTAATTGATCAAGAAATGATTTGGGATGCTGTGACAATGGCTGCAACTGAAATTTTAAAAAAGCATAAATGTCTAGGCTGCCATTTTTGTAATCTTGGTAAAACTGCTCATTACGCTCATGATGCGTATTGGCATCGAGCAAACCTTCATCAATTAAAAATAAACTCCAGTTGTAATCACTGTCTCCTGCTAACAAGGTATTGTCTAAATCAAACAAGGCTAAATTTTGTGTGGTCATACTTCTTTATTCTCTGCTGTTAACACTAAAAACACGCCCACCAAAATCACAGCAAGCGCAAGATATTCATTATGGGTTACTTCTTCATTGGCTAACCAAATACCCACGGCAAATGCAACAATTGGGTTTACAAAGGTATTACTACTTGCCACTAATGGACGCACGGTTTTAAGTAAATATTGATAAGCACTATAGGCGACGAGCGACCCTAATACAATTAAAAATACGATTGCAGCCCATGATTTTGGGGTGATAACCGTTGGCCAGGACTCACCTGCGTAAGCACTGACTAACATAAGTACAATGCCGCCGGTCAACATCTGACAGCCTGCGCCCATTAACCCTTTAGGCATGGCCAAATGCTTACTCCACACTGAACCAAATGACCAACAGGCTGCCGCAAAAATTAACAATGCTGCACTAGCAAAATCACCATGCAAACTCCCGCCCACATTAAGCAAAATAATACCCAGCAATCCGATGACAATACCCAACCATTCTTGATTGGTTATTTTATGTCCCCACACAGAGGAAAATATTGCCATCCAAATTGGCGCTGTGGCAATGGCTAATGCAGCCACACTAGAGCTAACAGTTTGTTGAACATAGCAAACGGTGCCGTTACCTAAGGCAGGCAATAAAATACCTACGATAGTGGCGCCTAACCACTCTTGACGCGTTGGGTTCGGACTACCCAAGTATCGCATCACCAAGTACATCACCATGCCAGCCACTGTAAAGCGTATACCACCCATTAAAAAAGGCGGAAAACTCTCAATACCAAATCGAATGGCAAGGTAAGTAGATCCCCAAATAAAATAGGTGCAAAATAGGGCTACCACAATCCACAAAGTGTGTTGTTTTGCTGGCATGGTAAATTTCTATAAAAAAAGAGGCGTGCAATTATTCGCACACGCCTCGATGTCTGTTGATAACACTACATTAATTACACTTGAGGATTCAACTTCTCAGCTTTTGCATGTAATTTATTTAAACCATTTAAATACGCTTTCGCAGAGGCCACCACAATATCGGTGTCTGCACCCTGCCCGTTGACTATACGCCCGCCTTTTGCCAAACGTACTGTCACCTCACCTTGCGCGTCAGTGCCACTGGTGATGTTGTTGACAGAATAAAGTAATAATTCCGCTTCACTGTTCACAATTTGCTCAATGGCTTTAAACGTGGCATCTACTGGGCCGCCGCCATCAGATTCAGCACGTTTTTCTACGCCTTCATCTGATAAGGTGATGAGTGCATGTGGCGTCTCTCCTGTTTGCGAAGCCACTTGCAAATAGACCAATTTGTAGCTTTCAGATTCTTCATGCACAAATTCATCGCTGACCAACGCATGCAAATCTTCATCAAAAATATCGGATTTCTTATCTGCCAAATCTTTAAAACGGGCGAATGCTGCGTTCAACGCATCTTCACTCGATAACTCAATCCCCAACTCTTTTAATCGCGTTCTGAAAGCGTTGCGGCCAGACAACTTACCCAAGGTTAATTTGTTTGCATTCCATCCCACGTCTTCTGCACGCATAATTTCGTAAGTTTCGCGATGCTTCAACACACCATCTTGGTGAATCCCACTTTCATGCGCAAACGCATTGGCGCCCACAATGGCTTTGTTAGGTTGTACCGGATAACCAGTGATGGTAGATACTAATTTACTGGTCGGCACGATTTGCGTGGTATCGATACGCGTGGTCAAATTAAAAATATCACTGCGCGTTTTAATCGCCATCACCACTTCTTCTAAACTGGCATTGCCTGCCCGCTCGCCCAAGCCGTTAATCGTGCACTCTACTTGACGCGCGCCACCCATCACTGCGGCCAATGAATTGGCAACTGCCATGCCTAAATCGTTATGGCAGTGGGTTGACCACACCACTTTGTCAGAATGTTTTACACGCTGAATCAGCGTGGTCATGCGCTCGCCCCACGGCGCTGGAATACTATAACCCACTGTATCTGGCACGTTAATGGTGGTTGCACCGGCTTCAATCACCGCATCAAATACGCGCACCAA
>NCGC01000175.1 GCA_002281475.1 Methylophilales bacterium 28-44-11
TCTTCCTATATTTGCACTCACTGGCGTGGAAGGGAAGATGTTCCACCCAATGGCGTTTACCGTTGTCATCGCCTTGGTTGGCGCGATGCTGCTATCTGTCACATTCATCCCAGCTGCAGTCGCCTTATTCATCAATGGAAAAGTGAATGAGAAAGAACAACCGCTGATTGGATGGGTAAAAAAAGGTTATCTACCTGCTTTGAAATGGGCAATGCTCAATAAAGCTTTAGTTATAACAATTGCTGTTGTATCTGTATTACTAAGTGGTTTACTAGCCAGTCGAATGGGCAGTGAATTTGTGCCCAGCTTGAATGAGGGCGATATTGCGTTACATGCCTTACGCATTCCTGGGACCAGCTTAACTCAAGCTGTTGAAATGCAGACAGAGCTGGAACATACCATCAAAGCCTTTCCACAAGTTGAGCGGATATTTGCCAAACTTGGTACAGCAGAAATTGCTAGCGACCCGATGCCACCAAGTGTTGCTGATAATTTCGTAATGCTTAAACCTAAGTCTGAATGGCCAGACCCCAATTTGACTAAAAATGAATTGGTCGCACAAATGCAGAAAGCGGTTGCTGATGTGCCAGGCAATAACTATGAATTTACTCAGCCAATTCAGATGCGCTTCAATGAGCTCATTTCAGGCGTGCGTAGTGACGTGGCCGTAAAGGTATTTGGTGACGATATGCAAGTGATGAATGAGTCTGCTGAAGAAATTTCCAAAGTGTTGTCTAGTATTCAAGGAGGTGAAGACGTTAAGGTAGAACAAACTACTGGTCTACCCATCCTTACCGTTAATATTGATCGTCAGAAAATTGCCCGACTTGGCGTCAACGTCGCCGATGTGCAAGAAGCCATTTCTATCGCCATGAATGGGCGCGAAACAGGTACTTTATTTCAAGGAGATAGGCGCTTTGATATTGTGGTACGTTTACCTGAAGAGTCTAGAGCAGATGTTGAAAGCTTCAAGCGTTTACCCATTAAAATTGCAAGCAATAGTGATACGCCAGTTTATTTACAATTAGGCGAAGTGGCTAGTATTGATATTGCACCTGGAGCCAATCAATTTAGTCGTGAAAATGGTAAGCGGAGCGTGGTGGTGACTGCCAATGTGAGAGACCGTGACATTGGCTCTTATGTGTCAGAGGCGCAGCAACGTATCCAGCAAGAAGTGAAAATTCCTTCAGGTTATTGGGTGAACTGGGGTGGTACGTTTGAGCAATTACAATCTGCCAGCAAGCGTTTACAGATTGTGGTGCCTTTAGCTTTATTGTTGGTATTTATATTGCTTTATGCCATGTTTAATAACGTTAAGGACGGTCTCATCGTGTTCACAGGTATACCATTTGCACTCACAGGAGGCGTATTAGCGTTATATTTACGTGACATCCCATTGTCTATCTCCGCAGGGGTCGGTTTTATTGCCTTATCAGGGGTAGCAGTATTAAACGGCTTGGTAATGATCAGCTTTATACGTAACTTAATCGCTGACGGTAAACCACTGGACAACGCAATTCAAGAAGGCAGTATTAGCCGTTTAAGGCCTATTTTGATTACTGCATTAGTAGCCTCATTAGGTTTTGTGCCCATGGCAATTGCAACGGGGACAGGTGCCGAAGTACAGCGTCCTTTAGCGACAGTGGTTATTGGTGGTATATGGTCATCTACAGTACTCACACTGCTGGTATTACCTGTGCTTTACCAGCTTGTTTACCGGGCTAAAAGGACGGTTATTTAAATGCCATCTTCATCAAACATATTTGCTTTTGCGCTCTACCCTGCAATTGCAGTGTTAATTGGCGGCTCCGTAGCGCTATGGCGTCCAATGAAGCCTGGACTAATCAGTGCCGTTCAACATTTTGCGGCCGGCGTGCTTTTTTGTGCGCTGGCAACCGAGCTACTGCCTGACTTAATGCATCGCAAGCTACCCTGGGTTACTTTGATTGGATTCACGCTTGGCGTGATGGTCATGTTAGTTGTAAAACATTTTGCGGAAAAGGCAGAGCATAAAACGCAGGATAAAGTTTCAATCAAAGTACCTATCAGCTTAATTACAATTTTAGGTATTGATATTGCATTAGATGGATTATTGATAGGGTTAGGATTTGCAGCGGGACAAAAACAAGGATTACTGCTCACAATTGCACTAACGTTAGAAGTGCTATTTCTAGGCTTATCTGGAGCAGCTGCAATGCGACAAGGTGGTGCCAGTAAAAATCGTATTCTGTTAATTATATTTGGCTTTGCTATCACCTTGCTTATTAGTGCGTGGGCTGGCGTTTCATTTCTTTCCATGGCATCGGACATAGTGCTTGATGCCGTTCTAGCCTTCGGTTTGGCAGCATTACTTTATTTGGTTACTGAAGAACTGCTTGTGGAGGCGCACGAAGTTCCGGAAACAACACTACAAACGGCAATGTTCTT
>NCGC01000176.1 GCA_002281475.1 Methylophilales bacterium 28-44-11
TAACTCCGTGACATGGAGCAACCCTTCGACATAGACTTCATCCAACGCGACAAACAAACCAAAACTGGTAACACCTGCCACAGTACCCTCAAACACCTCTCCAATTTTATCTTGCATGTAAAAGCATTTAAGCCAATTGGTGACATCACGGGTAGCGTCGTCGGCACGACGTTCAGTCATCGAGCAATGCGCACCTAAACCATGCCAATCTTTGGGATTATATTTTTCACCGCTGACCACGGCTTTAATCGCACGGTGTATCAACAAATCTGGATAGCGCCGAATAGGCGAAGTAAAGTGTGCGTAAGCATCGTAAGCCAAACCAAAATGGCCGACATTGTCAGGGCTATACACCGCTTGTTGCATTGAGCGCAACATCACGGTCTGCAATAACTGTGCATCTGGACGTTCTTTGATACGTGCCATTAACTTACCATAGTCTTTTGCATGCGGTTTTTCTCCACCGCCCACACCAAAACCAAACTCACCCATGAATAAACGAAGGGCTTCAAGTTTCTCAGTGGTTGGCCCCTCATGTACACGATACAACGCAGCATGCTCATGCTTCATCAAAAACTCGGCTGCACAAACGTTAGCTGCCAACATGCACTCTTCAATGAGTTTATGCGCTTCATTGCGTGTACTAGGCACAATCTTGTCTATCTTGCCATTTTCATTAAACATCATCATGGTTTCTGATGACTCAAACTCAATCGCACCGCGTTTTTCACGTTGTTTGAGCATCAACTGGTACACACTGTATAAATGCTGCAAATGAGGCATTAGCCAAGCATATTCTTTGGCTAAATCATCTTCAGGGTTTTGCAAAATGTCATAGACTTTGGTGTAGGTCATGCGCGCTTTTGAACGCATCACAGACGGGTAAAATTTGTACTGCTTAACCACACCCAAACTATCCACTTGCATATCACAGACCATGCACATGCGTTCAACGTCAGGGTTCAGTGAACATAGGCCATTCGATAAAGCTTCAGGCAGCATAGGAATGACGCGACGTGGGAAATACACAGAGTTGCCACGGTCGAAGGCCTCTTTATCCAATGCATCACCTGGTTTCACATAGAAGCTCACATCTGCTATGGCCACCACCAAACGCCAACCTTTACCTTGAGGCTCGGCAAAAACCGCATCATCAAAATCACGCGCAGTTTCACCATCAATGGTGATCAATGGCAAATCGCGTACATCAATACGTCCTTTGTAATCTGCCGGCTGTACAGTTTTCGGAATACTTTCTGCTTGGTGGATAGCCTGCGGGCTGAACTCGTAGGGCAATTTGTGCTTACGCAACGCAATTTCGATTTCCATGCCACTATCGGCATAGTTACCTAAAATCTGAACGATTTTACCCATGGGCATGGCGTGTGAAGATGGCTGCTCAGTGAGCTCCACCATAACGACTTGTCCAACTTTAGCGTCCATATCGAGATGATAAGGAATGAGAATATCTTGATTGATGCGCTTATCTTCAGCCGCCACAATCGTCACGCCTTGCCCACGCATCACGCGTCCCACAAGGGTTTTATTGGCACGCTCTAATACTTCAACAATTTTACCTTCTGGACGACCTTTTCTATCTAACCCAGCCATGCGCACCATGGCACGATCACCGTGCATGACTTGCGCCATTTCACGTGGTCCCAAAAATAAATCCTCTGGATGTTTTACTTTGTCATCTGGCACTAAAAATCCAAAACCATCTGGATGACCAAATACCACGCCTGGGATCAAATGGATTTTTTCAGGTAAACACAACGCACCTTTGCGATTGCGAATAATCTGGCCTTCCCGCTCCATTGCATTGAGACGTCGGCTGAAAATCTCTCGCTCATCACTGTGAATATCAAGTAAAACATACAACTGATCAATGCTTAATGGGATCCCTTGATCAGACAGTATCTGAAGAATGAGTTCGCGACTTGGTAGCGGCGTTTCATATTGCGCAGCTTCGCGTTTTGCGTAGGGATCATTCTCTCTAGAACTATGTTTACTTTTTTTAATTGACAAGAATTGTGCTTTCTATAAAATGCGCCGCAAGTACAGGATGCCCAAATGGCGGAATTGGTAGACGCGCTAGTTTCAGGTACTAGTATCGAAAGATGTGGAGGTTCGAGTCCTCTTTTGGGCACCAACTTAAAATTAACCCATACACATCAATGACTTAATCAAGTCACTGTACTTCATGTACAAGTAGTACTAATAGTATTTCATTGTACAATGAATCGTATAACCAATCTATGGTTAAGCCGTCTTGGGCTTTACTATTTCATATACAAATCCTAAATCTTTCCACTAAACAAATTCAAAGCACGTACTTTATTGAGTATTAAAGACACTGAATGTGCCTTCTAAGTCTGTCGAAAAGTGGAATATATGTACAGCTTCACTATCGCATACT
>NCGC01000177.1 GCA_002281475.1 Methylophilales bacterium 28-44-11
TTGCTCATCTCAGGCTTTTTCTCAATCGCCGAAACCAGTCTCATGTCTCTCAACCGTTATCGGTTAAAGCATTTAGTCAAAGAAGGGAATCGTGGCGCTAAACTAGCCAGCACCTTATTAGCCAAAACTGACAAACTGTTAGGCGTCATTCTGCTATGTAACAACTTTGCCAATGCCGCGTCTGCAACGCTGGTAACGGTCATCACTGTTGAGCTTTTTGGTGAGGGTGAGTGGGTACTGATGATTGGCACACTCTCCGTTACGTTTGCTATTTTAGTCTTTAGCGAAATATCACCGAAAGTCATCGCCGCAGCATATCCTGAGAAATTGGGCATTATGTGTAGCTATGTGCTGTATCCATTGCTTAAGTTGCTCTACCCGGCTGTTTGGTTCGTCAACTTATTTGTAGAAGGCTTACTTAAACTTTTTAGAGTAAATATCAACTTTAGTGAAACCACACAATCACTGACCATGGACGAACTTCGCAGCATCGTCACAGATGCTGGGCATTTTATGCCTAAAAAACATAGGACTATTTTACTGAATCTATTCGATCTAGAAAAAATCACTGTAGATGATGTGATGACTGCACATACCATGGTAGAAGTCATAGATTTTGATCAACCTATTGACGATATTTTGCAACGCATCTCCACCAGCCATCACACGCGTTTACCTGTGCGTGAAGGTGACAATGAGGAGATGATCGGCGTTCTCCATATCAGAAAAGTAATGAATCAAATTCGTGGCTATCAACATGAAGAGCCGTTGGATAAAGAAGCATTACGTGAAATTATCAGTGACCCCTACTTTATTCCTTCGGGCACACCGCTTTACACGCAAATTCAACAGTTCCAAGAAAACCAAGAACGTATTGCATTGATTGTTGATGAGTATGGTGAATTTAAAGGCCTGATTACTTTAGAGGATATTTTAGAAGAAGTCATTGGCGACTTTACCACACAGTCTCCAAGTCGCATCGGCAGCTATCGACAAGACGAGGATGGCGGCTGGTTAGTGGATGGCAGTAGTTCCTTACGAGATATCAACAAAAAATTGCAGCTTTCCCTCCCTACCGATGGACCGCGTACGCTAAATGGTCTGGTGATTGAATATTTTGAAGATATCCCAGAACCAAATACCAGCTTTAGAATGGGTGTACACACGCTCGAAATCGTGCAAACACAAGACAGAATTGTCAAAATAGTCAAAATCTTTCCATAATTGCTTAACCCTTTTCAAAATGGGCTTGAAATTTTTAGCATTCGGCTCAAAATAAGGGTTAATAAGTAATCTTAACTAGTGAAGTAAATGGCTCAACCACATTCAGACAGCGATACCGCAATTAAGCCTAATGCAGTCAAACCAAAACTGCCTGAAATGTTTAAAGTATTGCTCTTAAATGACGATTACACTCCTATGGAGTTTGTCGTTGAAACGATTGAACAGTTTTTTAACAAAAGCCGTGAACAAGCGACGCAAATTATGCTCAAAGTACATACTGAAGGTGTAGGTGTATGTGGGGTGTTTCCGCTTGATATTGCAGAAACGAAAATGAATCAAGTATTGACGCATGCAAGAGAGTCTCAACACCCTCTGCAATGCGTGATTGAACCTGCTTAAAACTGTAATGCTAAACAGGTAGATAAAAGCAGGGTTTAAATTTAAATTGCATTCAACTGCGAGTGTTAAGATTAAACCATATTGATTGATGTTAAATGTGAAAGTTAAGGTATTAAGATGATAGCTCAAGAGTTAGAAGTCAGCCTACATATGGCGTTCATGGATGCGCGGCAAAAGCGCCATGAACTCATCACGGTCGAGCATCTCTTACTAGCGATGATTGACAACCCAACCGCTGCCGAGGTGTTGCGTGCATGTGGCGCAAAGTTTGATGTGTTGCGCTCTGAACTCAACCAGTATATTGAAGAGCACACCCCTACTGTCAATGGCGAAGGTGAAGTCGATACGCAGCCAACCCTAGGCTTTCAACGCGTGATTCAACGTGCCATGCTACACGTGCAGTCTTCTGGTAAAAAAGAAGTAACCGGTGCCAATGTTTTGGTTGCCATTTATGGCGAAAAAGACTCCCACGCTGTGTTTTTCTTACACCAGCAAGGCATTACACGTCTTGATGTAGTCAATTTCATTTCGCACGGCGTTGCAAAACTCCCGGAAGGTGAGGAAAAAGCAGACAGCAATGATGTTGAAAATGAAGCAGAACCAACACCCGCCGGTGCTCTTGAAAATTTTACCCTCAATTTAAACGTGCAAGTTGCGGCGGGCAAAATTGACCCACTGATTGGTCGTGGTCAAGAGTTAGAGCGTGTCATTCAAACCTTGTGCCGTCGTCGCAAAAATAACCCGCTTTTAGTAGGCGAAGCCGGCGTGGGTAAAACAGCTATTGCAGAAGGTTTAG
>NCGC01000178.1 GCA_002281475.1 Methylophilales bacterium 28-44-11
GACCCGCTCGCCACGTTGTAACTGTGATTGTATCCAAGTAGTAAATGTCGCTAATTCGGGAGGGTTTCCTGCCACAATCAGTTGATATTTGACACGGCTCCCGTATTGAATTAATTCTGTAGCGGCTAAGTCTTGCGCGTTCATCATCACGCGAGGCGCAAAACTAAACATGTCACCTCCTCTAGAGGGTTCGCGCTCCAACACGCCAGCAACGTTAAAAGTTTGTACGCCTAAAGTGACTTGGCTGCCAAGTTGCAAGCCCAATACGCTCATTAAACGTGGTTCTAACCATACTTCACCGGGTGCAGGGGGTTGTGTGACCAGCGCAATCGTCTTACTTGATGGCAATTGCACACTAAAATCACCACGCAAAGGAAAATTCTCGCCTAATGCTTTGATTTCTGAAATTTGACTACGTCCTTGATGCACTAGCATGCTTGGGAATTCTGTAGTCTGGGTATGTCTTAACCCCAGCGCCTGCGCCTGCTGAACATAAGTTGGAGGAATGGCATGGTCACTGATCACCACTAAATCGCCACCCAATAATATGCCACCTTGACTATTCAGATGATTGGCAATGCGCTGAGAAAACGCATTGACTGAGGTAATGGCAGCCACGGCCAACACCAGTGCAAGCAATAACACGCGCAAATCCCCCGCACGCCAATTGGCTTTTAACTGTTGCCAAGCCAGCTGATATAAAGGAAATGTTGGGTGCTGAGTCGTGAATAAGCGCATCGATTAGGCACTCTCTGTCAATTGACCATCTTGCAGGGTGAGTACTCGGTCGCAACGTTGCGCCAATCGCGCATCATGCGTCACCAACACTAAAGTTGTTTGATTCTCTTGATTCAATTTAAACAGAAGCTCAATGATTTTCTCGCCATTCGCACTATCTAAATTACCCGTGGGCTCATCGGCAAACAAAACTGCTGGTTGCGATGCAAACGCACGTGCAATCGCGACACGTTGCTGTTCTCCACCAGATAATTGTTTAGGATAATGTTGCATACGCTCACCCAAACCCACTTTAAATAAACTATCTTTTGCTGTTTGCAATGGGGAAGCGTGCCCATTTAATTGCATCGGAATCATCACATTTTCCAATGCCGTCATGGTAGGCAATAACTGAAAGGACTGAAACACAAAGCCCATGTATTGGCCACGCATAGCGGCACGCGCATCTTCGTCTAATGTGCTAAATGCATTACCCAAAACAGTCACCTCACCAGAAGTGGGCACATCTAAGCCTGCCAATATGCCCAGCAAGGTGGATTTTCCAGAACCAGAACTCCCCACAATAGCAACGCGTTCACCACGGTAAATGTTTAACGCTAACGCTTGCAGAATATGCAGGGTATGATCGCCACTGCCCACACTTTTACTGAGGTTTGTCGCTAAAATGATGGTCTCGTGCGTTGGAGGTATTGAAGGTTGGGAGTCTGAGGTTTGTTTTGGTGAATTTATTTCTCTAGAAGAAAGTAGCATCTATGTATTCTCGTTTTTTGTTATGGCTGTTTAAGCTTAGTCTCATTTTAATGCCATTGGTTGCAATACCAAGTCATGCAGCGTCGACTATTTTAGTATTTGGCGATAGTCTATCTGCTGCTTACGGCTTGTCATCGCCTGAGCGCGGCTGGGTTTCTTTATTGGACTCTCGCTTAAAAGCTGAGCGATACCCCTATCAAGTGGTCAATGCCAGCATTAGTGGTGAGACCACTGCGGGCGGCCTCAGTCGCTTAAAGCAAGCCATTGCGCAACACCAACCTAGCATCCTTATTTTAGAACTAGGTGCAAACGATGGCTTACGCGGATTACCTGTAGATGCAATGCAGCAAAATCTAACGAAAATGCTGACGCTCGCAAAACAAAACAACCTAAAGGTGCTTTTGGTGGGTATGCGTATACCGCCTAATTATGGCCCGCAATATACACAAGCATTCCATGATAGTTTCACAACGTTGGCAAAGCAATTCAAAGTGAGCTTGGTCCCTTTTCTGTTAGAAAATGTGGCTGGAAAACCTGACCTCAATCAGGACGATGGTTTGCACCCGACCGCAGACGCGCAACCAATCATTTTAAATACCATATGGGCAACGCTACAAACGCTGCTCAAGAAAAAATAAGCCTTAGGGGTGATGCTCCCATCGAATGACTGTCCCCATTTCGTTGGGTTGCGCAGCCATACTCGCATCCACCCCGACATTGGGAATATAGACCAATGTTTCATCTACAAACACCAAAGGCACACGTGCACGTAACCATGGTGGTATATGATGCGTTTGCAGGATATGTTTTAACGTTCTACTCGGACGCCCTACTTCAGGTCTAAAGCGTTCACTTCCTTCTCGCGAGCGTATACGCAATGCAGTATTCATGAGGGTCTCAAATACCAAACTATCCTGTGGCGTCAATTGCAGGCGAGACTCCCCCTGCCATAGTTGATTGATCGGTCGCGTAACCGCCCCCTCTTTCACCACATAAGCCACTCCCAAATATCGTTTTACGTGTATCTCTTTAGCAACCTTAATATGAATACCAGCATCGGCGCGCGCATGTAATAATTGCTGCATGAGTTGTGCCAACACTTCAGCATTCGGCATCATCAATTCATGACAATCTAGCCACCAACGTACTACATTTTTCGCTCTAGCTTCATTTAGCGCCGCCAGCTGACTCAAGTCTAAGCATCGTTGATAACCGTGAACGCCATTGACCAACATAGGTGCACCATCTGATTGCGCTAGCTCGGTCAATAAATCATTGGCTTCTGCCAAATGTTGTGCGGTTCTACTCAATGTTTTATGGACGCTAGGGTAATGGGTTTCAAGCAAAGGAAATACTTGGTGCCGCATAAAATTGCGATCAAAGTCTGTGTTTTGATTACTATCGTCTTCAATCCATTGCAGCGCATGGGTGTTAGCATATTGTTCAAGTGCTTGGCGAGAAAACGTGAGCAAAGGCCTTAATAAACGCTGGGTGACGTCCATCTCTGACATTGCAGCCAATCCTTTTACACCTGATCCCCGCATCAATTGCAACATCAGCGTTTCTGCTTGGTCGTCTTGGTGATGTGCTAGACAAATAAAATCTGCCGGGCTTTGTTGCAAAGCAGCGTAACGTGCATGTCTTGCAGTGGCTTCAACGCCTAAGCCAGTATGCTTATCCACTTGCACATACTCCACTTGTAACGGAATAGCATATTGAGCACACACCTGTTGACAATGGGTAGCCCAGCTATCTGCTTTTGCATTCAAGCCATGGTGCACATGCATTGCAGATAACCTCAATTGAAACTCTGTTTGCTTCTCTACTTGCCATTGTTGTTGCAACGTAACCAGCATATGGAGAAGTACTGAGGAATCAAGCCCGCCACTGTAGGCGAGAAGCACGTGATACGAAGGCTGAGGCTTAGAAAGAAAAACGCGCGTAAAGTATTGATTTACGCGCGTGATGAGGTTGGTTTTATTTGGTGGGGGCAACTTTGAACTTGCCATAGCTCATGAGACGCGCGTACCTTGTTTCAAGTAATTTGTCGATTTTTTTAGCTTGCAATGATTTAAGCTGAACGCGCAGTGCATGGCGTAATTTTTCCATCATTTCTGAATGCTCGCGATGCGCGCCACCCAAAGGTTCAGTGACGATTTCATCAATCAAACCCAGTACTTTTAGTCTATCTGCAGTAATGGCCAAGGTTTCTGCAGCTTCTGGCGCTTTGGTCGCACTCTTCCACAAGATAGATGCACAGCCTTCAGGCGAAATCACGGAATATGTTGCATATTGCAACATCAATAACTGATCCACTACCCCCAGTGCAAGCGCCCCACCAGAACCACCCTCTCCAATTACCACGCCAATAATGGGCGTTTTCAATTCGGCCATCACGTATAAATTACGCGCAATGGCTTCTGACTGACCGCGCTCTTCAGCACCAATGCCAGGGTATGCGCCCGGGGTATCAATTAACGTAATGATGGGCAGGCCA
>NCGC01000037.1 GCA_002281475.1 Methylophilales bacterium 28-44-11
GGAAAATCGGCGGCGGGGTAGAAGCAAAAGGTGAGCGTTATGCGTATCAGCCAGGTGCGGCAAATGGTGGTGCTAACTTTGTGAATGGCCACTTTAACCTGTGAGTTCAACCGGTCGATGCAACACGTTATTCTTATACAAAAGAATGAGGTGTTGAAGAATGAAACAGAGACCAAGAATTTATTATAGTGATGAGCAGAAAGCCATCATGTGGGATCGGTGGAAAACAGGCGATTCATTACACGATATAGCACGTTTATTTGACAGGAATCATTCTTCAATATCGGGTATATTATCTGTGACAGGTGGGATTAGACCACCACAAAGAATACGTTCACATCTAGCGTTATCGCTATCAGAGCGTGAAGAAATTTCCAGAGGTGTGGCAAGTCAAGAATCGTTTCGTTCGATTGCCCATCGGCTTGGACGCTCTCCATCTACCATCAGCCGTGAAATAGAGCGGAATAATGGTTGTCAGCAATATCGGGCAACACAAGCTGATCAAGCTGCCTGGGATCGTGCTAAACGTCCAAAGCTTTGCAAACTATCAGGCAATCAAGAGTTAATAAAAACCATCACATGTAAGCTACAATCAAACTGGTCACCGCAACAAATTGCTGGTTGGTTGAAAAGAGAGTTTCCTACAGAAGAGCATAATCAAGTGTCACATGAAACCATCTATCGTAGCTTGTATGTTCAGACTCGTGGTGTATTGAAAAAGGAGTTAATTCAATACCTGAGGACGAAACGTATTATGCGTCGATCCAAGCATTCGAGTTTGAAAGGAAATGGGCTTGGTCAGATTACCGATACAGTTTCAATTAGTGAACGGCCAGCCTCCATAGAGGATAGAGCTATACCAGGGCATTGGGAAGGCGACTTGATAGCAGGGTCTAAAAACAGCTACATCGTGACATTGGTTGAGCGTCACTCACGATTTGTAATGTTAGCTAAAATTAAAGACCGAAAATCCGAAAGCGTTGTATCTGCTTTAATCAAGCAAGCAAAGAAACTCCCCAATGAGTTATATAAATCACTCACTTTGGATAGAGGTACGGAGTTTGCAGAACATCGCCGGTTTCAAGTGGAAACAAATATTGATGTGTACTTTTGCGACCCCAACAGTCCTTGGCAACGTGGTAGCAATGAAAATACCAATCGCTTATTAAGACAGTACTTTCCAAAAGGTACTGACCTATCGGTACACTCACAAGCTAAACTAAGTGCAGTGGCTAGGCAACTAAACGAAAGGCCTCGTAAAACATTAGATTACGAGACCCCAGCAGAAAGATTTAAAGCGTGTGTTGCGTCGACCGGTTGAACTCACAGGATTTATGAGCTCAAAGGAAAGTAGTTAGCTAAGTTTAATCTCATAAAAATCCATTTTAATTATTAGAGGCATTCGGGGGCTTCAATTACTTAAGACCACTACACGTGTTTGTATTTATTATAAACCCCCATCACTCTCGGCATCATGCGCTCTAGAGCATCAATAACCGCAGGATCAAAATGTTGATTAGATTCTTTCCGCATATGGCTAAGAGCTGTATCAATTGGCCAAGCTTCTTTGTAAGGGCGTTTAGAGGTGAGGGCATCAAATACGTCTGCAACTGACACAATTCGCGCTGATAGCGGTATATCTTGACCAATAAGACCAGCTGGATAACCGCTTCCATTAAATTTTTCATGATGGCACTCTGCAATTTCAATGGCCATATGGAACATTTGGTGACCTTGCGCCTCCATTTGCGCCTCGCATCGGCGCAAAACTTCACCACCTATGATTGGGTGTCTTTCTATTTCTTTACGTTCTTGAGAGTCAAGTTTACCTTGCTTTAAAAGCACATCATCTCTTACACCCACTTTTCCGATGTCATGCATGGGTGCGAAGTGAAATACATCTCGCACAAAAGCGGGTGTAATTTCCTTAGTATACGGCCCGCTTCGCCCTAACTCTTCGGCAATAAGCGCGGAGTAAAGCGACATTCGCACTAAATGATCACCAGTTTCTGGATCACGACTTTCTGCTAATTTCGCTAATCCCTCAACGGCAGAAGCCACTAGGCTTTCTACGACGATTGTTTTTTCTAAAATATGTGCAACAGTAGTGCCAATATTGGCTAAGAACTCAACATGCACGTGCTGATATGCTTGGTTTTTGCTTGCAAAAATCATCACAGCGCTACTTGTTGAATGACCAAGCAATGGTAAGTAAACAGCTGAATTTAAGTTATTATTTTTAAAAGCTATATCTATGTTGTTGGATTGACTCGATATGTGAGATTGGCTCGATAAGCTTGAATACGAAAACGCTAAAGGCTTATCTTGTATTTTTGCAAAGCTTCCTAATCTAGCGTCAAAGCTGTCTCCTTCTTTTAGAGTCGTAACTTCTGGGCTAAATAATCTCTCTAGTAAAAAATGTTGGTTATCTGGACTCATGAAGAAAACTCCAACCCAATCAAAAGGTACAAAGGTCTGGAACTCTTCATAAACAAATTGTAATGTTTCTTCTAGTTTTTTTCCCTGATTAATCCGGTCAGTCAATCGGAACATGCTATTTAAGCGCTCAGTTAAACGATTAAATTCAAGTACCATTTGACCAATTTCATTTCGCTGCGTAACAGGTAGCTGGTGATTAAAGTTGCCATTTGCAATTTGATTAAAACCTTTAATGGTGGTTTTAAGTGGTTTGAACACTAAGTTTTGTAAGGTAGCGAAAATTAAAATTAAAAATACACTGGCAATACCAGCGGCAATCCATTGAAACATTCGGATAAAATTTAGCTTATCCTCCATCATGCGCTCAAAAGCAATCGCTAAATGCTCTGACGATCTAACAAGTTTGTCGCCGTTTTGGCTAATGTATTCTGCAGCGTGAGTGAGTTGCGGCTCATTCACATTGATGCCAATTTTTTGATCAAGCCCTTTTTTAAATCTTTTCCAATCAGCAGCTGCGATATCCATTTGTAAACGAGATCTATCATCCCAAGTGCATTGAATCTTGCTGTGGCTTCCATGACCTCCTAATTCTGCATCAATCACTCTTGATTCTAATGCGTGCGTAATTTTTTCGTATTGGTCTATTTGTTTTTTTAGATTTGGCCAATAGCTTTTCAAATCTCGGTCATATTTATCAAAACTATCCGGCGCTTGCAGCGTGTAATTAAGCGACTGCTCTGTGATGGTTTGGCTAATTACACGAAGTTGACCTGTAAGATTCAGAATCAGATAATCGTGTTGCCGCAGATTTAGCGCATATAAGGTGTAGCCTAGTGTGCCCGCCAACAGTAAAAAAATGATGAATATTGCCAATCCAATTTGAACGCGCAAAGATTTAAAACAGTTAAGCAACATTGAGCAAGCACCTTATAGAGATAACACTAAACTATTATTTATTAGGTAATTTTCATAAAAATCTAGTTTATTTAGCACAAATATTCTCATGTTTAGTCGCGTAATTGCACAAATCCTTACAATGCTAAGGTGATGCTTTTAGCGCCACAGTGGCTACCTGTGCGGAAAGTGGTTTTTCAGCAATCTTTTAGATTATTGTAATTTTATAAGCGCGCTACAACCATACTTCGTTAGCTTAAAAGTAATTTTCAAAGTCAGCGATGGGGATTGCTGCGATAGTGTTAATCAAATATATTGAGACCCTATTTAACAATCGGTCTAATTGAAGAAAATCCTCCATCAACTGACCAGACTTGACCGGTAACTCTAGTTGCGTTTTCAGATAACAACCATGCCATGAGATCTGCCACATCTTCAGCATTACCAATACCTTTGAGCGGATATTGCTTTGCTGCCATATCACGCATAATGTCACTACTTAGTATGCTGGCAGAAGCTGCTGTATCCAATATGCCAGGCGCCACTGCATTGATGCGTATGTTAGCACTTGCATATGTTGCGGCTGCACCCCTTACCATCGCCTCTAGGCCACCTTTGGCAGCAGCAATTGCTTCATGATTCTGCGTTCCAATACGTGCGGCAGCTGAAGATACAAACACAGCAGAGCCAGCCATTGAAGTTTGTTTTAAATGATTGATAAATGCGGCTAACATATGAAAGGCACTGAACAAGTTAGCGCTCATACAATCATTAAAGTCTGACTCTTGCATTCGATGCATTGCGCCAAGCCGAATGTTCCCTACACAATGTGCGAGTGCAGTTGGTATCAAATTCTTTGACAATGCTTCATCAAATACATGCTTAGCACCTGAGGCTTTAGAGCAATCAGCAATAATTTGTGCATGCGCATTACCGTAAATAGCGTTTAGCTTTTCAGCGTCGCGGCCGACTAATATCAATTGCCAATGCTCTCTAAGCAACTTTTTGGCAAGGGCTTGGCCTAATCCACCACTTGCACCAGTGATCACCGCAATCTTTTCCATAATTACTCCCAATAATAATCAATATGGATTGTTCGAAGGTGCAAACGTTTCAATACAAACAACATAATTAACGATGGTGTTTTTAACACATCCGAGCACTTGCAGAACGACCTAAATGAACAGTTTAAAAAGAGTAACCAGTCCAAAAAAGTTGCTGATGAGCAAATGGACAGCCGTTTCGCCTTCACATAAAGAGAAACACTTTATCGTGACCAAACTCGTAATGCCTGCGCTTCACAATCAAGTGATCGAACATATTGAGGTAGAGGCTGTTCACTCCAAGCGAAGCCAATCGATTCCATTGCAGCAATTAAACGACACCACTATCTGGTCTCAAGGTTGGGTATAGCGCATGACATCAAGTAATAGTGTTGCAATTATTGGTGCAGGAATCGCTGGATTAAGCTGTGCAACTGCATTACAAAATGCAGGAGCTGAAGTCACGTTATTTGAGAAAAGTAGAGGCGTGTCTGGAAGACTTTCAACTCGGGTGACTGACTATTGGCAGTGTGACCATGGCGCTCAATACTTCACAGCGCGTGACTCACTTTTTCATGACGAAGTACAACGCTGGATTGACCATGCTGTTGCTCAAGAATGGCAACCATTATTGAAAGTGTTTGATGGTTATACTTTTTTAAAGAAAGATAATGATTCCAATACCACACGTTATGTGGGGTATCCGAAAAACAATGCCCCCGCAAAATTTCTAGCAAAAGAATTGCATGTGGTCAGCGAAACAACGGTAATAGGCATTCACAAACAAGCAGGCAAATGGCTAATTAACGGGATGGAGCATGGCATATATCCTGGTAGATTTGATGATGTCATTCTGGCAATTCCAGCCCCGCAAGCAGGCACGCTGTTAAAAAATACTACATCCGATTTATTGCACATATGTAATGCGGTCATCATGCGTCCTTGTTTTGCATTGATGTTACAGTATGACTACACTATTCCATGCCAGTTTGACGGACTATTTATTCAAGCTGGGTTGCTCAGTTGGGTGGCAAGAGACAGCGCGAAACCAGGGCGCAAAGTGGCGTCAAGTCGCTCATCAGATGTGTGGGTTTTACACGCCACTGCCGAATGGAGTGCATTGCATGTAAATGACGATAGAGAGAGGATTGCACAAATAATGCTCTCAGAATTTAATCATCTACTCATGGTAGACGCATCTATACAAGCATCAGCACATGCTCTTATAGCCCCGAAAAGCCAAAGCTTACATCGATGGCTATATGCTGATGCTGAAAAATACTTAACGGACATTTGTCATTATGATACTTCCCAACGCATTGGTATTTGTGGTGATTGGACTAATGGCGGAAAAGTACAAGGCGCATGGCTAAGTGGATTACACCTCGCCAAACAACTCATTACTGAACATAAATAGATTTAAATTATTTTGATAAATTGAGTTATTCATTATAGACAAACTGAGTTTATGAGAACTTAAAGTCAACACACCCTCACATTAACAGTATCTTTCCATTGGCCATGTATCATGTATTTAGATTCACTTAAAAATATATCCTCAAAATTAACCATTTACTATGATGGCAAATGTCCACTTTGCTTGGCAGAAATACATTTTTTAAAGCACCACAATCAAAAAAAATTATTAGATTTTGTGAGTTTACAAGCATTGGATAGTACTGACCATCAGATAAATTGTGAGTTAGCTTTTAAGACAATTCACGCACGCCTTGGCGAAAAAAAGATGATTACTGGCCCTGACGTTTTCTTTGAAGCCTATAAAAGAACAGACCTTAAGGTCATTAACCTTCTATTCTCATTTAGATTGTTTCGATTTTTTTATGCGAAGTTTTATTTGATATTCGCTAAGTATCGCCACAACATTTCTAAAATTATTGGCCCTAGCTTATTAAACTTTGTACAAAGAAAATACCCAGATGCAATGGAATAAAGTATGTATCTTCACAAAAATTGGCTGATGATTAGCGCTAGTATGTGTAGCGTTTTATTTTGATATGTGAATCGCCACTAGTTCATCAGATGCCTTTGAACCATAATAATGGCAACTACAGAATGGAGACATATTAAATACAACGTTATTCAAGAAGAATGTTAGGTATCCCATTTTGATGAGCACTAGCTAAAAGCAAGCGGGATATGCTCAATTTAGACTTGTACCAATAGTGAGGAGCGGGTCGAATTTACCAGATAGCACAACTTAAAATAGGTAAAGATATTGTTATTAAGATTCATCCGTTAAATAAAACAAATATGAATGATTTAAACTTTATTAAGAAATAATGTAATGATTATTGAATGGTCCCGACAAATGTATGTAACAAATTCATCTACATATTAAGGACTTTATCATGAACAAATACGTATTCGGTTTATCACTAGTAGCCGCACTTTCAGCTTTACCTTTATCAGCCAATGCACTCAGTCAAGGTGGATCGGGTCTTACCTCAATGACGCACACTAATACAAACACAACATCTTCTCTGGTTGGGATGACCTCTAGTTCAACAAATGCTGTTGATGTGATTCAACCGATGGTGCAATCACCAAAAGTAATCAAAGGAAAAGTTTCAGCTATGGGCTCTGCGGTAAACACCATACAGCCCATGGTAGATGCCCCAAAAACCAATTAATTTAAGGTTACTACCTCAATAAAGCCAGCGTGCTGCTGGCTTTATGTCATTCCTCAGTTTGTTCAGCCAACTCCAACGCATCATTCACCTCTATTCCAAGTTACCGCACAGTACTATCAAGTTTGGTATGCCCAAGTACTAAATGAATCGCTCGCAAATTCTTGGTACGTTTGTAAATAAGCGTGGCTTTCGTACTTCTCATGGTATGAGTGCCATAGTTAAGTGAATCTAGTCCTATTTTTTCTACCCATGCATTCACTATTTGCATGCGCTTATCAGTTGATTTTTACGATCAAAAATTAGCTTCAGTAAGCAATGTAGGCCTACGTGATTAAAAATTGTGATTTCGCTGGATCAGCTTTGGGGATTTTTGAGTCCATCAAATCAGATTCCCATTAATTGACCAGTGCCCACCTCCATCATCTTGAGCACACTCCTGAATAATTCATTATGCAAGATTTGCCCTAATCAAAACCATCACATAATATATTGCCATTACGCGATACGTTAAAAAGTTTCGTTTTTGAATCTTGTCAAACAAAAGCTCATAAGCTCAGACTTTAATTTAATGCTGCATAGTTATTGATGGTGAAGACCAATCTTTGATTTTATTTTAATAAGCATTTTTTTAGGGTTAATTTCAAAAATACCTATTTTGGCCGAGGTCTTTTTATATTTGTGAGCACCTCTAAAACCCTTCCTTTTCGTATGGCTTTAACTGTGTTAACGACTGATTTAGCCACATTTTTGACTTCGTCTTGCACCATTTTGTCCTTGTCCAAAATATCATGACTGCTTGCATATGGCTCATAATATCCAATATAACGATCTAAACGTGATTGCGCGCCAGCGTCAATAAAGCCCATCCAATCCAACCAATCTGACAAAGCACGGCGAGAATCCTCCACTCCCGCAACATCTCCATGAACAACCAAACCATAAGCTCTACCCGCAAGATGTTTGGGATAGTCCCACCCTTCCAATTCAATTTTTTTTGCTAACTTTGGTTTTTTTCCTAATGTTGAAGTGGGATCGGGATTTCCACCGTCTGCGCACACCAGACGATCAATCATCAGCTTTAAAGGGCTGGGACTTTGATACCAATACACTGGTGAGAAAATAATGACCCCATGCGCTGCCGTCCATTTGTGGTAAATATCCGCCATCCAATCATTCGTCTGATTTAACGAATAATTAGGATAACAACTGCATGGCCAATGACACAATGGCATTGCAGTAGACACGCAACCTTTACATGGATGAATATGCAATTGATATTCTGAAGTTAATAGACTCAAGTCGAGAACATCCACTTCAAATTTTGCAGCATGGAATATTTTTTTTGCAATTTCCATTAATCGAAAACTTTTCGACATTTCACTTGGACAAGTTCCATCGTTACGCGCTGATGCACAAATTAATAGAACACGAGATTTAGTTTTTGAATCTTTCCAATGAATTTGAGCTTCCTCAAGAATTTTTTTAGTAGCAACCCATTCTGATGATAATTGATAAGACGGATTGGCATATCCTTTGCCAGCTTTTTCCGTGAAAGGCGCTTTACGCCCATCAATGAATGCATGCCATGCAATGTCTTCTAACTTGTCTATTGCGTCATCTTCAACCCTAAATGCGGGATCCAAAAAAGATTTCTTAAATCTTTTGGAAAATTCAGCTCTTTTTATTTTGTCAGGCGCTTGCCCTATGCGTATCTTAGGGATTGTATTAGCCATTCAATATAGCCTCGTCAGTATCTTTAATTTCATTAACTCACGATACGCTTTAGAAAGTTTATTTTATGTTCGTTACCATACGCAAATTCAGGAATACATCACTTATAAATTAAATATGGTCGTTATGGACCTAATGAAAAAATTTAAATTGTGTTGCTAAAGTTCTACTTTGGGAATTCTGCGGATTCGGGGAAAAGAGGACGTTTTATTGAGGTTCTCAGATTTCCATAATCGGCCCGAAGCGGGTCACGTCATCATAACGTCTAATTTAAGTGCTCATACAATCAACTAACTGAATCAATGATTGTGTATTGACAACACATTTTTTAAATCAGGGCTTTAATACTACTTTAGTCCAACCTTGATCTCTTGCATCGAAATGCTTATAGGCTTCTGGGGCTTGAATTAACGGCAATTCATGCGAAATTATAAAGGATGGTTTAGCTAAGTCAGCAGTTATTAAGTCGCGCAATTTGCGATTGTAAGCTTTAACATTGGCTTGGCCTGTAGCCATTTTTTGGCCTTTCATCCAGAATTTACCAAAATCGAAAGCAATTTGACCTTGTTTAGCCAATTTATCTTCTGCACCTGGATCTTTAGGAATAAAAACACCAACTACGCCTAAGGTACCAGTTGCTGCAACAGAGTTGACCAAATTATTCATTGTCAGATTTGGCACCTCTATATTATGTTGGTTACAACATTGATAACCCACACATTCACAACCTCTGTCAGCACCTTGGCCTTTTGTTAGTTCTAAAATTTGCGCGACTGCATTACCTTCACCGTCATCAATGGCTATAGCGCCAATTTTTTCAGCTAAAGCAAGTCTATCTTTATGGGTGTCAACTACCATTACTTTACTTGCCCCTTTTAATTGGGCTGAGTAGGCAGCCATTAATCCCACTGGCCCCGCGCCATAAATTACAACGCTATCACCAGATTTTACCCCGGCTAATTCAGTTGCATGATAACCCGTTGGAAAAACGTCAGATAACATTACATAATCATTTTCTTTGTCTTCTGAATCTGGTGGTAATTTTAGACAGTTCACATCACCATAGGGAACACGCAGTAACTCCGCCTGACCGCCACTATACGGCCCCATGCCAGCAAAACCGTATGCGCCACCGGCAGTTCCCGGATTTACTGTTAAACAAAAACCGGTTAAACCTCTTTCACAGTTTTTACAGAAACCACAAGATATATTAAATGGCAAACAAACACGGTCTCCTACTTTTATACGATCAACTGCATTACCAATCTCAATGACTACGCCCAAATTTTCATGGCCTAAAATTTTTCCTGTTTCAACATCAGTTCTTCCTTCATACATGTGTAAATCAGAGCCACAAATATTTGTAGTTGTTATTTTGACCAATACATCAGTGGGGCGCTCAATCTTAGCATCAGGCACTTCTAGCACTTCGACTTGGCGTGGACCTTTATAAATTAAAGCTTTCATTAAAACTCTCCCATTTAATTGAAACAACAATCAAATATTAAGAGCTATTTTTTTGTTACACAGTGCGCTATCAAACTTAATAGATATTATGTAGTCTCAAAAAAAGTTAATCACACAAAACTGCTTTGCATTCCTTAATTGAGGCTGTTTACAAACTTTTATACTGTTAGAAATTTCAATTTGAAGCTCACGATATTAAAATGTGAGTGTCGTGTTGGAGCCTATTACAGTCGGTTGGCCTCTTCAGTTGATCGTTAGCTAAGAAGATTTGTGAGACTCTCAATTAATATTTACTTTAATTGACAAGTGCCCAATTCCATCCCCTCAAGCGCACCACTAAATTAAAGATATCGAAACAAAAAATAATTTTTTCTTTCGCTTTTTCAATAGACCTTCCTCTTCATAACTTCATTATTAATTCTGGTCTAGAGCGGTTGATCAACGTATACGAAAATTTATACTGAGTCATGAGAGCAAAAAAAGATTCTTAAAATGGGCCTGATGCTAGGCTTTTCGTTAGAACATAATATATTTACTTTTTCAGCATGTTGTTCAGGTGCTTACATTGGCACATGTTTTAATTTTGGTGGCGTTCTCTCCATGGGATAGGCGGGACTATTGTTATGATCGAGTCAAGAATATAGACACTATTCCCTGTTGCATCTAAAAACTTTAAAGAAGTAAACACTGAGAATAATTCAATTTTTATAGCGTGGTAGCGAACAGACCGAGCTATTGCTAATTCATATGATCGATTTTGTAACAACCCTAAATCAACTTAATAAAGGACTTAATCATGAAAAAAATGATTACCACAGTGTTAGCAAGTATGTTTTTAATGACCTCTTTTTCAGTATTTTCAGCCACAACATCTGATACCAACAAAGATGATGGTTCAAATTTGGGGACATCCGATACACCACAAATGAAGGAACAGCAAAAAAGAACTGATAAAAAAGGCACTTCAAAAAATGATGCTAGACACTCTAATTCAGGCAACGCACAAATGATGGATTCTAATAAAAAAATGGATACGAATAATGACGGGATGATTTCAAAAGCAGAATATATGAAACATCACGAATCAATGTATGGGGACATGAAACAGAACCAAAATGGAAATGGCGTTAGTTTAAATGATATGAATAATTTTCATTCTGAAAATGCAACAGATGGTGGCTTGGAAGGTAAAACCAGACGTAATGCAGATGGCGCAATCAAGTAAGACGCGTTAATTCGTCTACCTTTTGAAATACAAAATAAAAGCCCTCCTATGAGGGCTTTCAAACGTTATAATGCTTACTTATTTACTGCAGATTTAAGTGATGCACCTACTGAAAAGCTAACGCGGTTGCTTGCAGCAATTTTCAGAGTCTCGCCATTTGCAGGGTTACGGCCATCGTAAGCAGGTTTATGCGTTACTTTGAATTTACCGAAGCCTATGATGTTGACGTCACTGCCTTTTGCTAAGGTATCAGTAATTGCTGATAACACATCATTTAACGCTTCTTGCGCTTCTTTTTTACTACGGCCATTAGTAGCTAATAACTCAACTAATTCTGGTTTACCGACGATTTCTTTCTTTTCTGCTTTTGCCATCTGTATTTCCTCTACTTGGTAGTTGGACTTATGAAACCCTATTAAAGGGGGTGATGGGACAATAAAGCACAAATTTATTCAGGTCAAACAGAAAACATCAAAAGAGCACGTATTTATCTAAAAATGCGTGTTTATTTTAATTTTAAGGAGCAATAACAGTGACCAACGCACAACGCCGAGCGCTTGCCCGTATGGCAGAAATGAACGCAGCCAACCTCGACATCCCGCCCTTACCCAACCAAAGTGGCGCGTTTATTCCACATGCGCTAGGCGCCTATTTTGTAGTTTCAGTGGAGACTGTTGACAAGGTTATTCAATTATTCGCCAAAGAAATCGAACCGCCCGATTACATTTATGCCATCACCACCATTCATTTTGAACAAGATCAAGATACTGGCAAATGGTGTTGGTTTGATGGAAAAGAAAAGCTATCCCCACGCAAAAATCAAAACATCTGGCGTCTTGGCAGCAAGATTCTATATGTCACTCGCGAAGAAGCTGAAGCTGAACTTCAACGAGTGATGGCTAAAAATGGTGATCGCGTTACCAAGGTGCATGACCTACCCGATGATTTGAATCAATTAAAAAAGATACGAAGCGCCCACCATCCAGACCGCAATAATCCCGATTCTGATCATGATCTTTATCAAGCAGTGATTGAGAAAATTGACAGGATGCGTGTGGTCAGTGCGTAAATAAACAAGGCATCTTTATTTGGAAATTTACTGTTAGGGATACGTATGATGGGTCATCTATTTATCGATCCATTTAATGGAAGAAAACCAACCATTTATTTTTCCATACTAACGCACTTAACTTTGATGTTTTTAACTAGAAAATAATTTCACATTAAATGCACTAAAATCAGAAATACCAGTCTATTTAATGCATGAATATTTATTATACAAAGGAAATTAAAATGTTAAAAATGAGTGGTTTTGTGATTGTTACCAGTATCGCATCTGGCTTTTTTGCTAGTTCTGCATTTGCCGGCGCTTGTGATGTCAACGTCGAAGCAACTGCTGCAATGGCTTTTAATGTGAAAGAGATTGCAGTGCCGAAAACGTGTAAGGAAATTACGCTTAATCTTAAAAATACGGGCACTATGGCAAAAGCAGTGATGGGTCATAATGTTGTTATTTCTAAAACATCTGATATGCAAGCTGTGATTACCGATGGCATTAGCGCTGGTTTAGCTAGCAATTATGTCAAACCAAAAGATGCACGTGTGGTTGGTCATACAGCAGTGATAGGTGGTGGTGAATCAACATCAGTAAAAATCAAACTAGCCAATGTGAAAGCCGCAGATAGCTATTCATTTTATTGTAGCTTTCCTGGACATGGCTCAGTAATGAAGGGTGTATTCAAACTAGTGTAGTGCGCCCTGTTGGTTGTTTTAAATAAAAAAAGACGATTTTTAAATCGTCTTTTTTATATCGTACATTTATTTTTCACAAAACTTAGTTAACACTGCCAGCTTAGATTGCGCAAGCGTGATATTCCTTAGGCCACCCTATTGGTGCGCGCCGTATGCAACTTTCTATAACTGTCGATGAGGCGCTGATGCCGGTCTAGTCCTTCCAATTTCATACTGGTGGGCGTCAAGCCGAAGAAACGCACACTGCCATTCACTGAACCTAGAACAGCGTCCATTCGTGCATCTCCAAACATCCGACGGAAGTTAACCTCATAGTCATCTAACGCAAGTGTGTCATCTAGTATCACCTCAAGCACCACATGCAAGGCTTGGTAAAATAAACCGCGCTCGACCGTGTTGTCGTTGTACTGCAGAAAGGCACCTACCAGCGAATGCGCTTCATCAAATTGCTGCAAGGCGAGATGAATCAGCAACTTTAACTCCAGCACGGTGAGCTGACCCCAGACCGTATTTTCATCAAATTCAATACCAATCAGGGTGGCGATATCACCGTACTCATCCAGCTCGTTATTCTCTAAACGCTCAAGCAGTGCTTCCAAGCTGGCATCATCCAAGCGATGCAAGTTTAAAATGTCTTCACGGAACAACAGCGCCTTGTTGGTGTTATCCCAAACCAAATCTTCTATCGGATAAATTTCAGAATAGCCAGGCACTAATATCCGGCAGGCAATTGCGCCTAGCTGGTCATACACCGCCACGTATGTTTCTTTGCCCATGCCTGCCAAAATGCCAAACAAGGCAGCCGCTTCTTCAGCATTCGAATGCTCACCCTGACCAGAAAAATCCCACTCTACAAAAGCATAATCTGATTTGCCGCTAAAAAAGCGCCACGATACAATTCCGCTGGAATCGATAAAGTGTTCAACAAAATTATTGGGCTCAGTCACCGCTTCACTGGCAAACATGGGCTGCGGTAAGTCGTTCAATCCTTCTAAGCTGCGTCCCTGCAGCAACTCGGTCAGACTTCGCTCTAATGCGACTTCTAAACTAGGGTGCGCGCCAAATGAAGCAAATACCCCACCAGTACGCGGATTCATCAAAGTGACGCACATGACTGGGTAGATT
>NCGC01000179.1 GCA_002281475.1 Methylophilales bacterium 28-44-11
GCACGGTGAGCTGACCCCAGTCGGTATTTTCATCAAATTCAATACCAATCAGGGTGGCGATATCACCGTACTCATCCAGCTCGTTATTCTCTAAACGCTCAAGCAGTGCTTCCAAGTTGGCATCATCCAAGCGATGCAAGTTTAAAATGTCTTCTCGGAACAACAGCGCCTTGTTGGTGTTATCCCAAACCAAATCTTCTATCGGATAAATTTCGGAGTAGCCTGGCACCAATATCCGGCAAGCAATTGCGCCTAGCTGGTCATACACCGCCACGTATGTTTCTTTGCCCATGCCTGCCAAAATGCCAAACAAGGCAGTCGCTTCTTCAGCATTCGAATTCTCACCCTGACCAGAAAAATCCCACTCTACAAAAGCATAATCTGATTTGGCGCTAAAAAAGCGCCACGATACAATTCCGCTGGAATCGATAAAGTGTTCAACAAAGTTGTTGGGCTCAGTCACCGCTTCACTGGCAAAAGTGGGCTGCGGTAAGTCATTCAGGCCTTCTAAACTGCGCCCTTGAAGTAATTCGGTCAGACTACGCTCTAATGCGACTTCTAAACTAGGGTGCGCGCCAAATGAAGCAAATACCCCACCAGTACGCGGATTCATCAAAGTGACGCACATGACTGGGTAGATTTGACTGGGTAGATTCCACCCAGCGACGCATCTTTGACCAGCACCGGAAAACCTTGCGCTTCCAACGCTTGAATACCCGCCAAAACGCTAGGATATTTGGCCAGCACTGCTTGCGGCACATCGGGCAAAGCGACTTCACCTTCGATAATTTCGCGTTTGACTGCGCGCTCAAAGATCTCCGATAAGCATTGTACCTGCGCTTCGGCCAAGGTATTGCCAGCACTCATGCCATTGCTGACGTAAAGGTTTTCGATCAGGTTAGACGGAAAATACACGACCCCGCCATCTGACTGGCGCACAAATGGCAGTGAACAGATACCACGTTCGGCATTGCCAGAGTTGGTATCGATCAGATGAGAACCTCGTAACTCGCCATCTGGGTTATAGATCTCTAGGCAGTACTCATCTAGAATCTCTTTCGGCAACGCATCTTTGCGACCTGGCTTAAACCAGCGCTCATTTGGGTAATGCACAAACGCTGCGTTGGCAATGTCTTCACCCCAGAATGATCCAGCATAAAAATGATTGTTACTGAGTCGCTCGATATACTCACCCAACGCGGATGCCAACGCACTTTCTTTGGTTGCGCCCTTGCCATTGGTAAAACACATAGGTGAATGCGCATCACGAATATGCAAGGACCACACATTAGGAATGATATTGCGCCATGAAGCAATTTCAATCTTGATGCCAAGACTCGCTAGCAGCCCTGACATATTGGCGATGGTCTGCTCAAGGGGCAAATCTTTGCCTGTGATATAAGTATTTGCATCAGCATTTGGATGCATCATCAGCAAGGCTTGTGCATCAGCATCTAGATTAGCGACTTCCTCAATCACAAACTCCGGCCCTGCTTGTACCACTTTTTTCACTGTACAACGGTCAATGGAACGTAAAATCCCCTGACGGTCTTTATCTGATAAATCAGTCGGCAACTCGACCTGAATCTTAAAAATCTGTTGGTAACGATTCTCAGGATCGACAATATTATTGTGTGAAAGACGAATATTCTCGGTGGGAATATTGCGTGTGTCGCAATACAACTTGACAAAGTAGGCTGCGCATAAGGCCGATGAAGCCAAAAAGTAATCGAACGGGCCGGGGGCAGAGCCATCGCCTTTGTATCGAATAGGTTGGTCGGCAATGACTGTGAAGTCATCGAATTTAGCTTCAAGACGTAATTTATCGAGAAAGTTGACCTTAATTTCCATGGGGAATATTCCAAAATGCCACAAAATGATGTGGGCACTATTATCCCTCACAACGAAGATGCCGTGTAATACATCCATGCTTCCACTCGTGCTACAGGACAGGAATAACTAAAAACTAGATGGGAGTTTTTTTAAATGTTGGAATTAAGCGTTTAATTCATTAGTCGTTTAATTGTAGTGAACAAATTTATCCTAGATAAACATCAGACTTATTGCTTCGAAATCTGATTCTTACCAAAAAACTCACTCACCATTTCTGCTAACTTTTCTGCAGTTCGCACAGTAGTGTTTTCATCACTCCAAGAGCTTTCCAGCTGTGCTGCTTTTGCCAACACTACTTTTTTGGTGTGAATGTCGACCAATAAAATCCGTGGGTATACAAATAAATAGGTTGGCTTTAATGCTACACATATTAACAAGTACTCAGCACCGCTATCTTTTGCAAGTTCAGCAGCCGTTTCAACGTTATCAAATAAATAAGTAGCAGATTGATCTTTCATGGCAGCTTTTAACAGCTCATTCACTGGCACAATTTCTAAACCATGCTCTGCAAGTTTTTGTTTATGCGTGGAAGAGAGAAAACTAATACGCTTTATTTCTTCGGGTGCATTGGGGAGCCCTGTCATGTCATTCAATTGAAAATCAAGCACCATTAATTTGGGTTTAGGCTCTGATGCGCTCACGGGAGCGCCCAAAATATTTGTGAGAACCAACATCATCAACAACAATGGGATAAACTGCAAATGGAACATCTTGAATGGTTGACGCAGTGACATGTGTGTATCTTTACAATTATTCCTAACGTCGTTTGACCCAAACATAAGGGATAGGTTGTATTTAAATAGTCACTACAACCTTAGAAGTACACAGAGGATTTTCCAATGAAGTTATTCGCATGTGATTTTTGTCGATCACTCCACGGTTTTTAAGGCTGTTATGCTTACATTACCGAATTGGATGTTGACCCGATAACTTTTCAATACGATCTTCTAATTCACCAATATA
>NCGC01000180.1 GCA_002281475.1 Methylophilales bacterium 28-44-11
AGCATTGGTGTGGTGAAAGCAATGGCAGAGAGCGGGCAGGGCGTCGCCATGCTCCCAGCATTTATCTGTAAGCAAGGTTTAACCAGTGGCAATTTATTACGCGTGTTGCCCAGTTGGAATGGCAGTGAAGACCATGTGCATTTGGTGTATCCACAGCAACGGTTTATGTCACCCAAATTGCGTGCCTTTCTAGATCTAGCCATAATGGAGCTCAAACCAAAATTTATGGAATAGCTAGCTTGTAGACAGCAGAATAGATATATTAAATTGAATGGCTTTCAAGCTGAATTTTGCCTGATCATTTTATATAAAGATGAATGGATGTATCAAATGACACAACGCATGTCTTCCCCCGTGACTACATTATTAGAGCAAGCTGGCATTTCCTACACAGTGATAGAAATTCCACTGTCAGAAGACAAAAAGCCGATACGACACTTAGAAGAATTGTTGACGCAACAAGGCATAAATTCACAATCGGTGGTGAGAAGTGTGGTATTCAAATCCAGCGCAGATCAGTTTGTATTGCTGGCAGTTGCGGGAGGTGGTCGTGCAGATTGGTCGGTATTGCGACAACATCTAAACGTGCGTAAATGCAGGCTGGCAGAATTTGACGAAGTTGCTGAAGCGACTGGCTATGTGGTGGGTGCAGTGCCTCCGATTGCGTTGCCCGCGGATATTCAAGTGCTGGTGGATAACAGTGTAAAACAATATGAAACAGTGGTGATAGGGAGTGGGGTGTTGGGTTTTGCGTTGTCACTCAAAGCGAACGATTTACTCACACTACTTGCTGGTGCAGACCAAGGATTATTTAGCATTAGCTAGGTTGTGGATTTGCTGGCAGCAATGCATGCATTTAAGTGTGACTCATTTTAATCCAGCTCATTTTAAATAAAAAAGGCGCAATTTGCGCCTTTTTGTCGTACTCTAAAACTCCTATTTACTCGATCATTTTTGCTGCCAGAATAAGAAGTCCGCCTATCACAGCACAAACTAGCAACAATGTCCAAATACCGCCTGCTCCTAAAAAATCCATATTAACCCTCCTAAACACATTGGTGTGACAAGTGATTAATTACGTTTAATACCTTCAAAGCATAGCACTAAGTACTTGTTGTGCATATCAATTTATCCATTGGTTAATAACTATAAATTAACCCAGTTTTGCCCTTCTTATTCAGCAATGCTTTGTCCTCAAGTTTTTTGATAATGCTATAAAGCGCGGAATTGCCAATACTCGTAACTAAACTCTAGGGTGAAGATGATTACAACACAAGAACAAAACAGGCAGCAACAAGTGGCTCAGCCACTGGCATCCACCAGCAAGCCAAAAGGGGTGCCTAGTCATGATGTGTTGAATCAACTTATCCAATGGTTTAATCAAGGCAAGCAGGCAGAAGCACTTACATTGGCAACTGAGCTCACGCAAGATTTCCCCAAGCATGGCATTGCATGGAAAGTGTTAGGTGTGTTGTATCAGCAAACCATGCATTCTGAGGCGGCAGAGCAAGCATTAAAAAATGCAGCAGAACTTTTGCCTAAAGATCCAGAAGCGCAATACAACTATGCCAATTGCTTGTATGACCTACGTAAATTACAAGCAGCACAAAGTTATTATCTGAAAGCGCTTAAGTTTGCGCCCCAATTTGTGCAGGCTTTGTTTAATTTAGCAGACGTGCAAAAAGAACTTAAACAATGGGCCAGCGCCGAGGCCAACTACCGTAAAGGCTTTAAATTAGCACCGCAACACGTGCACATGTATTTTCATTTTGGTGTGGTGTTGCAAGAACAAGGCAAATATAAAGAAGCCATTAAACAATATGAAAAAGCGTTAGAAGTTGACGCAAACAATGCGTCGATTCATCTTAATTTAGGTGCTGCCTACAAAGCGCTAAACGAACCAACGCTCGCTGAGACATATTACTGCACAGCCATTCGCTGCAACCCTTCACATGTAGGTGCCTATAACAATTTAGGTATTGTACTTAAAGCGCTAGGTCGTAATGACGAGGCAGAACAAGCCTATTTGCAAGCCATCCATTTAGATGATAATTATTTGCCAGCGTACAAAAATTTAGGCATGTTATATAAGGATACAGGCCAAGTAAAAGCTGCAGAAAATTGCTATCTCAAAGCACTTAGTCTAGAACCCGCCACGGCAGAAACTCTGAACAATATGGGCGTGGTCATGATGAATCAAGGTCGCTATGCAGAGGCAGAAGAGAATGTACGCCAAGCACTAGTCCTTGCGCCCAAA
>NCGC01000038.1 GCA_002281475.1 Methylophilales bacterium 28-44-11
GCCATTGTATTGATGTTGAAGTTGTTTGCCGATAACGAAAATCCAGGATTCTCTTATTTCTGGCCAGTCATCACCAGCTTAATTTTGTGGCAATTGATGGTCATGATGTTTGGCGCACCTACTCGACCAAAACATTAAATACGAATTTGCATGGCATACAGCACCGAACTTAGAAACCACCAAAACGAGCAGCATAACTTCAAAGTTAGGCTGACGATCGCAGCCATCATCGCATTTGTCGTATTTTGTGCACTGGGTTTGCGGTTCTATTATTTGCAAGTAAAGCGGCATGACTACTATCACACGCTTGCCGAAAGTAATCGCATTTCGATTGTGCCCATTTCACCAAACCGCGGATTGATTCTAGACCGCAATGGCGCAGTATTGGCGCACAATTTTTTTGTGTATACCTTGGAAGTCACGCCTTCTAAAATTAGCCATTTAGATACCACCATTGCAGATTTAGCGCAGTTAGTCGAAATCAGTGGTATCGACCTAAAGCGTTTTAAAAAGCTCAAATCACAAAGCCACTCGTTTGAAAGTATCCCTATACGGACGCATTTAAATGAAATTGAAGCGGCCAAATTCGCGGTGAATCGTTATCGCTTCCCAGGGGTTGAACTGAAATCTAGGCTTTATCGACATTACCCGCAAGGCCAGCTTGGCACACATGCTGTGGGCTATATTAGCCGTATTAATGAGCGCGATTTAGCCCAACTGAAAGAAGACAACGTCATCTCCAATTACAAGGGGACAGACCACATTGGCAAAGGCGGGGTTGAACAGGCGTTTGAACGTGAGCTGCATGGCATCACGGGTTTTCAACAAGTGGAGATTGATGCCGATGGAAAAGCCGTCAGAGTGCTATCAAGTGCAGCCCCCACATCAGGCAATAATATCGTGTTGTCGATCGATGCAAAATTACAGGCGATTGCAGAAAAAGCGTTCGGCGACCGAAGAGGTTCTCTCGTAGCGATTCAACCCAATACCGGAGAGGTGTTAGGTTTCGTCAGTATGCCTTCGTTTGATCCCAATTTGTTTGTTGACGGTATTGACTATGACAACTGGAACGCACTCAACAATTCAATCGACAAACCGTTGATTAATCGTGCGCTCAAAGGCATTTATCCACCAGGCTCTACGTTTAAACCATTTGTCGCATTAGCAGGCTTAGAGGCTGGCAAACGTGAGCCCCCATTTAGCATTCAAGACGCTGGGTACTTTACATTGCCGAATAGTCGGCACCGTTATCGTGACTGGAAACCTAGCGGCCACGGAAGTGTGGATATGCGCAAAGCCATTACTATCTCATGCGATACTTTTTTCTATGGGCTGGCCATGGAGTTAGGAATTGATCGTCTGACCGACTTTGTTCGTCATTTTGGTTTTGGGCAAAAAACGGGTTTAGATATTCATGGTGAGGTATCTGGCTTGCTGCCCACCCCTGATTGGAAAAAGCGCCGTTTTAAACAACCGTGGTATATGGGTGAAACGGTCATTGTGGGTATTGGTCAGGGATACACCTTGGTCACTCCATTGCAATTAGCTTATGCCACAGCCACGCTTGCTAACCAAGGCACTGCCATTCGCCCGCATATTGTGAATGCAGTCGTGAATTCTAAAACACATGTGGTGACACCTATTCCCCTTACAATTTTAGATAAACTTGATCTTAAAATGCAAAATTTAGAAATTGTAAAAGCGGGAATGGTGGATGTGACTCTACCAGGCGGAACGGCTGCTTCTGTCGGTGCCAACGCAGGCTATAGCATTGCCGCTAAAACGGGTACCGCGCAGGTGATTGGTATCAAACAAAATGAAAGGTACAATGAAAAATCCATTAACGAACGTCACCGCGACCATGCACTGTTTATTGCATACGCCCCAGCCGAGGCGCCAACAATTGCGTTAGCCGTAATTGTTGAAAATGGCGGACATGGGGGCTCAGCCGCAGGTCCAATAGCGCGTAAAGTTATGGATTACTTTTTGCTAGGCAAAATGCCCGCCGAGGAAGTAGCACCTAATAATGTTAAGACGCCGCCCAATACCCTCTTGCCCAATGGCGCCACTCCGCCAACACTAAACGCTGAAGAAGAGCACTATGATTAGCAAGTTCATCTCTGGCTTTTTTAGACACATAGACTCTGTACTGCTAGCCTGCATTTTGTTTGCGATGATGGTCGGGTTGTTGGTGCTCTATAGTGCCTCAGGCCAACAGTTCTCAAGGGTGAGTGCGCAAATGATCAATATGGCCGTGGCGCTCGCTGTGATGTGGGGAGTGGCGAATGTACAACCACAACTGATTGAACGCATAGCCATCCCTGCATACTTAGTAGGTGTGTTGTTATTAATTGCAGTATCTTTGTTTGGCGACATCAGTCATGGGGCAAGACGCTGGTTGAATATTGGCATTACTAAAATTCAGCCTTCCGAACTCTTAAAGCTAGCGGTGCCAATTATGCTTGCTTGGTATTTCTCTAAACGCGAATCCAATTTAACGGCAATCGATTTTTTGATTGCCGCGGTGATGTTAGCTATTCCAGTATTATTAATCATGAAACAGCCCGACTTGGGAACGGCAATGCTGGTGACGGCCTCTGGCTTTTATGTGATTTTTTTGGCTGGCCTCAGCTGGCGATTTATCTTAGGTGGCTTAGCATTGGCAGGTGCACTCAGCCCCGTGTTTTGGTCGTTACTGCACGACTATCAACGTCGACGCATCGAAATTTTAATTGACCCGACGCAAGATCCGTTAGGTTCTGGCTATCATATTATTCAATCGACGATTGCGATTGGATCTGGTGGCGTGACAGGAAAAGGTTGGCTTAACGGCACGCAGACGCAATTAGACTTTTTACCAGAACGCACTACCGACTTTATTTTTGCAGTGTTTGGCGAAGAGTTTGGTTTGATAGGCAATATCTTATTATTGATATTGTTTGCCATCATCATCGCGCGTGGCTTTGTGATTGCATCGCAAGCCAAAAGTACATTTTCACGCCTTCTGGCAGGCAGCATTTCAATGACATTTTTCACCTACTGCTTTGTCAATATGGGCATGGTGAGTGGCATATTGCCGGTCGTTGGCGTACCTCTCCCACTGATTAGTTATGGTGGCACCTCCATGCTGACGCTAGGGCTTGGGTTTGGCTTGTTAATGAGCATTCAAACACACAAGAAACTAGTAGCCACTGGATAATTAAATAGGCTAATTCTATGTATAGCATTTTACTCACACTCTTTATCACACTCGCACTCTCGGCTTGTGGTGGTCAACAGACCACACGACCAACCCCCCCGAATGCGCCCGTTGAACGTCAAGAAACACATGCGCCGTCAAGCCAACCCAATACCCAAACCATGCCAAGCCCCACACAATCGCAACCTGAAGTGGACACGCCCGGAGGTTATTACATGGATGATGGGCCGGAAGCAAATCCGCCTAGCAATTTAGACGACATTCCAGACGCGACCCCAAAAGCAGAAGTGATTCATCCTGCTGCAACCCGCCCATACAAGGCGTTGGGTGAAATCTATGTGCCCATGAAAGATTATCAACCGTTCAAACAAGCAGGGGTAGCCTCATGGTATGGCAAGCGTTTTCACGGACGCAAAACTGCCAATGGCGAACTCTACAATATGTATGGCATGACAGCCGCGCATCCCACCTTGCCTTTGCCCAGTTATGTCAAAGTCACCAATCCTAGCAATGGACGCACAGTGATCGTTAGGGTCAATGATCGCGGCCCCTTTAAACATAGCCGTATCATTGATTTATCGTATGCGGCGGCCCATAAATTACGTATTTTGGACCGTGGTAGTGCTCATGTGGAAATTGAGGCAGTCAACGCGGCGAGTTACGCAGCACAAAATAAAATTGCCCCTCCTGCGCCTGACGCATTAGGCAGTAATGCTTCAAACAACTCATTACAGAATGCAGTTCAAGCGTTTTTTGTACAAGTAGGTGCGTTTAAATTCGAGTCCAATGCAAGCTCACTTAAGCAAAAGATTCAAAACCTTGGCATTGCAAACGGTAACGACATTCAGCATGTGTATAATAGTCAGTTGCATCGATTGAAGTTAGGACCATATACTTCACGTAGCAAAGCAAGCCAAATTGCAGCAGATATTAAGCAGCGATTAAACATCAACAGCATTATTCACACACAATAAACTACCCAAAAACACTATGCGCCTAATTATTCAAACACTATTTTTCATGATGACCTTTGTGCTAGCCAACACCGGTTTTGCAGAAGTCACCCCGCCACCCAACCTAGCTGTGAATGCTTACGTCCTTAAAGATTTCAACACAGGAAGTGTCATTGCGGGGTTTAAAGAAAATGAACGAGTTGAACCTGCATCACTGACAAAAATCATGACTGCATATTTGACGTTTGAAGCGATTCAAAATCGATACCTTAAACTAGATCAATCGCTTCCAGTCAGCGAAAAAGCATGGAAAGTGGAGGGCTCGAAAATGTTTATTGAGCCTAACAGACCAGTGACTGTAGACGAACTATTGCATGGGCTTATCATTCAATCAGGGAATGACGCTTCTATTACGCTAGCTGAAGGCATTGCAGGTTCAGAGGAACAATTTGCTGATTTAATGAACAAAAAAGCTGTCAAGTTAGGCATGAAAAATACGCATTATATGAATGCAACTGGACTACCTGATGCCCAACATTACACCACTGCGACAGATTTATCTATGTTAGCCAGCGCATTGATTCGTGACTTTCCACTTGATTACAAACGCTTGTATTCCATGAAAGAATATACCTATAACAAAATAACTCAGCCAAACCGCAACCGTTTGTTATGGCTGGACGCTAATGTTGATGGCATGAAAACAGGCCACACCGAATCTGCTGGCTATTGTTTAATTGCCTCATCTAAACGTAGTGATACCCGTTTAATTTCTGTGATATTGGGTGCAGTGTCTGAGGCATCTCGTGCAATTGAAAGCCAAAAGCTACTAAACTATGGCTTTCAATTTTTTGAAACGACCTTGGTCTACCGCAAAGGGCAAACCATCAACGCATTACGTGTTTGGAAAGGGAATGAAAAAGCAGTGAACGCGACGCTGGCACAGGATCTTCAGTTTGCGCTACCAAAAGGGGATTATGCGCGCGTGAAAGCAAGCATGACTAGCCAACAGCCGTTAATTGCGCCTGTAAAAGCGAACCAAGTGATTGGTAAAATTACTTTTTCTCTAGATGGTAAAAAAATTGCAGAACGTTCACTGATTGCCGCAAAATCCGTGGAAGCCGGTGGCTTTTTTAGCCGTATGCTCGATAGCATTAAACTCATGATGCAATAATATGGCTGAGCAACCTTCAACACAGCATGAAACCTTGATTGAGTTTCCCTGCAACTTCCCCATCAAAGTGTTGGGGGAGACGCACCCAGACTTTACCAACGTAGTCACAACCACTATCCAGCAACATATACCCTCGTTTGACATTCATCTTATCGAGATGCGTGGAAGCGCTGGCGGGAAATACATTAGTCTAACTTGCACGGTATACGTCACATCAAAACCACAATTAGATGCTATCTACCACTCTCTCACTGCGCATCCACTTGTTAAAGTAGTGCTCTAAACATTACATATTTCGCATGTCCGCAAACCCTTCTTGCATGCAGATTCAGGTCCAACGTTTGGGTCTTACAGATTACCAAACCACCTTACAAGCCATGCAAGCGTTTACCTCTGGGCGCGATGAAAATACGCCAGATGCGCTTTGGCTGACAGAACACCCGCCAGTCTATACACTGGGACTTAATCGCAAGGATGTGCGCCTTCCTCTTAACGATATCCCCGTTGTGATGGTCGATCGTGGTGGCAAAATTACGTATCATGGGCCAGGGCAAATCGTGGTGTATTGTTTAATTGATTTAAAGCGGCGTGGCTTGAATGTACGTCAACTTGTCTCCATCTTAGAAACAAGTTTAATCGACGTACTAGCGCGTTACCATGTGCAAGCGAATGCAAGACAGGATGCCCCTGGTGTCTATGTGCAAACACACAAAGTTGCCTCGCTAGGGTTGCGCTTAAAAAACCAGTGTTGTTATCATGGCTTAAGCCTCAATGTTGATATGGATTTAAGCCCATTTCAAGCAATTGACCCCTGTGGCTACGCCGGTTTGAGTATGACGCAAACAAAAGATGTCGGCATTCATGCCACATGCTCAGAAATTAGTGAGCAATTACTTTCTGTTTTGGAAGAGAAATTAAATTCATGGCCGATCCAATAAACCCAATCACGCCCAGCAAAAAAGTTGCTGGAGTCAAAGAAATTGACGCTGCTAAAACAGCGCGTATTCCTATTAAAATAATTCCCCAACCGATGCTGCGCAAGCCAGAGTGGATACGCATGAAGGTGCCAGATTCGGCGCGCTTTCAAGAAATTAAAAAGGTGTTGCGGGAAAATAATTTGCATACCGTTTGCGAGGAAGCCAGCTGCCCAAATATCGGTGAATGCTTTAGTGGCGGTACCGCTACCTTTATGATTTTAGGCGATATTTGCACACGACGTTGCCCATTCTGCGATGTCGCGCATGGCAAACCTTTACCACCCGACGTCAATGAACCCGAAAATCTGGCGCGTACCATTGCCCAAATGGGCTTAAAGTATGTGGTGATTACTTCTGTAGATAGAGATGATTTAAAAGATGGTGGTGCGCAACATTTTGTCGATTGCATACAAGCCATACGCCAACATTCACCACAGATTAAAATAGAGATTTTAGTGCCAGACTTTCGTGGCCGCCTGGACATTGCATTGGAGATTTTACGCAAAGCACCGCCTGATGTGATGAATCATAATTTGGAAACCGTACCACGTTTGTATAAGCAAGCGCGCCCTGGTTCTGATTATCAAAATTCACTCAACTTGCTCAAAGTGTTTAGTGACATGTACCCGCATATTCCCACCAAATCTGGCTTGATGTTAGGCTTGGGTGAAACAGATGAGGAAATTCTTGCGGTGATGCAAGACTTGCGGCACCACCAAGTCAACATGCTGACATTGGGCCAGTATTTGCAACCCAGCGTGCATCACTTACCCGTAATGCGTTACGTAGAGCCTGCGACATTCGCGCATTTAAAAACACTCGCAGATAATATGGGCTTTGAAAATGCTGCCAGCGGCCCCATGGTAAGAAGTAGTTATCATGCAGATTTGCAAGCACACGCAGTGGTCTAGCGCACACAATGAGAGTAATCTAGCCCGTGTAATGTGCATGTCGTTCTGGCAATACACAATCAATACAAAATTTTTGGATATTCAATACTATGGTGCCACATTTAACCACTGCACTTAACGGGCAGTTACTCTCTCTAGAAAAGCGCATGCTAGACGCCATGCCACAAATCGAGCATTGGTTTCGCACTCAATGGCTAGAGTATGCTGCACCATTTTATGCTAGCGTAGACTTACGCAATGCTGGCTTTAAACTGGCACCGGTAGATACCAATTTATTCCCTGGCGGCTTTAATAACCTTAACCCTGAATTTTTAAGTTTATGTGTACAGGCTGCACAAGTGGCTGTAGAAAAAGTCTGCCCAGAAGCTAGGCGCCTACTGATTATTCCTGAAAACCATACGCGCAATTCTTTTTATTTACGCAATGTATATGAACTCGCACACATCATGCGCGCAGCCGGGTTGGATGTGAGGATTGGTAGTATTTCTCCTGAAATCACCACTATCACCCGTTTAGAAACCCATGATGGCCAAAATATTGTGTTAGAACCTGTGACCCGTGAGAAAAACCGGATTGGTTTAAAAGAAAGCACGCTCGATGGCGTCACTTATCCGGCCTTTGATAGCTGTGCCATTTTGCTCAATAACGATTTATCGGGTGGCATTCCGCCTATCCTTGAGAATTTGGAGCAAAATCTTATTCCGCCTTTGCATGCAGGTTGGTCAACTCGTCGAAAATCCCAACATTTTGAAGCATATAACCGAGTCGTAGCCGATTTTTCTAAATTGCTCGATATTGATGAGTGGATTCTAAACCCTTATTTTGAAACCTGTGGTGAAATTGATTTCCACGCGCGCACGGGTGAAGAGTGTTTGGCGCAAAAAGTAGAATTATTGCTCAATAAAATTAAGCAAAAATACGAAGAATATGGCATTACTCAAGACCCATTCGTGATTGTAAAAGCAGATGCCGGTACGTATGGCATGGGTATCATGACAGTGAAATCACCCGATGACGTGCGTGACTTAAACCGCAAGGCACGCAACAAAATGTCAGTGGTTAAAGAAGGTTTACAAGTCTCAGAAGTGATTATTCAAGAGGGTGTATACACCTTTGAAAACATCAATGACGCAGTAGCAGAACCCGTGGTCTACATGATGGACCACTTTGTGATTGGTGGATTTTATCGCGTCCACACTGGCCGTGCTGTGGACGAAAATTTGAATGCCCCAGGCATGCATTTTGAGCCACTTGCTTTTGAAAAGCCTTGCACATTACCTGACTGTGCAGGGCTACCCGATGCACCACCCAACCGGTTTTACGCATACGGCGTGGTCGCACGTTTAGCATTGCTGGCTGCTGCCATCGAGCTGCAAGAGCAAGACCCACTCAATCAACAAGAGTGATTAAAGTCGAAATGAAACTACTATTTATCATCGACCCGCTGACTGGTTTAAAGCATTATAAGGACACCAGCATTGCTATGATGCGTGCGGCAGCTGCACGGGGTCACCAATTATTCGTCTGCGAACAACATGACCTTTATCTACAACAAGCCATTGTGCATGTGCGTGCACAGCCCATCACACTGAATAAGGGTGATGCTTGGTACACCGTGGGCGACATGCAAGACTATGTGCCAAGTGCATTTGATGCAACGTTGATGCGTAAAGACCCGCCCTTTGATAATGAATATTTATATAGCACCTATTTATTAGAGCTCGCATGCCAGCAAGGGGCACGTGTGCTGAATAATCCATCGTCCATTAGAAGTTGGAATGAAAAGTTATCCGTAGCTAAATTTCCACAATTTGCACCCGAGTTTATGGTCACCAATGACACCCAGCGAATTCGTGACTTCTTGCAACTCCATCAAGACATTGTGGTGAAGCCTCTTGATGGTATGGGAGGCAGTGGCATATTCAGACTGACAGAACATGACCCTAACATCGGCACCATTTTAGAGACGAGCACCCAATACGAGCAACGTACCATCATGGCGCAACGCTATTTACCGGCAATTTTGCAAGGCGATAAACGTATTCTGGTGATTGATGGAGTGCCTGTCCCGTACGCGCTAGCGCGCATTCCGAAAGCGGGCGAGACTCGAGGCAACTTAGCGGCAGGTGGAAAAGGGGTGGCGCAATTGTTGTCACCTAGAGACCTCGAGATTGCCACTACTGTAGGCCACACACTCAAGGCAGAAGGCTTATTTTTGGTAGGCCTAGACGTGATTGGCGAACATCTGACGGAAATTAATGTGACCAGCCCAACCGGCATGGTGGAAATTGCAACGCAAACAGATTGCAACCCTGCTGAAATATGGGTACAGGCTATAGAAGCTTAAGCAGAGTCCAGTTATCATAGCGACTATGCGCTATTTCATTCTGTTATTTGCTTTCCTCACCCAAACTAGCTGTGTCCCTTTAGACCCACTCTACCATACCCAAACTTACATTTTTGGCACCTTGGTAGACATCTCTATTTATGGTGAAGATGAAACGCAAGCACAGTTCATCACTAGCCAAATCACACGTGAGTTTCAACAAATTCACAATCGTTTGCATGCTTGGAAACCCAGCGAGCTAAACGGAATCAACAAAACATTTGCTGATGAAAGACCAAAAATCATCGAACCTGATATGGTCAAGATATTAGAAGATGTCACACAGCTTTCCATGCAATCCGAAGGCATGTTTGATCCGGCTATTGGCAAACTCATCCAAGCGTGGGGGTTTCAGCGTGACGAATTTACTGCGACGATTCCAGACCAAGCCACCCTTAAAACGTTGTTAGGGCAACAACCCAATATGCAAGATATCGTCATCAATGGGCGGCAAATTACTAGTAAAAATCCCAATGTAAAACTAGATTTAGGTGGCTATGCCAAGGGGTATGCGCTGGATGTAGGGTTAAAGATATTGAATGAATTTCATGTTAAAAACGCACTCATCAATATTGGCGGCAATGTCATAGCGTTGGGTAAGCATGGTGATAACCCTTGGGTAGTAGGCATTCAACATCCCAGAAAACCAGACGCAATTGCGACCATAGCGCTTGAGAGTGGCTGGGCCATTGGCACTTCTGGCGACTATCAGCGTTACTTCATGCAAGATGGTCAACGCTACTGCCATATCATTGACCCTCGGACTGGCCACCCCGCGCAAGGCACACAATCGGTGACAGTATTGATTCCACCTGGATTACGAGCTGGCGTATTGTCAGACGTTGCTTCAAAACCTATATTTATCAGCCCTCTTGAGCAAAAGGCCGAATTCACCAAAAAAATGGAGGTAACTCATGTGCTTGTCATCCAAGAAGATGGGCAAATATATGTCACACCTCAGATGCAACAACGCCTAAGTTGGTTAGATCAAGATGCCAAAAAGCGTATTCGCGCACTTCAGTAACTTCCCAAAACCATTATTGGGGGATTGGTGCGTCATCCTCTTGAGTCTTGCTTTAATACTCTGGAGCTTTTCAACGCTTTGGTCTCAACAGCCCGCTGCCACCTTGCGTATTCGCATGGGCAATGTCGTATTAGGGGAATACAGCTTGATGCAAACCAAAACCCTTAGCGTTAATGGCCCAATGGGAAAATCCATCATCGAAATCGCACAGGGTAAAGTGCGCTTCAAACAATCCCCATGCCATAATCAATATTGTGTCCATCAAGGCTGGCTGGCGCGTGCTCATCAAGCCGCCATCTGCATTCCCAACCAAATCAGCATAGAGTTAATGGGTGCAAGCCCTGCTTTTGATACCCTTAATTATTGATGTACCTACATTTTCAATCCACTGCTGAAGACCATCGGGTTGCAAAACTCACTGCATTTGCTATCGGCTTACATTTAATTGAGTCCGCATTCCCATCGCCATTACCTGGCGTTAAACCGGGTATTGCCAACATTGTGATTCTTTACGTGTTGCAACGTTATGGTATTCAAACGGCCATCTGGGTGAGCTTGCTCAGAGTATTCGCAAGTAGTTTGCTAATGGGGCAATTTTTAACGCCCACTTTTCTGCTTAGCCTCAGTGGTGCGCTCATGAGTTTAATGGCGCTCGCGCTAGCTAATTGGTTACCTAAACGCTACTTTAGTGTCATCACCCTGAGTATATTGGCAGCGTTCGCGCATATCGCCGGGCAACTGATGATTGTTAGACTGTTACTAATTCCCCATGCGAGCGTAATGGTGTTGATACCCGTGTTTGCTGTTGCTGCACTATTTTTTGGTTTTATTAACGGAATGATTACTGCTAAATTATTAAACAAACAAGCATAAAAAACGCCTTGTTTCCAAGGCGTTTAAGATAGCTTTGATTCTATTATTTAATGAGCTCGCGCCAGATTGAGCGTCTTCCATAAGTACCATCATCATACTTTTCATACACCGTTTCACGAGATGCGTCTGAATTCGCAGCAACATCTTTGTTTTTAAGATGATGTGGCGTTGGATCATTACTTTCAACGACGGACACCACTGGTTTGCGGTCTTGATCATAAAGAATATTAAATCCAACAGCAGGTGTATTTAATTTTTCAGAGACTACACCACCAGCCAAGTTGGGTGTTCCACCTGTTTTGTAATTAAAGTAGTTAAACCAGCCATAGCCTCCACCCAAGCAGCTGGTACTGTTAGGCACAGTAGTAGGTATGAGCAGCACACCGTTTAAAAGCAATGGATCAATATTGACGCGTTCGCCCGCTGGAAAGTCAATCATCCAGCCAAAACCGGTGCCAAAATCAACGGTTTCAGAGGTAGCAGTGCGGAAATCACCATTCACACTGAGTGTTTGCATCACTAAACCGCCTCCTCGTAGACTAGTAATCTCAGATGAGACATCGTCGTCTTTAATTGCATACACGCTTTGGACTTGCGTACTGGTGAGGTCTGTAAGCTCCAAATACTTGCCAGTCCCAACAAATATCACACGCTTTTTGTTGATTAAACCAAGTTGTGGTGCAGTGGTGATTGGTTGAGCGATGCCGCCAGGATCTCTCACAGTTGCCACTTTGACAACATTGCCATTGATGTCAAAGCGCCATAATCCACCTTCTAAATCACCCGCATAAGCATAGGTAGCAAAGTTGTTCTTAAATGCATCCGTAGTAAATGCCGCAATTTTTCCAAGACCACTAGGTGAGGCAGGGGAACCAGCACCTGTACCCACTTTGCTGATTAGCGCACCATTAAAAGCATTTAATGCGTACAAATAGCCTTGACCATTGCCCGCAGGGTTGTTTGCCGTCACCCCATTGTTATCAAGCGTACCGTTATTGTAGCCAGAGGTTAATAGCACTACCCATCTACCAGCATTTGCACCTGAGCTTAACTTGGTGACTACTGGCTCACCAAAGCTATACCCCACACTGCTATCGTTTGCAGCCGTAAATTCCCATAACATCGATGGACTGGTTGGGTCTGTTACATCTAATGCGTAGTAGCCTCTTCCCCCACCGTTCAAGCCACCAATTAATATGGTTTTCCATTGTGCGCTTGCTGAGTCACAACCAGATACACAAATATCAGCCAAGTATGGATTACCGTTTACATAGTTTGTATGTTTAATTGCATAGTCTCTATCTGCCAACTTAGGTAGATTTTTAATGACTGGGGTAGGAATAAACGCCCACATCTCCACACCGGTATCTGCGTTAAACGCATGCAACATGCCATCATTAGCGCCCACAAACACTGTTGCTTGACGCGACGCGCCAACAGAGTCTCTAAAACTGGTATAGCCCGGATCTACATAATTAAGGGGTGACTTTTTAAGGTAGGCAGGTTTAGATTGCGTAATATCGCCTAAAATAGCCTCACGTGCGCGGAACAATTTCTTTTCAGGGTCTGGATTTGAGCCACGATTCTCGAATTGTGTTTGACCACGAAGAAAGCTGACTAAGTTAGCCACTTTGCTCGTACTGTTTTGCTGTGTGGTCGTAAAATCTACAAACTGACTTAAGTTATTGTAACCATTCACAAATGCTGTTTGATCTGATGGGCTAAGTGCACCAGCCGTAAAATTGGCTAGCGCGCCACCATTGTTGATAAAGATTTTACGATTATCTGTGGCATCTGATACCAATGTAGACATTTTACCGGTACAAGTTGTGGGTACCTCAATGTAACAAGCATCTGCAGTGCCACCTATACCTAATTTTCCTTCAATTTCTTTACAGGACTCATCATTTGAACCAGGTGTTTCACAATAAAATGTTTGTGTCGATCCAGATGTCACTGCTTTTAATACGGCAGGAGAAGTGCAAGTACCACCCGCCACATTTTCTGCACACCAAGTCGCTTTTTCACTGGTTTTTAAAGTCAATAAGTCTACAGTTCTTGCCTCTAAATTACCGGTCCATTTAACAGATCGATAACTCGCCACGTATTGAAAGTTATCGCCCGATGTAGGCGCCAAGCTACTAGCGGCAGCGGCTGAACCCGCACCAAATACGCTCTTAATTTCGGATAGACCTTTAATCAAAGAGTCTCTGAGTGATTTAGGGTTTCTTGCACTGTAATAAGTACCACCAGCATTTACCGCAGCATGCCAAAGGTCATCGATGCGTGAGCCGTTTTCTGCTGGCATTGGATTAGACCAGTTTGCGGAACCCGTTTTGATATTTGCAAAGTCACCGGCTTGCTGCTCTTTATAATCATCTGTATATAGAAGTGTTCCATCAATACCTAAACCTAAGGTCAGTGTGACCATATTCTGTTTTGGACTTTCATTTGCGGTACCACACACATCACTACCAGCTGTACCGTTACT
>NCGC01000039.1 GCA_002281475.1 Methylophilales bacterium 28-44-11
TGTAGGCAAAGCAAAATCTAGTCGTGGTGATTTCACTGCGTCAGAAGATGACAATGTATTGGTACAAGGTGTTAACAGCGACAAAGGCGGTTTAGGTTATTTTGGTTTTGCGTATTTCGAAGAAAACCAAGACAAATTAAAAGCCGTGCCTATCATTGCTAAAAAAGGCGCACCTGCTATCAGCCCTTCATTTGAGACAGTCAAAGACGGTAGCTATCAACCTTTATCACGCCCAATTTTCATTTACGTTAATGCAACTGCGGCTGCATTCAAACCAGAAGTGAAAGCGTTTATCGATTTCTATCTACAAAACGCACCTACTTTAGTGAAAGAAGTAAAATACATTCCGCTTCCAGCGAATGAATATGCTGCAGTGACCAAGCATTGGAAAGCACTTAAACCAGGTACAGGCTTTGATGGCACGCCAGAAATCGGTGTAAAAATTGAAGATTTACTCGCACGTATTAAGTAATAGCTAAGTATGTTTGAAAGAAAAAGCGACATGATGCATGTCGCTTTTTTTATTTGGTGCATCATGAATGTTACTGACCGGATGCATGAAGTATCATAGAATAATGGATTGTTAGTTACATGTAATGTGTCAGCGTTAAATCTAAATTTCTTTTTCTATCATATCGTTAGGTATCTTCATGACTTTTGCATACAAACATTTATCCCTCATCTCTATCGTGGTGACCGCAACACTGGTATTAGCTTGTACGCCATCTGGCGATGATGGCGCCAGCGTAGGTAACAAAAATAGCATCATTAAAATTGATGGCTCCAGTACGGTTTTTCCAATTACCGAGGCTGTGTCTGAAGAGTTTCAAATTGCGACCAAAACAAAAGTCACCGTGGGTATTTCAGGTACGGGTGGTGGATTTAAAAAATTCTGTCGTGGTGAAACCGATGTGCAAAATGCATCACGCCCAATCTTAGAAAAAGAAATGGCAGCATGTAAAGAAGCGGGTATTGAGTTTGTTGAGTTGCCGATTGCGTTTGATGCATTGACGGTGGTGGTTCACCCCAATAACGACTTTATTAAACACATGACCGTGGCTGAATTAAATAAAATTTGGGCCCCAGAAGCACAGCAAACCATTAACACATGGAATCAAGTCAACCCTGCTTGGCCTGATGCTCCCCTAAAACTCTTTGGTGCTGGCTCTGATTCTGGGACATTTGATTACTTTACAGAAGCCATCGTGGGTAAGGCAAAATCGAGTCGCGGTGACTTCACAGCCTCTGAGGATGACAACGTATTGGTGCAAGGTGTAATCAATGACAAAGGTGCATTGGGCTATTTTGGTTTTGCCTATTACGAAGAAAATAAAGACAAAATACGCGCTGTAGCGATTGCATTAGACGAAAAGTCTCACGCAGTATTACCTAGCAAAGAGAGTGTCATGGACGGCACCTACCAACCACTTTCACGCCCTTTATTTATTTACGTGAGCGCAAAATCTGCTAAGGAAAAACCTGAAGTCAAAGCGTTTATTGATGCTTATTTAAGAGATGCGCAAGTACTCACAGAAGAAGTTAAATTTATTCCATTGCCAGAAAAAGACATGGCCGCGGTAAAAGCACATTGGGTAGCAATGAAAACTGGTACTGGTTTTGGCGGTAGACCAGAAGTCGGAATTAAAATTGAGGATTTATTAGCACGCATCAAATAAACGCATTGATTGTTTTAATCACTTAATCTAAGGCAGCGCTTAACCCGCTGCCTTAATTTTTAGCACAGTCAAACCTTACCTTTTGTCACATCCATACCATTTGCACATCCTTGTAGAAGCTATTTGACTTATTTTTGTCATATTTCTTTATTACAATAATGTTTACTTCAGAATAGAAATATATAATGTCGGCTTCCAGTCAAATTCTCAGCACAACGATGATCTCAACCATTAGTCCGCGCTTAGCTAAAAATATCAAACGGAATGTACGCGAGCGCATCATTGAATTTATTTTGATGTTAGCCGCACTGTCAGCAGTATTGACCACATTCGCAATTGTTGGCGTACTGTTGTATGAATCCATGACGTTTTTTAAAGTGGTCTCGCTGAAAGACTTTTTAACGGACACACAATGGACGCCGCTGTTCGAAGACGCCCATTACGGCATCATGCCATTGGTATCAGGCACCCTCACTACCTCTGCCATTGCGTTAAGTGTGGCAATTCCTATCGGCACTATTGGCGCAATTTACTTATCCGAATTTGCTAGCCACAAAGTACGTGAAACGGTAAAACCAATACTTGAATTATTAGTGGGTGTTCCAACCGTTGTGTTTGGTTATTTTGCGCTGCTTTTCGTGACTCCCATGCTCCAAAAAATCTTCCCTGAATTACCTGGTTTTAATATGTTGGGCCCAGGTATTGTGATGGGCATTATGATTATTCCTTATATTTCATCGGTAGCAGAAGACGCGATGCGTGCAGTCCCCATGAGTATGCGTGAAGGTAGTTACGCCATGGGTGCTACACGCTTTCAAACTGCAGTAAAAGTAGTTACGCCTGCCGCCATCTCGGGTATTATCGCGGCCTATATTTTAGGTATTTCTCGTGCTGTAGGTGAGACCATGGTAGTGGCTGTGGCCGCTGGACAACAACCTAATTTAACCTTTAATCCAATGGACAGTGCAGCCACCATTACTGCGTATATTGTGCAAGTGGCACTGGGCGATCTTCCTCATGGCAGTATTGGGTATCAGAGTATTTTTGCTGCTGGCTTAGTGCTGATGTTAATGACATTGTCATTCAACATTCTTGGTCATGCGTTGCGTAAGAAATACCGTGAGAATTATTAATATGAGCGATATGCAAACAAAACAAGCCAGCGTACTCGAGAACATTGACGCTGTGCGCGCCATGATCAAGCGCCATAAACGCAATGATGTGATTTTCTCTATCATTGGTCTGATCGCGTTAATGATTGGATTACTGACGCTGTGCACCCTCTTCATCGATTTGATTATGGATGGTTACCAACGTTTCAATCCTACTTTCTTTACTGAGTTTCCATCCCGTCGCGCTGAACGTGCGGGTATTTTATCTGCTTGGGTAGGCTCAGCTTTGGTCATGGTGGTTACCTTTTTAACGGCTGTACCATTAGGCGTTGCGGCTGGTTTATACCTAGAAGAATATGCCAAAAAAGGTTGGTTTTCTGATTTAATCGAGATCAATGTATCCAATTTGGCTGGCGTACCTTCTATTGTGTATGGCTTACTTGCTTTAGGCTTGTTTGTGTATGGCTTAGGATTAGGACAATCCATTCTTACAGCAGGACTGACACTTGGCTTATTGATTTTGCCTGTGGTCATTGTATCTACTCGAGAATCTATACGTGCTATTCCCGTGGCCATTCGTGAAGCTGCTTACGCAGTGGGCGCTACCAAGTGGCAAGTGGTCAAAGACCATGTGCTCAAATATTCACAAGGCGGGATTTTAACGGGTGTGATTATTGGTATGGCCCGCGCATTAGGTGAAACAGCGCCTGTCATCACCATTGGCGCGCTGACGTTTATTGCATTCCTACCGCCTTCACCTATCTCGTCAGAGCCACCATTCTTAAACTTTGAATGGCTCACCTCAGGATTTACTGTATTACCGATACAAATGTTTAACTGGCTGTCTCGTCCTGACCATGCGTTTCATATCAATGCTGCGGCCACAGGTGCCATCATTATCGTAGTGACCTTACTCATGAATGGCACTGCCATTTGGTTACGTTACAAAATCCGTAAAAACATTAAGTGGTAATTTAGAATAATTAGGAAACCCAATGGTGAATGTCACTACCCCAATTAAAGCCGAATCACGCGATTTAAACTTTTTCTATAGCAACGGCACCAAAGCACTTAACGGCATCAATATGCCGTTATACGAAAACAAAATTACTGCATTGATTGGTCCTTCTGGCTGCGGAAAATCAACGTTTCTGCGTTGCTTTAATCGTATGCATGACTTGTACCCTGGCAATAAATACCAAGGCCAAATCGTGATGCATCCTGACAACACCAATATTTTGGATCAAGGGGTAGACCCAATTGAAGTGCGTATGCGTATCAGCATGGTGTTTCAAAAACCAAACCCTTTTCCAAAATCGATTTATGAAAACGTGGCTTATGGCTTGCGTGTGCGTGGTGAAGGCAATAAACGCATCATGGATGACAAGGTAGAGGAGGCACTTAAAGGTGCCGCGTTGTGGAATGAAGTGAAAGACCGCTTGCATGATTTGGCGTTTAACTTATCTGGTGGTCAGCAACAACGTTTATGTATTGCCCGAGCATTAGCGACAGACCCAGAGATTATGTTGTTTGATGAACCAACCTCTGCATTGGACCCAATTGCAACTGCGAACATTGAAGAGTTGATGAGCGAGCTACGTGGCAAGCTGACGATATTGGTGGTCACGCACAATATGCAACAAGCTGCTCGCGTGTCTGATTACACAGCCTATATGTATTTGGGTGAGCTTATTGAGTACGGTGATACTGATAAAATCTTTACTAATCCTACCCGTAAAGAAACTGAAGATTACATTACTGGTAAATTTGGTTAATTTAGCTACATGACATCACAAAAAAGCCAGCTTTCGCTGGCTTTTTTAATGCAACATAACAAAACAGCTTATTCAATCTATAAAGCTTAATCTATTTGAGGTGCAGCATAGGCCGCAGCTTGTTTGTGTTGGGCATTCTGATGTTGCGCAATCACATTGCCGTACAAGGCTATCATTTTTTCTGCTTGCGCAGCCGACGACCACTTCTCTTGTGCGTACGTTTTTCCACGTAAACCCAGTGCTTTTCGCTGTTGCGGATTAATCAATAACCCTTGAATTTTCTCTACGAAATCTAATTCATTTTCAATCACAATGCGTGCGCCTTGTCCCTCAACCAATACAGAGGCGGTACCCAGTTCAGCAATGGCTACTACTGGTGTGGCTTGTGCCATTGCTTCTAATAACACCAAGCCTTGTGTTTCGCTTTTGGAGGCAAAGACAAATATATCCGCTGATCGGTAACATGCATTCAATTCAGTATTACGGTCAAGATAACCCAAAAACTGTACATACTTTTGGATACCAAGTTGCTGTACTTGTTTTTTGAGAGATGCTTCTGCGGGACCTTCTCCTGTAATAAGCAATAGGATATCGGGGACCTCATCCGCTAAGATACGTACTACTTCTAACAAAAAGCCAATATTCTTCTCGTGTGCTACGCGTCCCACAAACAGTAGCATTGGCCGTTGCGTTGAAATACCATATTTTTCTCTAAACGCTTGCCCATCCGCTTCAGCAAAGCTATGGGGTTGTAACCCTGTTGCCACCACTTGTGACGGCGTGTTTACGCCGTAACTGCGTAGTACATCTAACATTGGCTGAGAAGGGGACACCAGCGCATCCAATTGATTGCATTGGCTTTTTGAGATCATTCTTGCCAATCCACGTGCCAAAAACTGCGGTATGACAGGTAAATAATGATGCAAATAATCTTCAAAAAACGTGTGGTAGGTTTCTACCTTAGGGATATTTAGAAGTTTGGCTAACTTGAGGCCTGCATAGTGCGCAATAAATGGCGTATGGATGTGCAGAATATCAAACTGCATGGCTTGTAGCTTTGGCACCAAGGCCATCACTTCGCTCATTTTCATCAGCTTATCTTCTGGATCAAAATAAATATTGCGGGCTGGTACACGCGTAATCCAAGCTTCATCAGCTGTATCAATACCATATTCTGGGGCGATTAAATGTACGGTATGTCCCATTTGCTGCATTTGTTGGGTAAACGTTTTAATACTAGTAGACACACCGTTGACACGGGGAAAGTACACATCGGAAATTAACAATATATTCATGGAGTTATCTGTATTGACAATCAATTTATCATGGTTCTGATGCTAATCATTCAATATGACATTGTTGTGACCAGTTGCCAATAATTTAGGGGAGATTCACACAATTTTCATGGCGCTGTCACAACCCGTTCATACATACATGACAAAGTGGCACACATGAAGAAAAAATACTTCACCAAACTGGCCTGGGGCTTTCCTCTGTTCATCTACGCAATAGATGCCAATGCTTGGGGGTTATTTACTCACCTGTACTTTGCGCAATATATTGCATTGGCAACACCTATACTCGACCCAAACATTCAACGTGCCATTAAAAAATTCCCACAATTAGTGATGGCGGGCGCTTGTTTGCCAGACCTTGCGTTAATTTCGAAACATTTCAACACCACCCATCAGTGGGAACAAGCAGAAAAGATGATGGAGGTGGCACAATCAGATGAAGAACTGGCTGTTTCAGTGGGTTATATGAGCCACTTGTTTGTCGATATCTTGGCACATAACCACTTTGTGCCAGCGTTTGAAGCTAAATGGAAGAACGAAAGCTTATTGACTCACGTAAGCTCTGAATGGGCAATGGATGCCTATTTAACATCCAAGGTTCAGGCACGCCCCTTTGCTTTGCTAAGGCAGCATCATGGCATCATCACCCCCTTGTTGCAGCAGTGTTTTAACGCCACGCAACGCCAAGCCAAACAGGCGCTACACCACCTTGCTTGGGCTGACAAAGCATTACGCTTTAGTTTCTTATCCAGCCTATGCTTGCAGTGGATTAAACGTAGGGATGATGAGTTTGTAGTGAAGCTGGATTACTATTTGCAACAAACGCATGAAGTATTGCATCAGTTTGAACCGGTGTTGAAAGGTCAAACGCCCGCATTATTTGCTGAGTTGACACATTTAAGTGCAACGGAAATGACAGTGTGGCGCGAGAAATGTTTGATTGATGTGCGTTTACGTTTATCTTCGGTAGTGCAAGTACACCAAGATTATCAAGCGCAGTTATCTGTTCCGAATCGCTAATTTAGCATTTCTAAGCAAGAATCACTAAGTAAAAATCACTAAGCCTCCAACATTTGGCAAAGTGATTTTATATCGTGATGTTATGCAGTGAAAGTTATAAACTTGTTTTGTTGTTAAACAAACAACATGAATGAACATTGCACAATCGCATAGCCGATGGTTGCACCGGCAAGTACATCACTGGGGTAATGTAAACCCAAAATGACACGTGACATGCCGACCATGACCATAAACGGAACAAGTACTACAGCCAGAACCGGATAATACGAAATAGCAATTAACCCGAACACCACAGCGTGCAAAGTATGGCCTGAGGGGAAACTAAAGTGATCGAGTGGCTTGCCTACCACCCAGACATCCTGACGCACTTGGAATGGACGCGGGCGATGCGTTTTTTGTTTTAACCATTTATAGATGAGCGTACCGGTCAGGCCTGCTGAAGCCATGTGCACTACTGGCATAAGGCCATCCATTTGATTCACCACCAAAATCGCCAACATTAAGGAATACCAAAACACGCCATCCCCGAGTCGACTGACCGCTCTAAACACATCGCGAATCACACGGTATTGATTGGTATGACTGACACGCACACACAAATCACTGTCGACTGCATGCATGCGACTCAGGTACATTTGCATTTTGTTGGCCATCATCCACTCCTGTTACAGTTGTTGATGTGACCATCATGATTGACGCCTGTGATGCAGGCGTGACAGTGAGATGAACTTTTTTTGAATCTAACTATACAGTTTCGAATTAAACCCCAGCTGCAACACGTACTACCGTGGCAATGTTTTCGGCCAATTGTTGCACCAATGAAGCGTCTCGCCCTTCCACCATCACACGTATTTTGGGTTCTGTACCGGATGCACGTAGCAACACTCGCCCGGTGCCATTCAGCGTCGTTTCTGCAGCTTTCACCGCAGCTTGGATATCGTGATGGTTTAAGTCTAATTTTTGCGGTGTGGTTACGTTAATCAACACTTGTGGGTACAAAGTTAATTCAGCTCCCAACTCCGCCAAGGTTTTGCCACTTTCACGTAATGATTGTAATACCTGTAAAGCGGCAATGATGGCATCCCCACTGGTATGTTTATCAAGCGTTAAAATATGACCAGAATTTTCACCGCCTAATTTCCAATTTTTTTCATTTAACAATTCCAGTACATAACGGTCGCCCACTTGTGCACGTGCAAATGGAATTTGATGCTGTTGGAGTGCATGCTCTAACGCTAGATTCGTCATCAAGGTACCAGCTACGCCACCTTTGAGTTTGCCTTTAGCATACAAACCGAGCGCAATGACGTAAAGCAATTGATCACCATCTAACAATTGACCATATTGGTCCACCATCATCACTCTGTCGCCATCACCATCAAACGCAATACCCAAATCAGCTTGATGTGCTAACACCGCTTTTTGCAAGGCCTGCGGATGCGTTGAACCCACTTGTTCATTGATATTGATGCCGTCAGGCTGATTTCCAATCGCAATGACCTCTGCACCCAACTCGTGAAACACATCGGGAGCGACATGGTACGTTGCACCGTGTGCACAATCGAGCACAATTTTTAGGCCACGCAAATCCAAACGATTGGGAAAGGTACTTTTACAAAACTCAATATATCGTCCTGCCGCATCGTCAACACGCTTGGCTTTACCTAACAAGGCAGATTCCATGACATGCATGGGTTGCTCTAACTCTGCTTCAATTGCATGCTCGACTTCATCTGGCAGTTTTGCCCCTTGGCTGGAGAAAAACTTAATGCCATTGTCATAGTAAGGGTTATGGGAAGCAGAAATGACAATCCCTGCCTGCGCACGCAAAGCGCGTGTAAGGTAAGCCACTGCAGGAGTTGGCATCGGGCCAGTAAGTAACACATCTACCCCAGCTGCAGATAGTCCAGCCTCTAAGGCTGCTTCTAGCATATAACCAGAAATGCGCGTATCTTTGCCTATCAATACAGCTGGACGCACGCCTTTTGGTAATACTTCACGCTTGGCCAATACACGACCAGCAGCGTAGCCCAAACGCATGACAAACTCTGGCGTGATAACTGATTCCCCCACTTTGCCTCGAATGCCATCTGTTCCAAAATATTGCTTAATCATCTCTACCCATCTTATTTTATCGTTATCGTTTTATTCTTCGTGATATTGATCCGCAATGGCGGCCACTACTTTGAGTGCTTCCACTGTCGCTTTCACGTCATGCACACGCACTATTTTAGCGCCTTTCATCACAGAAATCACGGCGGCCGCCACACTCGCATGCAAACGTGCATCTACATCTTGTCCGGTCACTTGCCCAAGCACTGATTTTCGCGACAATCCCACTAATAATGGAAAGCCTAATTCTTGTAATTCCGCTAATTTTTGAATCAAAGTGATATTGTGCGCGCGTGTTTTGCCAAAACCAAATCCTGGATCTAACAATATGCGGGGTTTTTCTATACCCGCCTTGATACACATTGCTGCACGTTCTGCTAAAAACGCTTTCACCTCTTGCACCACATCAATATATTGCGGGTTTGCCTGCATGGTTTGCGGTGTACCTTGCATATGCATCAAACATATCCCCACATCACTGTTGGCAACAACATCCAGAGCGCCCTCTTCCTGCAAGGCACGCACATCATTGACCAAGCTAGCCCCAGCTTGAATAGCTGCCGCCATGACTGCTGGTTTATAGGTATCAATCGAAATAGGAACAGCAATTTGATCTGCTAACGCCTCAATCACTGGAATCACACGGTCTAGTTCTTCTTGCAGACTAACTGGCGTAGCGTTTGGCCGAGTAGACTCCCCCCCAACATCTAAAATATCTGCACCTTGTGCCACTAATGAAAGCGCATGGGCAACTGCGGACGAGGTATGTGTGAATTGACCTCCATCAGAGAATGAATCCGGTGTGACGTTGACAATACCCATCACATGCGGACGGGTCAGTGGTAATTTAAATTGAGCACAATGCAATATCATCAATAAAAAAGGGTTGGTCTAAATTTGCATTTAGCCAACCCTAGTATCCTACAAAGGTTAATTAGTCATTTTTTGCTGTAGGTTGAGGAGCAGGGTTCACTACAGGCCCACTGCCGCTACCTGACGTTGGTTTAATACTCGGTTGGCGTGGTTTTGGTGCACGCACTGGAATACCCGCCATGATGTCATTGATTTGATCAGCGTCAATCGTTTCAAATTCCATCAATGCCGCCGTCATCGCTTCAACCTTATCGCGATTGTCTTCCAACAATTTACGAGCAATACCGTACTGTTCATCCAATATACGACGGATCTCAGCATCCACTTTTTGTTGTGTAGCTTCTGAAACAGTTTTAGAACTCATGCTGCCAAAGAATGAATCTTGTTCATTGCCTGCATATACCATGGTGCCTAAAGCATCGGACATACCAAATTTGGTCACCATATCGCGTGCAAGTTTAGTTGCACGTTCAAAGTCATTAGAAGCACCAGTGGACATTTGATGCATGAAAATTTCTTCAGCAATCCGTCCACCAAACAAGATGGAAATTTCTTCCAACATTTTGTCTTTATAGTTACTAATGCGATCAAATTCAGGCAACTGCCATGTCAAACCCAATGCCCAACCACGTGGCATGATGGTCACTTTATGCACAGGATCCGCTTTGGGTAACAATTTCGCCACCACCGCATGACCGCTTTCATGGTATGCCGTATTACGACGCTCTTCTTCACGCATCACCATGGATTTACGCTCAGGACCCATGAATATCTTGTCTTTAGCGTCTTCAAAGTCAGCCATATCGACAGTGCGTTTGTTACGACGCGCCGCAAACAATGCCGCCTCATTCACTAAGTTAGCCAAGTCTGCGCCACTAAAGCCTGGCGTACCACGTGCGATAATGTCTGCCTTTACATCTGGATCAATCGGCACTTTACGCATATGCACCAATAAAATTTGCTCACGACCTTTGATGTCAGGTAAGCCCACCATCACTTGACGGTCAAAACGACCTGGTCGTAATAATGCCTTATCAAGTACATCGGCACGGTTAGTTGCGGCGATAATAATCACACCAGAGCTCGCTTCAAAACCGTCCATCTCTACCAACAATTGGTTGAGTGTTTGCTCACGCTCATCGTTGCCACCACCCGTACCTGCACCACGGCTACGACCTACCGCATCAATCTCATCAATAAAGATGATGCAAGGGGAGTTCTTTTTCGCTGTCTCAAACATGTCGCGCACACGCGCCGCACCCACACCCACAAACATTTCCACAAAGTCTGAACCAGAAATTGAGAAGAAGGGCACTTTAGCTTCACCCGCAATAGCGCGGGCTATCAAGGTTTTGCCAGTACCCGGAGGGCCCACCAGCAATACACCACGTGGAATACGACCACCTAATTTTTGGAATTTACTTGGGTCACGTAAGAATTCTACCAACTCTGTGACTTCTTCTTTAGCTTCATCGCAACCCGCTACATCCGCAAACGTGGTTTGGTTAGAACTTTCGTCTAATTGACGTGCTTTACTTTTACCAAATGAAAAAGGTCCGCCACCTTTTCCGCCACCTTGCATTTGGCGCATAAAGAATATCCACACACCAATCAACAAAATCATGGGGAACCAAGACACAAAGATGCTCATTAACAAAGATTCTTGCTCTTCGGGTTTAGCTTCTACCACCACATTATTTTTCAATAAGTCAGAAACTAACCATGGATCAGTTGGCGCGTATGTATTGAAGTTTTTGCCTTGATGGGTGGTTGCACGCAACACACGGCCATCAATTTGCACTTTCGCAATATTGCCCGCTTTGACTTCTTGCATAAATTGAGAATACACCACTTGGCTATCAGCCTTGCTTGAGCCGCCAAATTGATTAAAGGCAGTCATTAAGACCAATGCAATAGCAAGCCAAATTGCAATACTTTTTGCGATATTATTCAATTGTGTTCCTTCACCTAAGTACAGGATAAAATTATTTTATACCTTTTTATCGGCATGATGTTACATAACTACAGTGTTTTAGTTAAGTAGACTTGTTGAAAAGACTACTTTCGTTTTAAGCCAAGCAAATACACTTCACTACTTCGGTCGCGTGATGCTTTGGGTTTACGTGTGACCACTTTCTCAAATTGCCCACGCATTTCCTTCACCAACTCGTCAAATCCACTTCCAATGAACACTTTGACCAAGAAATTTCCACCGGGTTTCAACCATGTCTGACTAAAATCTAATGCCAGCTCAGTCAAATAGGCGGCACCCGCTTGATCTACGTCTTTTACTCCACTTATATTGGGGGCCATGTCTGCGATTACAAGGTCAACAAGTTTATTATTTAAAGTCGTTTCCAGTTGTTTGAGCACTGACTCTTCACGAAAGTCACCTTGTATAAATTCCACTTGCGCTATCGGGTGCATGTCTAAAATATCCAACGCAATAATTCGACCTTGACCTTTTAAACGCTGCGCCACTACTTGAGACCAACTACCTGGAGTCGAGCCTAAATCTACCACGGTCATGCCCGGTTTAATCAACTTATCTTTATCATCGATTTCAATCAATTTATACGCAGCACGCGCGCGATAACCATCTTTTTGCGCCATTTTCACATATGGGTCATTGAGGTGTTCTTGCATCCACGCTTTACTTGTTCTGGATGGTTTCATGGGAAAATGACTGCTTCGTGATAAAATATTAACTATTGAAAAGAAATGACCATTATGCAACTAAACACAAAACAAATCGCACATTTACGTGGCCTTGCCCATAGCTTAAACCCTGTTGTCATGATCGGCAATCAAGGGCTCACTGAGAATGTGATTAAAGAAATTGAGCTCAACTTAAATGCGCATGAACTGATTAAAGTACAAGTAGCGGGCGATGATCGTGATGCACGCAAAGCTATTTTTTTGGAGATTTGTGATAAAACGCAAGCAGTAGCGGTGCATCATATTGGTAAGCAACTGGTATTTTATCGTCCAAGCGTCACAATTAAAGAGTCTGCTAAAGTCGTTATACCCAAACGTTAGTTTCTGCGTGTTGTTGTTTGTTCATGGTGCTTCAACGCACTTTGAGCACTAACACGAAACCTAATAAGCACTCCACTACATACGCTACACTGGCAACACCATGCCAAGTGCTAAATCTACTTGCGAATACACTTTGCATCACATCATTGGGCAATGCAGCTGCTTTTAATTGCGCCAATAATGGTTGAATGCCGAAATAACCCGCCAACACTAATAGCAACATTACAAACGCCGCCCAAAAGTAACTTTGTTTAAGCGCCGATGTGCCAAACTCTACCAAGCGTTGAATCAATAAGTAAAACGCGCTAGCCATCCCGATATAACTGACTGCTAAAAACAACTTTCCAGCGATACGCCCTGCCATTTGTTTATCTTGCAAGGTATCAAACAGTAAGTAGGCGCTTAACCCAGTCATCCAAAGCGCGCCTACCCATAAGGTAATCACAATCAGTGTTAGTTTTTTTGACATAGAATTTGTTGAAAACTAAATATAAAGCACTTCAATAATTTCGAACTCTTTTACACCACCAGGAGACAGCACTTCAGCAATCTCACCTTCAGATTTGCCAATCAAAGCACGCGCAATGGGTGAGCCCACTGATATCTTACCACCCTTGATATTGGCTTCGTCTTCACCTACGATCTGATAGGATTTGGTATCTCCAGAATCTAAGTCTTCAAAACGCACAGTGGCTCCAAATACCACGCGCCCTTCTGCATTCAGTGTCTTCGGGTCAATCACTTGTAGATTAGACAATTTACTTTCCAGCTCAGCAATTCTACCTTCAATAAAACTCTGACGTTCTTTCGCTGATTCATACTCTGCATTTTCAGATAAATCGCCTTGCGCGCGCGCTTCAGCAATGGCCTGAATGATGTTTGGACGATCTACCGAACGCAAACGCGATAATTCTTCTTTTAATAGTTCTGCACCAATCACTGTGACTGGAATTTGATTTACTGCCATATTAAAACCTTATCAATATGCTACAAAAAAAATAAACCACACTCAGCAAGAGCGTGGCTTTCTAAAACAAT
>NCGC01000040.1 GCA_002281475.1 Methylophilales bacterium 28-44-11
TGGCTGGCAAACACAGTTAAATTGTGCGTAAGCGTCTCATTGGCGCCCATTTTCAAGGTTTAGTGAAGTGGGAGAAAACTTAAACTAACGCATACACTGATCACAATAAACGTTTCTTTATCTAGTGTCTTAGCCTTGCTCAAAGGCCTCACACAACTGACTTAATAATTGCCCAAAAATTGGCAATACTTCTTCTTTATCATGCGGGCTATCATCGTCAGTGCCAGCAATCACAAAGCTTACCGTCACTTTATCTATGTTTTCTCTAAATTCTGCCCAGTGCTCCACTTCTGCATCACCGATCAATTTAAACTTATGCAAACCAGACTCAATAATTTCCATCAACTGTGCATCGGAAATACCGGCAAACAAGGTTTTAGCAATGGTGATTTGTGCGGCTTGATAATCAGGGGTGATGTCCTCTTGCGCTAAAGGCATGGTTAAAAACGCAAACACCAATAGGGCGTAAGCTTGATACACACTTAACATATCAAAATTTTCTTGCAACTCAAGTCCAGGCTGTCTCCCTGCTTCATGAATCGCTTTAAATGTAAGAAAACTCGCTAAATAATGTGCGGCATCCACCGCATCAAAGCTTTCTAAATCAATGGCCGCTTTTGCACCATCATCAAACGTCTCTGCCAAGCTGATGGCATGCATTAGTTTCAAACGTTGGGAATATGTCATTTCGCTCATAAAGTACCTATCATTATTGTTAATCTATTTCAGGAATTGCTTCCAAAGCCTCATGCAATTCAAGCCATTTAAATTCAGCTTCTTCAATCAGACCAGTCAACTCTGCATGCCGTTTTAAATGTTGTTGCAACGCTTGCTTTTGCTCAGGCTCATACAGCGCAGCATCCATTGCTTTGGTATCTAAATCCTGTTTTTCTGAGTGATAGGCAAGTAAAACTGCATCAAGTTGCGTCAACGTTTTTAATAGTGGACGTCGCGCCAATATCCTTGCCTGCCTATCCGCTTTGTTTTGTGCATAATCATTCTTTTTAAGTGATTTTTCGACGATTTTAGGTGCATTTTCTTGAACTTTAGATGTAGCTAACCAAGCCTTGTAATCCTCTAAATCCCCGTCGAACAATTCCGCCTTAGCATCTGCCACTAAGACAAAACGGTCACAACTCGCGCGTAATAACGCCCGATCATGCGATACTAATATGACGCCGCCTTGATAGTCTTGCAATGCCATGGTCAACGCGTGGCGCATTTCCAAATCCAAATGGTTGGTAGGTTCATCGAGCAATAACAAATTAGGTCGTGTCCATATCAACAATGCAAGTGCTAAGCGTGATTTTTCCCCACCAGAGAAATTGGTACAAGGGCTACGCGCCATTTCTCCTTTAAAGTCAAAGCCACCCAAGTAGTTTAAATGCTCTTGCTCACGCGTTGTTGGATCTAAACGCAACATATGTTGCAAGGGTGATTCATTGGGCCGTAACTGCTCTAATTGATGCTGAGCAAAATAGCCTATATTTAAATCCTTACCTTCTACCCGCTTGCCTGACAAGGGTGCCAATTCTGCTGCCAAAAGCTTAATCAGCGTGGATTTACCTGCCCCATTTTTGCCTAAAAGTCCCACCCTTTCTCCCGGGCGTATGGTAAATGCTACTTGATTAAGTATAGGCGACTTGCCATAACCCACATCCACATCATCTAATACTAGCAATGGGTCTGGTGCGCTTACAGGCGCGCGAAACTCAAAATTAAATTGTGAATCGACGTGCGCAGCCGAAATCATTTCCATGCGTTCAAGCGCTTTAATTCGACTCTGCGCTTGACGCGCTTTGGTCGCTTGAACACGAAAACGGTCAATATAGCTTTGCAAATGCGATACTTTACGTTGTTGCTTCTCAAACATCGCCTGTTGCAAAGCGAGTTTTTCAGCTCGTTGACGTTCAAAATCGCTATAACCGCCACGGTACAAAGTCAAACGTTGCTGTTCAATGTGCAAAATATTGTTGACGACGCTATCCAAAAAATCTCGGTCATGTGAGATGAGCAATAAAGTGCCTCGATACTCACGCAACCAGCCTTCAAGCCAAATTACAGCATCTAAATCCAGATGGTTAGTGGGTTCATCAAGCAGCAATAAATCCGAACGACACATCAGCGCGCGCGCCAAATTAAGACGTACACGCCAGCCACCTGAAAAATCACTGACAGGACGTTCTAAATCTGATTGCAAAAAGCCCAATCCATCGAGCAATGCAGCGGCACGCGCTTTTGCACTGTATCCCTCAATATCGGTTAAACGCTGATGCAACTCTGCAATTTGTTCACCTGCGTGCGCCGTTTCTGCTTGCAATAACGCCGCCTCCACGTGTCGAAGTTCTGCGTCACCATCCAAAGTGAACGCAATTGCAGATTGCGATAATGCAGGTGTCTCTTGCGCCACATGCGCCACTACCCAACTTGAAGGAATTTCTAAATCGCCGACTTCTGGGTGTAACTCACCACGTAGCAATGCAAACAAAGAAGATTTGCCAGCGCCATTAGCACCGGTCAACCCAACTTTGTGACCCGGATGCAATTGAAACGAAGCTTCTTCGATCAATATTTTGGCACCCCGTGTCAGCGTTAACTGTTTAAATTGAATCAAAACTTATCCGTCAGTCAGCCATATTTGGCGAAAGGCGTTATTCTAAAGCAAAGTGCATGAGAACCTTAAATGAACTTTACGTTTTCTTTCCATTCCAGCCATGAAAATACAGTAAAATAGTGTCATAACAATATGCCTTACACCACCATTACTTCATGACCATCCGCACACTCTCACGCTGGGTATCCTACTTTCTTATTTTCATCGCTTCGATACTGATTGTCGCCATTTTGGTGATACGTTTTTTAATATTTCCTAATATTGATCATTACAAGGATGACATTGCGACCTTCGCAAGTAAGACTATCGAACGCAAAATTACTATTGGAGACATTCAAACAGGATGGCGACACATTGCACCCCGCGTGACTTTAGTGGATGTAATTATTTACGATGAGCAAAATAGACCTGCTCTCACCCTGAATAAAATTGACACACAACTTTCATGGTTGAGCATTGGACTGTTTGATCTTAGATTATCAGAACTGACAGCTCACGCGCCCAAGCTCATCATTCGCCGATCTAAAGAGGGTGTATTTTATCTGGCAGGTGTAAATTTAAGTGGACGTGGTAATCCTAGCTTTGCAAACTGGTTACTGGCACAGTCCAAAGTGGGTGTTCGTAATGCAAGCGTGACTTATATTGATGAGAAAAGAAATGCACCTCCGCTTTCACTCCAACAACTTAATTTAACTTTAAGCAATTCTGCTTGGAAAAGCTTGTTTGGTCGGCATGAATTTCAATTGAGTGCGCTACCGTCGCTGGGATCATCACAGCCTATCCAGCTCAGTGGTCATTTCATCGGCCGTGATATGTCCAATATAAAAGACTGGAGGGGCAACGTGCATGCATCATTGCAGAAGACTGATATTAGCGTGTGGCGACCTTGGTTTGATTACCCCATGCAGTTAAAAAGCGGTCACGGCAATGTTGAAGCTGACTTACACTTTTCTAAACTTGCCATCGACGCAGTAGACGCGGATGTGCATTTACAACATATGAGCATTGCACACCCAACTGATGATAAGCCGTTGGTGGCCAACAATTTACAAGGATTTTTAGGATGGAAGAAAGCCAACCAAATAGAAACGTTATCCGTAAAAGAGTTTAATCTGGTATTGGATACTGGCCTTGTGATCGACTCAGCAAATGGCGAGTGGGCAAGATCAATTAAAAAAAATCAACCATGGATAGATGCTTATCTTTCGGTGCAAACTTTACAATTAAACAAAGTGGTTGATGCCTCAGAGTATTTTACGTTGTCGCCAAAATGGTTGGCGTGGATAGCTGGCTTATCACCACAGGGCACTATTAAAACTTTAAAAACCGCGGTATCAGGTCATCCAGATTCATTGCAAAATTACGCTGTATCTGCTGAATTTGAAGGCTTAGATATACAAGCATTTAATCAAGTCCCCGGAATTAGTCGTTTCTCTGGAAGCATTGAACTGAATGAACGCAAAGGTGAAGTGCAATTGGACACACGCAATGCTGTCCTTAATTTAAAAGATATCTTACGCTGGCCATTACCCATTGATAGCTTGCAAGGTGCAATCGAATGGCAAATTAATCCTCAAGGGTTTAAAGTCTCTGCGAATCAACTGTTGGTTAAAAATCCGCATATAGCTGGCACCATCAAAGCCATATATACAAAAACTGCCAATGATGATGGTTTCCTAGATCTGAATGCCAAATTCAATCAAGGAAACGCCAAGTTTGCTTCGTTTTATTACCCAATCATTTTGGGTGAAGATACTTTGCACTGGTTAGATACTTCCATCCTCGAGGGGCGCGCAGATGACGTCAATGTCATTGTCAAAGGACGGCTGGCCGACTTCCCTTTCGTCAACCAAAAGCATCAACCTGACCCAGCACTCGGTCAGTTTAAAGTCACCGCACAACTTAAAGACGCGCTCATCGAATATGGCACAGGCTGGCCACTTATCCGTAGCCTCAATACGCACATGTTGTTTGAGGGAAAACGCATGTTATTGACCGCAAATAATGGGTTTGTGCTTGGCAACAAAGTGCTTAGTAGCCGAATAGAGATACCGCAATTGGATGCTGATTGGCCGATGCTCAATATCACCAGCGAAATTGAGGGCCCTGTGCGAGAAGGTATTAAGTTTGTCAATAATAGTCCGGTCAAAGAAGTCACCATGGGATTTACTGAGCCACTCAAAACCGCCGGTGATGCCCATCTACATTTAGACTTAAATATTCCACTGCAAGATTTAGAATCCGCACACTACAGTGGTGCCTATCAGATTAAAAACGGCACATTGTTTGCCGATGTGGAGACAGGCATTCCAGAATTAAGCAAAATCAATGGCATTTTAAATTTTACTGAGAACGGCTTAAATGCTCAAAACATGAGTGCAGAAATATTGGGGGGTGCTTCACGTCTCAACCTCACCACAGGTAAAGATAAATCCATCAACATCAATGCCAGCGGCAGGATCAACGATGTGGCAATAAAAAAACTAATCCCGCACGCCATGACCAGTGGACTACAAGGTACCACTGATTGGAAAGGCGACATCGTCATCAAAAAACCCTTGGTCGATTTTACTTTCACCTCAAACTTGGTTGGCATGGCCATTCAATTACCTAGCCCGCTTAATAAAACTTCAGGGCAAATCATGCCTTTGAAAATCGAAAAAAATCAGTCGGATCCTACTAGTGATAGCATTCATTTACAGTATGGAGAGCTAATTTCAGGAAATATTGCCAGAAATACAATAGCAGGTAAGTGGGTGGTAGATCGTGGTGAGATTGGCATTAACACCCCTTCTTCTTTACCGACCGCTAAAGGCTTAGCACTTAAAGCCAAATTTGATACATTTGATGCTGACCAATGGCTGGCCTTTTTCAAAGAAAACACACCAACAACCAATGCACAAAACAATAGTGACTCATCCACATGGCTTGATCAAGCAGAGGTTTCTGCCAATACATTAAAAATTCTTAATCGTGAAATGCATCAATTAAAAGCCACAGTAAAACCCTCTTCGACTGGATTTAAGTTATCTATTCAAAGTCAGGAACTGACTGGTGATGCCGTGTGGTTAAGTGAGGGTAACGGCAAAATAGTGGCCACACTGAAACACTTAAGCATCCCTAAAACAACAGATAGCACTGAATCGACCGTTAAAAACGAAATCAAACGTTTAAGTAATGAATATCCAGCATTGGATTTAAATGTTGAAAGTTTTGAAATTGGTGATAAAAAATTGGGTGCGCTCAGTGTCAATGCTTTTGAGAATGTCGACAATTGGGAGATACAAAAGCTTATCATTACCAATCCTGACTTTGTATTGAATGCTGAAGGCACCTGGCAAAATTGGACACGTAACCCAAACACTGCTTTAAAATTTAATTTACAAGCAGAAAGTATTGGTAAGTCACTCAAACGATTTGGACAACCTGACGCGGTAAAAGGCGGCAAAGCCAATATTTCAGGACAATTACGTTGGCCGGGTAGCCCCCACGAATTTGATACTTCTGGCTTGAGTGGAAACTTTAAATTTGAAGCAGAAAAAGGACAAATTGTGAAAGTACAACCTGGCGTGGGACGATTGCTTGGCTTACTTAGCTTGCAAAGCTTACCCAGAAGACTGAGTTTAGATTTTAGAGATTTGTTCAGTGATGGATTTGCCTTCGATAACATCAGCGCTACTGCAGTCGCCAATAACGGCATTTTGCGCAGTAATGATTTTTATATGACGGGCCCTGCAGCTGAAGCCAAAATTCAAGGTGAAACTAATTTAAAAACTGAGACACAAAACCTAAGAGTAACGGTGATTCCACATGTCAGTGATTCACTCTCTTTGGCTGCATTAGCAGGTGGACCAATTGTAGGCGCGGCAGCTTTTGTTGCGCAAAAGTTACTGAAAGATCCGTTTAATAAAATTGCTTCGACCGATTATGTCATCACAGGCACATGGGATAATCCTCAAGAGGTAGAATCAAAGAAAGACGCGAAAGAAAAACAATAGCGCACCATCATCAAGACAGTATAGAAAAGCACACCATGGAAAAAGACAAAATTAAAGTAGCGAAGAAGGATGGATTATTCAAAGTGGCGGCGGTGCAAATGGCCTCAAGCCCCCAAGTATCGTCAAACTTAGTAGAAGCAAAACGCTTGATAGAATTAGCGGCTAAGCAAGGTGCAAAAATAGTCGTGTTGCCAGAGTATTTTTGCATCATGGGTTCTAAAGACTTTGACAAAGTCACTGTCCGTGAAAAACCAAACGATGGTCCTATCCAAACCTTTATTGCAAAAATAGCCAAACAATATAAGGTGTGGATTATTGCTGGCACTGTTCCCTTGGTGAGCAATTATCCAAACAAAGTAAGAAACAGTTGCTTGGTCTATAACGATAAGGGCGAACAGGTCGCCCGCTATGACAAAATCCATTTGTTTGGTTTAGATTTAGGCACTGAACATTACCATGAGGAAAACACCATTGAATCAGGTGACAAGATCGTAACGATTGAAACGCCCTATGGAAAAATTGGTCTATCTATTTGTTATGACTTACGGTTTCCAGAGCTTTACCGCGCGATGGGGGAAGTCGACATGATCATAGTACCTTCTGCCTTTACTGAAACCACAGGAAAAGCACATTGGGAAACCTTGGTACGCGCGCGTGCCATTGAAAACCAATGCTATGTCATCGCTTCTGCACAAGGTGGCTACCATTTATCAGGTCGTGAAACACATGGCAACAGCATGATTGTTGACCCATGGGGGGTTGTGCTTGATCGCTTACCTCGTGGCTCTGGCGTGGTCATTGCAAACATCAACCGTGAATACACAAAAAGCATACGACAAAGCTTGCCTGCGCTTAAACATAAAACCATTAGAGCGGTTTAATGGGTTTCATGACAAATATTTGTATGAAAACACATCAGTCACTTAGCTGGGGTTGTGCTAGCATCAATACATACGAGATTAGAAAATGACATGAACAAACCTATTGAAAATCAGCATTTAGAAACAGCGCAAGACTTACTTCTTAGACCAACTGGCTTGGACACGTCTGCATTACAGGGTGTGTTATCACAAATGATGTCGCACCAAGTGGATTATGCAGATTTGTATTTTCAATACAGCCGCAGCGAATCTTGGGGGCTTGAAGAAGGCCAAGTCAAATCTGGCAACTTTAGCATTGACCAAGGGGTCGGTGTGCGTGCCGTCAGTGGCGAAAAAACAGCATTTGCCTATTCGGATGAAATCAATCTACCTGCTTTACAAGAAGCTGCCAATGCGACTAAAGCAATTGCTGCCATGGGTTCTGAGCAAACGGGCAAAGGCATCATCACGCACCAATCCCCATCTTTATATTTACCACAGGACCCGATTGCCAGCTTAAGTGCTGATGCAAAAGTAAAACTGTTGGAACGTTTAGAACAATTTGCAAAACAAGCTGACCCCCGCGTTAGCCAAGTCATGGCCTCAATTGCAGGTGAGTATGAAGTGGTGATGGTTGCTCGCAGCGATGGATTAGTCGCAGCCGATGTGCGTCCATTAGTGCGAATTTCTGTGCAGGTAATTGCAGAACATAATGGTCGGCGCGAGCAAGGTTCCAGTGGTGGTGGTGGAAGATTTGATTACAGCTATTTTACTGATGCCATTTTGCAAGAGTATGCGCAAAAAGCTGTACATCAAGCATTAGTGAATTTAGATGCACGCCCAGCCCCTGCTGGCAGTATGACAGTGGTGCTGGGGGCTGGGTGGCCAGGCATCTTGTTGCATGAAGCGATTGGACATGGCTTGGAGGGTGACTTTAACCGCAAAGGCAGCTCTGCATTTGCCAACATGATAGGCAAACAAGTAGCAGCCAAAGGCATCACGATTGTCGATGATGGCACCATTGCCGATCGCCGTGGTTCCTTGAGTATGGATGACGAAGGTAACCAAACCAACAGAACCGTGCTTATCGAAGATGGCATATTACGTGGTTATATTCAAGACAGTTTAAATGCTCGCTTGATGGGGATGCCTTTAACTGGAAATGCCAGACGTGAAAGTTATGCACATATACCGATGCCACGCATGACCAATACCTATATGATGAATGGCGACAAAGATCCTCAAGAAATTATCAAATCGGTGAAGAAAGGCTTATATGCTGCCAATTTTGGAGGCGGTCAAGTGGACATCACCAGCGGTAAATTTGTATTTAGTGCAGCTGAAGCCTATATGATTGAAGATGGTCAAATCACTTATCCGGTCAAAGGTGCAACATTGATTGGTAATGGTCCAGATGTGCTCACGCGTGTCAGCATGATAGGCAATGATATGGCGTTAGATTCTGGCGTAGGTACTTGCGGAAAAGAAGGCCAAAGCGTGCCTGTGGGTGTTGGACAGCCCACATTAAAAATTGATGGCTTGACGGTAGGTGGTACTGTCTAGTAAGGTTTATATAGCAAGTGATTCACACACACTTTGTAAATAGGAGACGTAAATGGCAACAGCTAAAAAAGACCCCAGTGACAAAGTAGCCACTAAGAAAACGGCTACTAAAGCTGCGGCTGCAAAACCAGCCACTGAAGCAAAAGCTAAAGCTGCAACCAAAAAAAGCAGCAAATCTAAATCGGGAGAAACAACTCTAGCGGAGCGTTACAGAATGGTTGAAGTAGCGGCCTACTATATTGCTGAGCAAAATCAATTTGCTGGCAGTCCAACTGATTACTGGATTCAAGCTGAAATTGATATTAACGCGAAATACCCAAAATAATAAAGGCGCCTGGAGCGCCTTTATTATTATATTTGATTAATCTACGAGGTAGATGCAGTACAAGGTGCACGGAGCACAGAAACCGGAATGTACAAATGGTACATGAGGATTTCAAGCACCGCGTCACGCAGTAATGCGCTACAGCAGTGATTGATTATTTCATGACACGGTTACGGTATTCACCGGTTCTAGTATCAATCTCAATTTTGTCGCCTTGGCTTACAAACAATGGTACTGGAATTTCGAAACCAGTAGCAATTTTGGCAGGCTTCATTACTTTACCTGAGGTGTCGCCCTTCACTGCTGGCTCTGTGTAAGAGACTTCGCGCACTACAGTGGTGGGTAATTCAATAGAAATCGCTTTGCCGTCGTAAAAACGTACTTCGCATGGCATACCATCTTCCAAGTATGGTAGCGCATCTTCCATAAAGTCAGCATCCACATCGTATTGGTTGTATTCTGTATCCATAAACACATAGCTTGGATCTGCAAAATAAGAATAAGTCACTTCTTTTTTCTCTAACACAATTACTTCAAATTTATCTTGCGCTGCATATACGTTCTCGCTTGGAGCGTCAGTTAATAAGTTTTTCATCTTCATTTTGACGACTGCAGAGTTACGGCCAGACTTATTGTACTCAGCTTTAACAATTACCATTGGGTCGTTCCCAATCATTACCACGTTGCCCACGCGAAGGTCTTGTGCGATTTTCATAATATGGAGTCAGAAAAATAAATTTTAGAAGCGCGCATTATACGCAATTTTTACAAATTATTGCAAAAAATCACCAACTTAGAGGCCAAGTCGGATTGCTGTTGCAGCGCTTGACTGGCATCCTGCGTCACTGATTTTATACCCTCTAATTCTGCTAAATATCCCTGCCAAACTTGGGGAGAAAGTGCGTTACACACCCATGACTCGTGCATGGTCTGAATCACAGAAACGATATCGGTAGGCGCATTTGCATAAAATTGCTTGATGAATGCATTGAGCTTTTGCATATGCGTATGATCCTCTTGAAAATAGGGTTGCCAAATAAACGGTTTGCTAGCCCAAATAGCACGAATCCAACTATCTTCACCGCGCACAAAATTAATATCGCAATGCGCCAGTAGCGCGTCGTAATTATCTTGTGATAAAAATGGGAGCACTTCCACAGTGAGGTTTGCTGATTGCAAAGTCTGCCCTACCACCAAATTGGGGAGCGCGAAATAAGAAGCCACTTGTGGAAGGATGCTTGTCGCTGGCACATAACAATGTATGGGTGTGCTGCCTTTTTCCATTACCCGTAATAGGTCATGTATGGGGGCATGTGGGTAGCAAAACAATGATATTTTGAATGCAGATTTGGGTGGCTTGCTAAAGAGCTGTTTGGTGTTTGATAATACATTTGAATGCATGCCGAAACTTAGAAGTCCACCCGTGTTTTCCGTAAATCCTGGAAAGTAAAAATATCGTATTAATCCATTGTTTTGTGGGGATGCCTTGGCATGAAAATCCGCCACCCAAGGTTCTGCCGACAAATATTCAAGATTAATCCATGTGGTTGATTGCGCTTGCATCGCTGCAAGGTATGGCACTGGTAACTCACAAGCAAAGGACTCAATGACTACGTCGGCCGGTTGGCTGAAATCTGCATGCGCATGCCAATGGTACACCGTGACTTCGTCAACAACTTGTGATGATTTGTTTATATCAATGGCTGGCATCATGCGTTGCGCTACCTGCAAGTCATCTACCCAAAGCTTCACAGTAAGATTATGCGTTTGGCGAAGTTGTCGCGCTAAGCGCCAGCTCACACCAATATCGCCAAAGTTATCTACAACTTTGCAGAAAATATCCCAGCCTTGTTTTGCACTCATAACAAATCAATACCAAAACCTTTTAAGACATAGGCATAGACAAGAAAAATGACTACAGAAATACACATACTGATGCATAAACTTGGCCAAAAACTCCACTTATTCAGTAGATAAGGGAGTATCAAAAACATAGGTAATGTAGGTATAACATACCAAAATGTATAAAAAGCGTGATTTGCAATTTTATGCACAGGTTGCTCTTCAAAATTTAACCAAATGATAGTCAGTAAAGTAATTAGCGGCAATGCTGCTATAAGAGCACCTAACTTATCATTCGCTTTTGCAAACTCGGATACGATGACCACTATCGCGGCTGTCACTAAATATTTAACCAACAAAAATGTCATCACTATCCTTATCTAAAGCTTAACCGTCAGTTTAACGGCTAAGCTTATTAGACAGTGAAATGCACCTTAAATCAATAAAGGTGCAATAAAGGCAAAGAACACGCCAACAAAAAAAATTGCGACTGAAATCCAATAAATAAGCACAGCTTGCTTTCGCGCCTTAGCACATATTCTCGCTAAAGTAGGGTCTGCAGGGCAAGGCGCGTTTCGCGCACGCCATTGAAAAAACCCAGCGATTATCAACATTACCCCAGCCATTCCAAACACAAGTGGCTTATGTTCACTTATCCATATCAATTGTGGAAAATTGGACACTAAACTTGCCAACGTTGCCGCTGACCCGATGGCCACCAACGTCGCTGGTAAAGCACAACAAATCAAAGTGGATCCGCTTGTAAACAATGAAAGTATATTTGCCCTTTGTGCTGTTTTTACCGCAGACAAATCCATATCGCTATGCATATTGGCCGTCATCATTTTGCCCCCTGCTTCGCTTCCAACTCCGCTTTAATGTGTGCAACGGGCTGGTCTATGACTTCAATTGATGTTACTTCATAGCCAGCATCTTTGATAATGGCTTTCACTTTGTCGTTAGAAATTGTTTGGCCATCTTTTAGCTCTACAGCAACTACACGTTGTTTTAAATTGACATAAACATCCTGTGTTTGCGATAGCCCACGCATTTTCTTCTCTATCCCTTGTGCGCAAAACGCACACACCATGCCGTTCACATTGGCTTGAATCGTTTGCGTTGCCAATGCGATATTGCTGAACAATGCAGAGAGTACAACGGTAGTCAATAATAGTTTTTTCATGATAAATTCCTTTGATTAAAATATGTACATAAAGTTAAGACGCGGTTCGCGAGCGTTATTTACGCCAGCCTCTACAAAATAGTTTTTGTTGATGAGTCGCAACATAGGGGTGATTTCCACCATGTCAGACAAGCCATTCATATTGCGTGCTTCCAAAATGAACCAAGGCTGCGTTTTGTCATACTCAGTTTCATAAAACGAGAAGCCAGCACGCACAGAAGTAAAGTCATGGTTTATGTCTGAACTACGATATAGCCGATGCGAAGCTTGAAAGTAAAGTCGCGTAGTTTCGTAGTCAAACTGCACACCTGGTGTGATCATCACTTTGTCAAAATGGTGGTTTTCACCAGGGATTTTGTCCAGACCTTGCAAAGCACCAACACCTCCTTGAAACCATAGGTTTGCTTGGGCATGAGGAAGATTCCAGCGATGAATTAAACGCGTGTAGGTGAACTCTTCTAGTGTGCGAGATTTGGTTTTATCGTCCGCGCGCATATACGTTGCACCAATGCCAAAGGCATCACGCGGTGAAGTTGCGTAGTTGATATTGAGCTCACGCCAATTGTTGTTGAAATCACCCATGGCCATAAAAGACTCACTAAACCCCATGGGTGCGCTACTAACGGAAACACTACTCAAAACTGTAAGAACAGCCAGTAGTGTTTTAATACGTGTGTGGTACATGAAGATTCCTTTACCTAACATGCTTGAAGGCATGAAATTCGCCTTCAAGATTAAGAGTTACGTCCAAATATTGGACGTAATGAGACTGTTAGATAAAGGTGATGGGTGGACGTTGTAGATTTGGAAGTGTGACAGAAATATAAGTTAGTTGATTAAAATCAATGACTTGGTTTGAGTCTATGGCAAAAATGGTAGGTGTATTAAATGGAATAGCTGTAAATGCACATACGCTGGCACAGACACTGGCGCAATTGGACTGATGGGATGTGTGATTTTGATGCTGGGTGTGCGTATCTGTCGATTCGTCATTCACCGCTTCTTGATGACAAGGCATAGTATCAATCATTTGTTGCGCTTGTGTAGATTGCATCATGCTGTTGCAAATCAACATGCTCGTTGATGCAAGCGCTTTTATCGGCAATAAGGCCAATAATAAGTATACAAAAAAATGTAAGCAACGATTTATCATATCAATAGTAAGATGGGGCAATATTGGTTTAGTTCAACTAGAGGCATGCACTGAATTTTCTTCTGT
>NCGC01000181.1 GCA_002281475.1 Methylophilales bacterium 28-44-11
ACCACCAAACGCTTTAAAAATAGCTCTGGCGCAATGCGCATGAACATTTGCATATCCAAGGCATTATGGTGCGTAATAAATGGCTTAGCTGAGGCACCGCCCGGAATCGGGTGCAACATCGGCGTTTCCACTTCCAAAAACGCATGCTCAATCATAAAGGTGCGAATGGCTGACACTACTTTAGAACGTGCTTTAAATGTCTCGCGTGCTTCTTCACTGGTAATCAAATCTACATAACGTTGACGGTATTTGATCTCTTGATCTTGAAGCCCATGAAATTTCTCAGGTAACGGACGCAAGGATTTTGTGAGCAATTTAATTTCAGTGACGTGGATGGATAACTCACCCGTTTTGGTTTTAAACAAACGCCCAGAGGCACCCATGATGTCGCCTAAATCCCAATGTTTAAAACGCTCATAGAGCGCTTCGCCAATATCATCACGCGCCACATAGAGTTGAATTCTGCCAGTCGCATCTTGTATGGTGGCAAAACTCGCTTTACCCATCACACGCTTGAGCATCATTCTGCCTGCTACTGTTGCTGGAATGGCCTGTGGATCAAGCGTTTCTTTATCGAACTGATCGTATTGGGCATGTAAATCAACAGATTTATGTTGTGGCTTAAAATCATTCGGAAACACCGCCGTTTGCGATGCGTGTGCTTCTTCACGCATGATTTTTAATTTTTCACGGCGCTCTGCAATCACATGATTTTCATCGACAGGCACAATAGTTTCATTAGCATTGGGTTCGTTAGCATTGGGTTCGTTAGCAGTGGGTTGGTTCATGAATCATTCTCTACACAATATAAGGGGTCAACGCTTCAGACTACACGTTGGAAAATAATTCAATATTTTAACATCGAATAGTTTGGCTGTATTGCTTACACAGGCCTCATTGGATTGCAATGATCATGTGAACATCAAATGGTCAAAGCACTATAACTGTGCTGACTGTTTTTTTTGGGGCAATATTGAGGAGCAGAAATAAAACATTACTATGCAAGCAATTGATTAATAACATTTACTTTGATTGGTGCAGATGTTGCTTTGTATAAATGATATAAAAATAGATTGATTACGATATGGCAAATGCATACACAAAACAAAATCAGCAGCTAAAAGATAATATTCGATACCTAGGACGCGTACTTGGCCAAGCCATTATGCAGAAAGAAGGCCAAGCAGCATTTGATTTAATTGAAAATATTCGTAAATCTGCGGTGAAGTTTCATCGCGAAAACGATCAGCTCGCGTCTTTAGACCTTGAACAATATCTCAAACATTTAACGCCAGTACAAACAGTGTGCGTGGTGCGCGCATTTAGCTACTTTAAACACTTAGTGAATATTGCCGAGGATTTATATACCCAGCAAATCACACGTCTCAATGAGGACAATCTAAGCGCAGGGATGCTTGCACATTCTGTCGATAAAATCGCCGAACATGGTCTACCGTTTGAGACGATTGATGCATTTTTTAAAGATGCGTTGGTTTCTCCTGTACTGACTGCCCACCCTACCGAAGTGCAACGTAAAAGCATTCTGGATATTGAACATACCATTGCATTTTTATTAGCAGAACGCGGTAATCTGGTCTCTAAAAAAGAGCTGGAAAGAAACCACCTATTGATTGAAGGTGCGATTTGCTCGCTGTGGCAAACGCGTATTTTACGTTTCTCCAAACTCACGGTCGTCAATGAAATTGAAAATGCGTTGAGTTACTACAAAACGACATTCTTAGAAGTGATACCAGAAATTCTGCAAGACTTAGAGCGGGATTTAAACACACTCTACCAACCTAAAACAGGTGAGCAATATGTGTTACCAAGCTTTCTGCATATGGGCAGTTGGATAGGCGGTGACCGTGACGGCAACCCTTTCGTCAATGGCACCACTTTACTGCAAGCCATCCATTTACAATCCTCTGCAGTATTTAAATACTATCTCAAAGAACTCGATGCACTACGACGTGAGCTCGCAGTGTCCTCAAGGCTGATTGCGATTGACGATGCTGTGATGGCGTTGGCAAAACGCTCACGTGATCAATCGGCACATCGTTTGGATGAGCCGTATCGTCTGGCTGTAAATGGGATACATGATAAATTG